>NZ_ADGX01000277.1 GCF_000177675.1 Parafrankia sp. EUN1f
AGAACAATCATTCCTATCCGAGTGCCGTCGGGCCGAATCCTCCGAATGGATTCCTCGAACTCCTCCGCACTTCTGCTCTCGCGCACCGGCAGGAGTACGCAGCGTCGTCCGAGCTGTTCGACTGCCGTCCGGATAGGCAGGTAGCACGGTGTGTGCGTGACGACTTCGTCCCCCGGTGCCGTGAAGGCCAGGACCGCGCAGCAGAGAGATTGCATGGACTGTGCGCAGATCTCAACGCGACTTTCGTCCACGCTGGCACCGTAGAGGTGCGACTGGCGATTCGCGAAGATTTCCCTGAGACGGTTCACCGTGGGCCCGGAGAAGTCCGGGTAGCCGACGTCCGACTTCGTCAAAGCGTCGTTTATGGTGTCGTGTATCGGCGTCGCGAGTTCAAAATCGAGATCTGCCACGTCGAGCGGCACCTCATTTGGCTGCGCGCGCGACCACTTCATGCCCAGCTGTGCTCTGAGTCGATCCTCTGGAACGGCCGTGAGTGCTGCTCGCCGCATTGCGTGCTCCGTTTCCTTGCAGTCTCCGCTCTACGTGAGCCCAGGCCTCCCGTACTACGAGAATATAGCCGAGTTGGCGTGGTGTCAGCGCGCTGACAGCAGCTTTCGCTCGCGCGGCCGACGCCTGACGGGCGATGGGGTGGAGAGATGCCGTCGGGTTTCTGCGGGGGATGCCGTATACGCCGACGTAGCCGCGGCCCGCCGTGAGGACGAGCTCGCTCAGGCGGCTGGGTAATCCCTGGTAAGGACTCGCCCTTGGCCCGCGGCCCCAAGCCCGTCGCTTCGGGGCCAGGTGGTCCGGAGTCCCGGCGAAGTTGTCGGCTAGCAAGCAAGTTTCGTGGTCGCGCCCAGGGGTCGCTCGGGGCGGCGGGCCTGATGGCGGATTCCAGCGCCGGTGCGCGTGGCGCCGAGCCGCCATGACCCGGGGCGCGTTGCCGGTTCGTACCTGGCTGAGGCCTGCACTGAAGACGGCGTCGCCGCTTCAGCGCAGTCCATTCTTGACCAGTCAATGGTCGCGGACGAATGTGGCGGGCTTGGGTTGGGCTGGCCTGATGTGTCGGCGGGTTCGGCCGGGCCGGGCCGGGAAGGACGCCACGAGCTGCCGCCGCGGCGCGTGGACACCGCGCATAGTGCCTCACTTGGGCGTGCCTCGCGCATCGCCCTGCAGGTTCGGCGATCCCGCGTGACCCTGAACCGACCTCGTCGGCGAAAACTGGATGCCGAGCAACCCTGGCGGATCGCGTCCACATTCCCTCGGTGCGACCTGGAATCCTTGCGGCGTCGGACCCGTTAAGTTTACCATCTGGAGGTGTCCGCGTTACTGCCAACGCCACTGATCCAAACGGCACCTGACATGTTCCTGAAGTGCGAGCTACTGCATCCGGGTCGAAGCCACAAGGCTCGGGTGGCCCGCGCCCTTGTCGATGACGCTGAAATCCGGGGGAAGATCTTTCCTGGTTGTGGGCGTACGCTTCTGGAACGGACTGGCGGGAACCTCGGGATCGGGCTCGCGATTGAGGCGCGCTGTCGTGGTTATGAGCTCATGTTGATAACCGATCCGGACTACTCGCCGCACAAGCGGGCGATCGCTAGACGTCTCGGCGCCACTGTGCTGGACCGGCTGAGTGACTTTCCTGGCTGTCGGAACAACCAGGAGGCTATTGATGAGGTGCTGGCCGCGGAGGGCGAGAGGGTATACTATCTCGATCAGTTTCATAATCCGGCTAATCCGAAGACCCACCTTCAGGAGACAGGTCCGGAGCTGCTCGCGCAGCTCGTCGGGGGCGGCTGTGGTCGGGGTGCGGAGATAGTCCTCGTCGGTGGTCTTGGCACGGGTGCCACAATGCATGGAATCTCCACCGTGCTGAAGAGCTGGTTTGACGAGGTGAAGGTTCTGGCGATCGAACCGCCCAACTGTGATCTGGTGAGCGGTGTCTACGGGAGTCATGGGCTGGAAGGGATAGCGGTAGGAGAGGCCCCGCCGTTCTTCTCGTCCGAGGACCTCGACGGTGTTCTCGCTGTCGATGAAGGCGAGGCGGCTGCGGCCAGAATGTGGCTGCTGCGGAATTTTCGGCTTCTTGTGGGCCCAAGTAGTGCGGCCAACGTCGCGGGCATAGCCAAGGCCCGGGAGAGCTACCGGGCCAGTGACGCGTGCCGAGCTCGCGTCTTCGTGGCGGTTCTCTACGACCGAGGAGAAGATTACGACTGATGTCGAGAGATCCGTTCCAAAGTATTATTCTGGATGCGGAGCATGCGCTCCGTGCTGTCGTTGGGATCCGGCCGGAGCTCGCTCCGTTCGTGACGCTGGCCAGGCCCTGGCTCGACGATGCGGCCAGGAGCGCTCTGGAAGACCTCTGGGCATTTGCCAGGCGCGACGCGGCCGCGATGGGTGATCCCGACTACGTCCTTGCCACGTATCGTTGTTTTCGCGCGGTTCTCGGCTATCGCGTTTCCAACCTGATCCACCGGCGGGCGCTGTCATTTCCTGCTGGAGATGCCGTCAGATTCTACCTCGTCTGCCTGGCGCGCGGCCTCTCGGAGCTGATGAAGGTGGAGACGGGCGTCGAGATCCATCCGGCGGCATCGATAGGTGCACGCTTCGTCATAGATCACGGTCTTGGCACGGTGATCGGTGAACAGGTCCGGCTTGGCACGGACTGCTACCTTCTGCAGGATGTTGTGCTCGGCGGCGCGGCTATTGCTGACTCAAGCCTGCGGCCGCTCGGCTCGCGACGCCACCCGGACATCGGCGACCGGGTCGAAATGGGTGCTGGCGTCCGGGTCCTCGGCCCGATCACCGTGGGCGATGACTGCTGGTTGGGTCCGGGCGTGACGGTCACGAATACTCTGCCGGCCCACACGCGGGTGAAACTGGTCAACACGACACAAATGATTCGTGGCGACGGTGGGCCTACCATCCAGGGCGCGGTGATGTTTCGTGACACTGTTCTCATCGTGGGTGTGAGACTCGGGAACCTGGTGCCCACCATGCTGGATGCGACTCTCGAGCCGATCCACCAGCTGAAGGTTGTCTCGTCAGGCGATAGCTATATCTGCTGTCATGCTCCTGAACGGCAGGCGACGGGTTCCGGTAGCGTCACGATCGGTCTTCTCGTTGGCGGCAGGATTTCGAGCTGGCTGCTCCTGGCGTCGTCGGCCGTCGGGCTTGGCGAGTCCGCTGATCTGGCTGGCGTCGGGTCACCCGGCGGTCGTAATGTCTCCCTCGTTGTGCCGCGCTCAGAGCTGATTTGAGGGAGCCTCCGTGGCGTTACCTGCCTGGGTGGCCCTGGACGCCGTCATTGTCTTTGCCGCGCGCAAGCTCATCAGCGCGGTCTCGGTGAGCACACGGACCCCGGTATCAATGGCGCTCTCGTCGACGTCGAATCGGCCCGAGTGCAGGTCGGCGGACGGCGGCGCATCCCGCGGGGAGACTCCAAGGCGTGCGTAGGAGCCGGGTACCTTCTCCAGGAACCAGGAGAAGTCCTCTCCGCCGAGGCTCTGCTCCACGTGCACGAGGTTCGCCGCGCCTAGCTCCGCGGTGACCGCAGCCTCGAGGAGCTGCGTGCACTCAGGATCGTTGATGATGCTGGGGGCAACTCTGGTGTATTTTCCGGTGACCTGTGCTCCGAGGAGGGGGGATGCCTTGGCGAGATATTCATCGATTACTGCCGGGGCGCGTTCCCAGGAATCTCGGTCCAGGCAGCGTACCGTGCCCAGAGCATATTCAGAGACAGGTGTCTGGCCGTCGACGGCCAATTCGGTGTCGACCCTGCCGAACACCAGTGAAGGCACAGAGAATCCCGTCGATCCAAATTCTCGCTGCAGATATGTCGGAAGCTCGCTCAGTACTTTCGCCAGCGCGAAGGTCAGACGGCCGTCGTTTTCTGGTGCGTTGGACTCGAGGGCTTGCACGGTGATCTCGAGATAGTCGGAACTCGCGGTGATCGGGCCGCTCCTGGTCCCAATCGTTCCGGCTGTCAGCTTGGGATCGCAGTGGAGCGCGTAAATCATGCCAACCTGGTCCAGGACCCCTGCGTCGATCGCCGCGAGTGCGCCGCTGGGATGTACTTCCTCGGCGGCCTGAAATATCAGGCGCACTCCACCGGTGGCAAATTCGGCCTGCCGCTGCGCGAGCTCCAAGCCTGCTCCGAGGACGATCGCTGTGTGCACGTCGTGGCCACATGAATGTGAGACCCCGGACACTTTCGACCGGTAGGGGACATCTTTCTCGTCCTGGATCGGCAGCGCGTCGATATCGGCGCGCAGCGCAACCATAGGTCCGCCTTCGCCGGAGATGTTACAAAAAAGGCCCACCCCTCCGGGGAGAACCTCCGGCGCCAGCCCCGCCGCCGCCAGCGCGCGGTAGATTGTTCTGGTCGTCCCGTGCTCCTGATAAGAAAGCTCCGGCGCTTCGTGCAGCGAGCGGCGGAAAGCTATAAGGTCTACGGAGCCGGTTCGTGAAGGCATCTCGTCTCTCTTTGCGGGTGTGGGCCAGGGTGTTTGCGGGTCGTCAGCGGATGACCCGGTGCGGGCGTGGCACACATAGCTCACCGGCGGGCGGCGATGATGCTCGGGTGTGTTGTCTCCGGGGTGCTGGCGTCTCGGTACAGTGCGGCTGGCATTGGATGTGGGGTTCAGGAGATGTCGAGTTCGGCTGCCTCACCTGAGCTGATCGAGTGCTGCGGAGCGTGACCATGCTACAGCGGCGCCGCGACTGTTCCCATTGGTGGTGGTTGACCGGTGGCGCGTTGGATGCCTTCGGCCCTAAGCCACCGGTGGTGGGGTCGACCGGCGACCGAGATGTGCCCGGTGCCGCGATCTGTCCTCATCCGACGTTCCGAGACAGGTTGGCGAGTTGCCGCGCCACCGTCCCCGTCGACGATGTCTGCCGGTAGTAGCGTGACGGCACGACGGGGCCGATCAGAGCTCCCGCAGCGTGTGGCGAGGTGACAGGCTGATCACCGAATCCGAGATCCGTCGGGCGCCGCCTGGTGTTCACCGAGGGCTAGCGGCCAGGCCCAGCGCTTCCACCGCTTGGGATTCGGCAAGCCGCTCGGCTTCGGCAGCGTCTCGACCGTCGTCGACTGGGCCCACACCACGCTGGCAGACGGATCCGCCTGGCGTGACTACTACCTCGACCTCGACCTCGACTTGGCCCAGCGCCGGCGCCGGACGAGCCGGGGGAGACCGGCCATCCCGCCCGAATGTTCGTCCTCGGGCGGAATGCCGTCGTCCGCTACCAGCAGGCCACCGTCCGCAGAGGCTCTGGAGGCTCTTTCGGCCAGGCCGCGCACATCAGAGCCATCCTCGCCGCCGCGCAGGGAGATCCGGATATCCCCGTGCACTACCCACGAACGAAGCCCAGACTCTGGAACGGCGGACTCCCGATACCCCCCGATCCTCGTGGCCGCTCCTACACCTGGTTCGTGACCAACGAGTCACCGACGTGGACTGCGCAGACGCTGGACGAACCGGGCGGCGAGCCGTTGACCGTCAGCCACGAGAAGAGGCAGCCTGGCC
>NZ_ADGX01000276.1 GCF_000177675.1 Parafrankia sp. EUN1f
GCGGTCCCTGGCAGGCCCGGCGGCCCGGTCGGCGGCCGAGGGCCCGCTGGGCGCAGCCACCTCGCGGTGCTCGGCCGGGACGTCCCGCTCGCGGATCGGCGCGGGCTGGCGGGCCGACGCCGGATCCGGCCCCGGATCGACGTCGGCGTGGGCCGACGCGTCGAACTCCCTGGTCGGATAGGGCTCGCTGGCCGCGATCTGGCGCAGCATCGCACGGGCCTGCGCCAGCGACGGCCGCCGGTCGGGGTCCGGGTCGAGCAGCTGCGCCAGGACCGGGCCCAGCGGACCCGCATGCGGGCAGGGACGGCGCCGGTCCTCGACGATGGCCGCGAGGGTGGCCAGCGCGCCCTCGCCGGCGTACGGCGGCTCGCCCTCGACGGCGGAGAACATGGTGGCGCCCAGGCCCCACACGTCGCCGGGCGCGGCCACCCGCGCGCCGCGGGCCCGCTCGGGCGGAATGTAGGCCGGCGAACCCACCACGATGCCGGTGCTGGTCAGCGCCGGGTCGCCCTCGCTCACCGCGATGCCGAAGTCGGTGAGCCGCGGCTGCCCGTCCGGGGTGACCAGGACGTTGCCCGGCTTGACGTCGCGATGCACGACCCCGGAGCGGTGCGCCGCCTCCAGCGCGTAGGCCAGGCTCACGCCCATCCGCGCGACCGTCGCCGGGGTGAGCCGGCCCGACTCGCGGATGATCTCGGCCAGGGACCGGCCCTCGACCAGCTCCATGACGATCCAGGGCGAGCCGTCGGCCTCGATGACGTCGTAGACGGCGACCAGGCCCGGATGGCGCAGCCGTGCCGCGACCCGCGCCTCGCGCAGCACCCGCTCCCGGCTGACGGCCCGCTCGCGGGTGGCGTCACCGTCGCCCTCCACGGCCGGCGGCGGCAGCCGGACCTGCTTGATCGCGACCGGGCGGCGCAGCAGCGTGTCCTCACCCGCACGGACGATTCCCGCCCCGCCGCTGCCGAGGATCGGCCCGAGCCGGTACCTGCCGGCGAGCAGGCGACGCCGGTCCACCGAGGGGTCGTTCGACGTCTTGGGTTCCGCCTTCTCCGGCACCTCGGAATTCTCCCCTACAACCCGCCTCAGGGCCCCGAAACCGGGGCGACACGCCCACGACTCATACCACCGTGCTCCGGTATCGACACGCCGACCCGTCGCGCCGCGGGCCAACCCGGACCCACGGCGGGCCCGCAAGGCCCGCCGCCACCGCCTGCCCGCCGGTCCGCACGGACGGCACAAGGGGCGAATGTCGACGGCTTCCCGGCTTCCCGACGACACATCGCAGGTCAGATGGCATCCGCGATTGCGGAACATTTTCCCACCACAGCCAGAAACTGCGGCAGGCAACCTACCATCGCAGAGTGGATGCGGATCTGTCCCCCTGCGCGGCACCAACCGGCTTCCCGCGCTCGCGACGAAACGGTGGTCGGTGAATGGCGCACACCTGCGCGGAGGTCTCGGACGAGACGCGGACCTGGCTGGCGCGGGTCGAGACGATCAGCGCCACGCTCGCCGAGAACCGCGCGCAGGCCGAGGCTGATCGCACCACCTCGCCAGCTGTCATCGACGCGCTGCGCGCGCAGGACTTCCACCGGATGTGGGTGTCACGCGCGCTGGGCGGCGGCGGGGTGAGCCTGCGCACCGGCTCCGCCGTGCTGCAGGCGATCGCGCGCGTGGACCCGTCCGCGGCCTGGCAGATGGGCGTCCAGGGCGCGATCGGGCGGCTGTCGGACTATCTGCCCGACAAGGTGTCCTGCCGGCTGTTCTGCGGCAGCCGCGGGCTGGTCGTCGGCGGGGTCAACCCCACCGGTCAGGCGGTGCGGGTACCGGGTGGCTACCGGGTGAGCGGCCGCTGGGCCTTCGCCAGCGGCGCCACCCACGCCAGCTGGCTCGTCTGCACCGTCACCCTCACCGACGGGCAGGGAGCCGGGCCGGCGCCGATTCGGATGCTGTGCGTGCCGAGCAGCGCGGTCACCTTCGTCGACGACTGGCATTCCCTGGGCCTGCGCGGAACGGGAAGCGGGAGTTTCATCGTGGACAATGTCGTCGTCCCCGAAAGCCATGCGGTGGACGGTTCGCTGCTGCGCCGCCCGCCGAGCCCACGCCGCTCCCGTGGTTATGCGATCGCCTACTACGACTTCGCGCCGTTCACCACCGCGGCGACCACAATCGGCATCGCCCAGCAGGCCCTGGCCGTGTTCCGCGAGCTGGCCGCCCGCACCGTCCCGGCGCGCTCGACGGAGGCGCTGGCCGAGCGGGCGACCGTGCACGCGACCTTCGCCCGCGCCACCGCCCTGGTCCGGGCGGCCGAGCTCGTCCTCGCGGACGCCGCCGACCAGGCCACCACCTGCGGTGAGCACGGCGGGGAGGAACTGTCCGCGGTCGTCCGCCTCGCGGCCGCCGCCGTCGCGGAGAACTGCGTGCAGGCCGTGACCATGGTGCACACCGCCGCGGGCGCGGCCGCGCTGCGCTCCGGCGACGCCCTCGACCGGTGCTTCCGCGATGTGCACACCGCGGCCCGTCACATCACGCTCGCCACGACCAACTTCGAGATGGTCGGCGCCCACCTGTTCGGCGGCCCGCTGCTGATGCGCCGCTGACGTCCGCCCCCACCGACGCAGGCAAGCAGCGACGGAACGGCACCAGCATTTCCTACAAGAGGGGCTAAAAGGGCAGCGATTCCCTTGGTAATTCGCAAGACCTGAGGATTTCGGTTGCGAGAACGACCGAGATCCTCAGGTCTTGCTCAGCAGCAGCCCCGCACCAGGGCTGGCCGCCCGGGTGAGCGGCGCCACCCGGCGCCGACGGGCTCGGGATCCGTGGACAGCCGTCGACGATCTGGAAATTCAAGATCAAATCGAGGCGCGCACAGCCGTCAACACTGTTGACTATCTTGATGGTGGGCGCACTCGGTACCGGTTGACACAGGCCTGGCGGCCGCTCGCGGTCTCCCGCCAGCGGCCGCCGCGGTCCGCAGGTGTTCTCGGGTGTTCTCGGGTGTTCTCGGGTGTCTCAGTCGACCAGCCGTCGGGCCGCGGCCGCCGACTCCTCGGCCGAGGTGGACGTGTCCACGTCCGTCGCCTGCGGCCAGGGGTCGGTGCGGGTGGCCATGTCGAAGTAGACCAGCTCCGTCGCGTCCGACGGGTCGACCGCGGCGCCGCCGGCCGATCCCCCCGGTGCCTCGCCGCCCGGGCCACCGGCACGGCCCGCTGCGGAGCTGGCCGCTCGCGCCACGATGCGCGCCACGGCGACCTTCGGCGGGGTCACGCAGCGGATCGACATGAGGTCCGCGTCGCACTCCCCCGCCACCTCCGCCGCCCGCTCGCGGGGGCGCCGCGACGACCAGGACGCGTCGAGGACGACGGTCTGGCCGTGCTCGAGGGCGTGGCGGGCCCGGGTGAGCAGCTCGGCGTAGCTGTGCTCGGTCGCGTCGGCGGTGTAGATGCCCTCGCCGGGAGGCGCCTCCGCGGACACGTCCGGCGCGAGGCCCACCAGCTCCTTGCGGACGATGTCCGAACGCAGCAGCAGCCAGTCGTCGCCGGCGGCGGCGACGAGGTTGCGGGACAACGTCGACTTGCCGGTTCCGGGCAGGCCGCCGACGAGCACCAGCCGAACCCGGCCGCGCCGCAGGTGCGCCAGCGCGAGCGCGGCGAGTGCCCGCGCCTGCTCGTCCGCACCCGGATCGCCCTGATGGGCGCGCACGCAGGCGGCTCCCGCGCGGACGACGGCCCGCTGGGCGATGAACAGATGTTCCAGCGAGGCGGGGCCGGCATCACCGGACGCCTCCCGGTAGGCGTCGAGGAACGCCCGGGCGGCCGCGGGGGCGCCGAGCAGCTCCAGGTCCACCGCCAGCGAGGCGACCCCGCCCAGGACGTCCCCGACGCGCCGCGCGGGGTCGGGGCTGACGCTGCCGAGCACCCGCGGGCCGTCCGGCAGGCAGTAGATGTCGTCGGCGCGCAGGTCGCCGTGCCCGGCACGGATCCGCCCGGTGCGGGCGCGCCGCGCGAGCAGCGCGCCGCGACCGGTCAGGTAGCGCAGCGCGAGCGTGCCGATCTCGTCGACCACGGCGGCGTCCAGCAGACGCCCACGGAACGGCGCGAGCCCTTCCAGCGCTTCCAGCCACAGCGCCTGCAACGCGAACCGGCCGCCGGCGCGGGTGATCTCGGGCGAGGTCGCGCACTGGTCGTGGAAGGCCGCGGTCCGCCGGGCGAGCGCCTGCAGCTCCGCGAGGAGCCCGGCCTGCGCCTGGGGTGCCTCCGTGGCCGCGACCGACGCTGTTACCAGCGTCGAAAGCCGCCGGGCGGCCGGCATCCGCTGCATGACGACCATGTGATCACACAGCCGGCCGGATCCGTCGCGGATGTCGGCGACGCCGAGGTAGGTGTCGGCGGCCAGTTCGCGGTTAAGTCGTACCTCGTCCTCGCAGGCGTTCAGCCGCGCCTGCCGGGAACGAAGGTGAATGAATCCGAGGTCGACCGGCTTGCGTAGTTTGTAGGCCCGATCCTCGGTGAGAAAGACGAAGGCGGTCGCGGTTTCCACGGTTTCACGGCTGTCAAGACGTAGCTCGCGCACGGCCGGCTCGGGTGCCGTTCCGACCTCGGTGGGTGCCCAGGATTCGGAACGGATGTCGGTGGCCTGCCCCGAAGGAGCGTCGTCATGCAGAAACATCTTCGTCTCCAGACCGTCTGCCGGGACGGTGCATGCTCGGTCTCACACCTGCCGTGTCACACCGACCGCACCGGAGCCCGGTTCCTTTGGGACCGTGGCCGGCGGGCGGAACTCACCGGACGAGCCCGGTGGCGATCGACTCCGACGATCGTGGAGAGCTTCCTCCCAGATCCGTTTCCCCGCCTGGTCTTCAGGATCCTCCCTTACGTCCCACCGCGTCAGGTGACTTCTCGGTCCTGATTCCCCGCGACGTCCAGCCCGCCGTTCCCAGGACGTTCGCACCGGGGGGCCGGCTCCTTCGCGGTGCTGTCGGACATCCCACATTCGAGCCGTTCCAGCGCCCACCAGCTGAGCCGGACCGCGCCGCGCGCGCCCACCAGCAGCGCGCACACCAGCAGGCATTCCCCGGCGGTTTCTATTCTCCGGCCTGCTTCATCAGGTAGACCGCCGCCTGCGTGCGGCTGGCCAGGCCCAGCTTCTCCAGAATGCTCGACACGTAGTTCTTCACGGTCTTCTCCGACAGCCCCAGCCGGGTACCGATCTGCCGGTTCGTCAACCCGTCCGCGATCAGCTGCAGGATCTCCCGCTCCCGCTGGTTCAGCGTCGCCATCGCCGGATCCTCGTGCGGCCCGTCCCGCAGCCGCTCCAACACCCGACGCGTCACCGACGGAGCCAGCAACGACTGACCCGACGCCACCGTCCGGATCGCACCCACCAGGTCGTTGCCCCGGATCTCCTTCAGCACATACCCCGCCGCACCAGCCATGATCGCGGAGAACAGCGCCTCGTCATCGTCATACGACGTCAGAATCAGACACGCCACCCCCGGCAACGCCGACCGGATCTCCCGGCACACGTCGATGCCACTGCCGTCAGGCAACCGCCCGTCCAGCACCGCCACACTGCCGGATGCAACGCCGGAATACGCCGC
>NZ_ADGX01000275.1 GCF_000177675.1 Parafrankia sp. EUN1f
CCCGCGCCACCCGCGCCACCCGCGCCACCCGCGCCACCCGCGCCACCCGCGGCTCGCGCGGCTCGCGCGGACGCGGATGACGCGGCTCCTGCGGCGCCCCCGGCTCCCGCGGATCGTCTCGTGAACGGCTACGCCGTGCTGTACGGAACGATCTACCTGACTGTGCTCGCCGTGCTGTGGCTGACGGCCCTGCCGGATCTGCTCTCCGCCCACGAGGGCGTGACCGGTGACGGCACCCCGATCGGCAACCCGTACTACGTGCTGGGCTGCGCCGCGGTATGCGCCTGGGTGGTCGCGATGGCCGCTCGGAACGCCCCTGCCGCCGCGCCGGCGCCCATCACCGGAAATGTTCACGAGCCTCGCGAGGAAGAGCAGGAGGCGGCCGGAAATGGTCGATCTTGAAGTCCGTCGGATTCCGTTCGCGTTCGACGACACCGTTCCCTTCCACTGGCAGCCGTCCGCACCCGATGTGGCGGTCATGCTCAACGCGGTCGGTGTGTTGGCGATCGCGTTCGAGAAGCACATCGTCGCCTCCACCCGAATCGCCATTCCGCTCATCAAGGACAAGGCGGTCGCCGCCGAGGCGGAGTCCTTCCTGCGCCAGGAGGCCCAGCACGCGAACAGCCATCGCAAGCACCTGGCCGCGCTCGCCCTGACCCATCCGGGCCTGCAGGGCGTGGTGGACAAGGCCGTCGAGCGTTTCGACGCGCTGTCCTTCACCTCCCTGCAGTACCAGCTCGCCTACACCGCCGCTCTCGAGGCGACGTTCACGCCGACGTTCAAGCTCTTCCTCGACCACGAGTCCGAGCTTTTCCGGCCCGGCGACGAACGGGTGGCCTCACTGTTCCTCTGGCATTTCGTCGAGGAGGTCGAGCACCGCAGTTCCGCGCTGGAGATCTACGACGCCGTGGTCGGCAGGCCGTGGTACCGGACGATGGTCGCGCCGAAGGTGTTCCGGCACGTCTTCCAGACCTACTTCCAGATCATCGAGGGCTTCGTCGAATGCGTGCCGGGTGTGCGCGAGGCGATGACTCCGCCGGTCGAGAAGAAAGAAGGAGGCCGGGTCGTGCAGCTGCTGGGCAAGGCCCTGGGCGGCGGGCGCCGGTCGTCGCTCTACGACGTGGCCTCGACCCGCGAGCTGCTGACGACGATCTACCGCCTCGGGCTCTCCCAGGCGCCGTGGCACAGCCCCGCCGGGGAGCCGCTGCCCGCCTTCGCGGGCCGTTGGCTGGACGCCTACAAGGCCGGCCGGGACGTCCAGTTCTGCTATTCGGTGGCGGGCGTTTCCGTCTGACGGTCGTGGGCCCCGCCGCCACCGTCGGCGGGGCCGGGGACCTCGTCGTGGTCATGGAGCATGACCACGACGAGGTCCTTCCACATGGCCAGGTGTGGATCGTGGATCGGATCCCGCTGGTCGAACGTGTAGGTGAGGGCCAGGCCCCGCATGCTGCTGACCAGTAGTTCCCGCACCTGGGGATAGCGCGGGTGGCCGGTGTAGTCCGGCCCGAACATGGCGTCGACCCCGTCGCGCACGATCGTGCCGAGATGCCGTTCGACCGGCCGCAGCGCCACCGCGATCTCGTCGTGGGTTCGCGCCGCCGTCCACAGCTCGAGGGCGGCCCACCAGTGCGGTTCGTGGAAGGTCGTCCACAGCAGCTCGACCATGCGGGTCAGCCGCTGCGGGCCGGCGGGGTGGGTGCGGGCGATCTGTTCGGCCGTCGCCGCGGTGCTGGCGATCCGCCGCCGGGCCAGATGCTCGGACGCGGCGACGAGCAGCGCGTCGCGGGAGGGGAAGTGGTGGAGCAGCCCACCGCGTGAGATGCCCGCCCTCGCCTGGATGCGGGGCGTGGTCGCGCTGGCGTAGCCGCCCTCGATCAGGCAGTCGACCGCGGCGTCCAGGATCCGGTTGCGGCTGTCCTCGCGCTGCTCGTCGCGACGGGCGCGGTAGCTCAGCTCGGCCTCGCTGGTCATGGGTCCTCCCGTGCGGCGGCGTGCCTGCGTCGCGCCCGCTCTCCCGAGCATGCCATTCATCGTCTTCCGCCCTCCGAGGGTGTCAACGCGCCGGGAGACGGCCGCGTTCGGCCGCGTTCGGAGCCGACCGTCGAGGTCACCGTCAGACTTGACTGTGACGCCGCCTCGCCGTCAGCATTGACGGTGACGGTCGCGCGGCCAGCTCCGCCGACCCCCACCGCCACTCGTCGGCGGACCCAACCCTCGACCGAGGAGCAGCACATGCCGGATGCCGTGATCGTGGAGGCCGTACGTACGCCCGTCGGGAAGCGCAACGGCGGTCTGGCCGGAGTGCATCCGGTGGACCTGTCCGCACACGTGCTGCGGGCGCTGGCCAGCCGGGCCGGGATCGACCCGGTGGTCATCGACGACGTGATCTGGGGCTGCGTCTCCCAGGTCGGTGAGCAGACCCTGGACATCGCCCGCAACGCCCCGCTGGCCGCCGGCTGGCCCGAGTCGGTCACCGGCGTGACGGTGGACCGGCAGTGCGGCTCGTCCCAGCAGGCCGTCCACTTCGCCGCCGCCGGGCTGATCGCCGGCCACTACGACATCGTCGTGGCCGGCGGTGTCGAGTCGATGAGCCGGGTCCCGATGGGCAGCTCGTCGCTGGGTCAGGACCCGCTGGGCCCGGACTTCCACGCCCGCTACGGCCCCGACTCCCCGAACCAGGGGATCGGCGCCGAGATGATCGCGCAGCGGTGGGGCCTGAGCCGCACCCAGCTCGACGAGTTCTCCCTCGCCTCGCACGAGAAGGCGGCCACGGCCCAGGACGAGGGCCGGTTCGACGCGCAGATCGCCCCGGTCACCCTCCCCGACGGCACGGTGATCAGCCGCGACGAGGGCGTCCGCCGCGGCGGCACGCTGGAGACGCTGGGCGGCCTCAAGACCGTGTTCAAGCCGGAAGGCGGCGTCGTCACCGCGGGGAACAGCTCGCAGATCTCCGACGGGTCGGCGGCGCTGCTGATGACCACCAGCGAGACGGCCCGTGAGCTGGGCCTGACCCCGATCGTGCGGGTACACACCGCGGTGCTCGCCGGCGCCGACCCGGTGATCATGCTGACGGCGCCGATCCCGGCCACCCAGAAGGCGCTGCGCCGTTCCGGGCTGCGGCTGGACGAGATCGGTGCCTTCGAGGTCAACGAGGCGTTCGCGCCGGTGCCGCTGGCCTGGCTGGCCGACCTCGGCGCCGACGCCAAGGCACTCAACCCGAACGGCGGCGCGATCGCGCTCGGCCACCCGCTGGGCGGCTCCGGTGCCCGGCTCACCACCACCCTGGTGCACCACATGCGGGACAACGGCATCCGCTACGGGCTGCAGACCATGTGCGAGGGCGGCGGCCAGGCCAACGCCACCATCTTCGAGCTGCTCTGAGCCTCGTCGAGCCGCGCCCGGAGCGCCTCGTCGAGCCGCTCTGGGCGGCTCGTCCCGTCCGGCTGCACCGAAACAGCAACGTCGTGAAGTCAGAGTCTGAAGGGAACAGCAGTTGAACATCACCGACTCGGTTGCGCTGGTCACCGGCGGAGCCTCCGGTCTTGGGCTGGCGACGACGGAGAAGCTGCTGGAGGCCGGTGCCTCCGTAGTGATCATCGACCTGCCGAGCTCCGACGGCGCCGCGGTCGCGGACAAGCTGGGTGAGCGGGTGCGGTTCGCCCCCGGTGACGTCCGCAGCGAGGCGGACGTCACGGCCGCACTGGACCTCGCGGCCGAGCTCGGCACCCTACGGGTCGCGGTCAACTGCGCCGGCACCGGCAACGGCATCAAGACCGTGGGCAAGGACGGCCCGTTCCCGCTCGACCAGTTCCAGCGGATCATCGACATCAACCTGGTCGGCACCTTCAACGTGGTCCGGCTCGCGGCGGCGCGGATCGCCGGCGCCGAGCCGCTCGGTGAGGAGCGTGGCGTCATCGTGAACACCGCCTCGGTGGCCGCGTTCGAGGGCCAGATCGGGCAGGCCGCCTACTCGGCGTCGAAGAGCGGCGTGGCCGGGATGACCCTGCCGATCGCCCGCGACCTGGCTAGCCTGAAGATCCGGGTCGTGACGATCGCCCCGGGCCTCTACGACACCCCGCTGCTCGCCACCCTGCCCGAGGAGGCCCGCGCCTCCCTGGGGCGCCAGGTGCCGCACCCGTCGCGGCTGGGGAACCCGGTGGAGTTCGGCGCGCTGGTCGCCCACATCGTGTCCAACCCGATGCTCAACGGCGAGGTGATCCGCCTCGACGGCGCCATCCGGATGGCGCCCCGCTAGGCGACGGCCGAAACGGTCGAAACGGCGGCAGGGGGGTCTGCCCTGCCGCCGTTTCCGTCAACGGGCCTGCCGGGGTGAGGCCCGCGGCGGTGACGGCTGATGCCGGGTGCGCCCGGCTTGAAATGGTTTAGCCTGCGATTGACAACGTGCGGAGTCGACCCACGCGGAGTCGACCCACGGAGCACGGTCATTCGGAGGTCGGGTGAGCTTACGCTGGAAACTGCTGGCTCTGGGCAGCGGCATCGTGGTGATCGTCGTGGGGCTCGGAGCACTCGCCGCGTATCATGACCGGCACGGGATGTGGCCCTGGCAGGATGCGCCGGATCGGCTGAGCTGGTGCGGGCGTGACTACCTCAGGGGAACAACGCGACTGACCTGGGCGGAAGCATCTCGGCGGGTGTCGGATGGGTTTCGAGTGGAGTGGGTAGGCGAGCCCATCCCATCCAGAAGACCCGGAGAACTGTTCGCGGAACTTCCCACGGATCGCCCCTCGGGGGCGCCTCCCGACTACGCGTATGCTGCTGGCAGGGCTTCTGTCTGCACGGTTCTTCTCTACCTGCGTGTCGAAGAGGACGAGTACATTCCCTACTCCCTTTCGGGGAGCACCTGAGCATGGCCGGGCGCCGCCGGGCGCGCCGCCGCTTCCGTGATTGCGGCCGGGCAAGATCTGAGGATTTTGGTCGCGAGGGCGACCAAAATCCTTCTTTCTTGCGGATTGCCAGGCGGTCTGTGGCCATTTTTGCCCCGCTTTGGCATGGGTTATTCTCGCTGTCTGGCGGTGCGGGATCCTCGGCGGGCGGTCAGGCGGCGGATGGCCAGGTGGTGGCCGACACGGTCTGGCAGGCCGAGACAGGCGTCCCCTGATCCGCCGCTTCCCGCGGGTTTGCTCGACGGCCTGATCGGTATCGAGGGCCAGACCGGGCCGATCATGAGCCTGCTCCCGCTGCTGATCGTCGGCCTGGTGTTCGGCCTCGCCATGGACTACCAGGTCTTCCTGGTCACCGGCATGCGCGAGCAGTACATCCACGGCGCGCACCCGACCAGCGCCGTCATCAACGGCTTCGACCACGGAGCCAGGGTCGTCATCGCCGCGGCCATCATCATGATCAGTGTCTTCGCCGGGTTCATCCTCACCCCGGAAGCGCTGATCAAGAAGATGGGCCTCGCGCTCGCCTTCGGGGTCGCCGTGGACGCCTTCCTCGTCCGCATGACGATCATCCCCGCCGTGATGGCCCTGCTCGGCCGCTCCGCCTGGTGGCTGCCTCGCCGGCTCGACCGCGTCCTGCCCAACGTCGACGTCGAAGGCGCCAGCCTCGACGGGGTGCGGCAGCTGCCCAGCCCGCGGCACGGCGCGGATGCGCCTACCGGCTCCGCCGCGCGCACGGGCTCCGCCGCGCGCACGGGCTCCGCCGCGCGCAC
>NZ_ADGX01000274.1 GCF_000177675.1 Parafrankia sp. EUN1f
GCCGGTGTACTGGCGCTGGACACCGACGGTCATCGATCCCTTCTTCACGTCGCCGGTCTCGTCGAAGACGAACACCGCCTCGGGGTCGCCGAACCGTTCGACGACGTAGTCACGCAGGTCAGCGCGCAGACCGTCGTCGTCCCACACCGCCTCGGCCAGGAAATGCTGCATCCCACCCGGTGAGGCCTCCCCGGCGTACTCGGCCAACGTCCAGCAGTTCACCCGAGGCAGCCCGGCCATCAGACCGCGCAGGAACCGGCGCATCCGCCGACGGGACTCCGGCCGACGGAACCGGCGGTCGAGCCGGCCCGCGAGCCCCTCGAACGCTTCAAGCCACCCGTCGGGGTCTACGCTGGGGCACACGGCCGCCGGCTGATCTTCACGTGTCGTCACAAACCGCGAGGATCACCGGTGGTCTCTTACGTTCCCGGACCCGCGTCCCTCCTCAGCCCCGCCACCCAACCATGACCCACCAGATCTAAACGATCACAGAAGTCGGGCTGGAGTACTAACGGGTCAACTGAGCTCCATTGCTCAGGTGAAAGCGTCGACGGTGCGCCTTCATGTCGATCCGCGGTGCTCCGGTCGATTGTCGGCGCGCGCCTGTCGCACGTCGATGAATGTGCTCGAACCGGAAACGTGCGTATGTCCGTGACAAGAGCGCTAAGGTGTGCGGGCGACGCTAACATGACGGACTTGCGCGCGCAAGCCTCGCATTGCAACGAACACCTACAGCGGGAGGGCGGGTCGAGTGGAGGCCGGGGTCGAGGCGACAGCAAGGCGGCGGGTCACCGCGGCCGACGTGGCCAAGGACGCGGGGGTGTCGCGAGCGACGGTCGGCTACGTCCTGAACGGCACCCCCGGGCAGACGATCTCGCAACCCACCAGGGAACGGGTGCTGGCGAGCGCCCGCCGCCTCGGCTACCAGCCGAACCAGACCGCCCGGACGTTGGCCAGCGGGCGCAGCCGGATCGTGCTGTTCCTGATGCCGGACTGGCCGGTGGAGTTCCGGCTGCGCAGCTTCCTAGATGCGGTTTCCGCGGAGTTGGGGTCGGCCGGGTACTCGCTGGTCGCCCACTCGCACGTTCCCGGGCACGGCGCCCCGCCGCTGTGGGAATCCCTGAACCCGGACCTTGTCGTCAGCGCCGTCCCGATCGAGCCCGCCGCGCTCGCCGCGATGCGGACGTCCGGGGCCAGGGTGCTCGCCCCCGATACCCAGGACGGTATCGGCATCGGTGGTCTCGACCTCTCCCGCGGCGTCAGCGCGGGCCTCGAAATCCAGGTCGGCCATCTGCACGAGAGGGGACACCGGCGGCTGGTCTACGCCGCCCTCAGCGAGCCCCGGCTGTCGTCGCTCGTGTCAGCCCGACATCGGGCCGCCGTCGCGCACGCCCGCGTGCTCGGCCTACCCGAGCCACCACTGGTGCGCCTCGACTACCGCGACAGGTCCGCCGTCGACGCGGTCCACCGCTGGCACGCCGAGGGCGTGACCGGCGTCGTCGCCTACAACGACGACGCCGCCGCCTTGGTCGTCGGCGCCGCGGTACGGGCGGGCCTACAGGTGCCCGACGACCTCGCCGTGGTGGGGCACGACGACGTTCCGCTGGCGAGCATGTTCGTGCCCAAGCTGTCGAGCATCCGGCTCGACACCGAGGCGCTGGGACGCCGGTTCGCCGAGGCCGTGTTGCACCATCTCGACCGGCGCCCGCTACCGGACTGGATCCCGGTGCGGCCACTACTGGTCCGACGCGAGACCACCTGAACGGGCGGCGCCGCGGCAAGGGCGGCGTGGCGGGACCGCCGCGCGGACCGCGGGTGCCGAGAGGCGATTTTTCCGTCGAGGTCGAGGTCGAGGTCAGAGAGCTGCCAGAACACCCTCGCAGACATCGTCCCTCCTGGAATCTCGTCTGCCGTGGGCCGGCCTCTGGGCGGCTGTGAGCGAACAGCCTCGTCGACCGGTTCGACGTCGTGGACCTTCTCGACGGGCTGGTAACCAGATTGCGCGCAGCTGCTCGACATCGACTCCGCCGGGCTCCTCCTGGCCGATCCCGGCGGCACCCTGCACGTCCCGCCTCCTCGCAGCGCACCCGGAACCTCGACCTTCTCCAGCTCCAGCGCGGCGAGGGCCCGTGCCTGGACTGCTACCGCGGTGGAACCGCCGTGAGCGTCGCCGATCTCCGCCAGGCCGGGCGCATGAAAGTCGGGCGTCTACTCACGTTGAGCCACCACCGAATGTGCACCGGAACCCTCGTATCCCGCCCGGCTCTCCGCTCACTGGGCATGGGCCGCAGTGTCCTGGCGGACAGGATGACAAGAGCCCGGTGACGAGAGATCGTCACCGGGCTCTGTGGGAGTCCGGGGCGAGATCCCCCGGGCTACCCGACCGAAAGTTGTGAGCCGGAGCCCTACGGAACCGTCCCCGGGGTGAGTCGCTGGTGCCCAATGACGGAGAGCAGTTCGAGCTTGCTGTGGCTCTCCGTGCCGGGGCGAGTGGTCAGCACCACCAGAGTCTGGGCGTGGTTCTCGGTGAACAGGACCTGGCCGTCGACATCGATGCGGCCGAGTTCGGGATGGAGGATGGTCTTGCAGTCGTCGTAGCGTCGGGCGACCTCCTGCAGTTCCCACATGCGGACGAACTCGGGGCTGCGTTCCTGGAGTTCGGCGAGGATCCAGGCAGCTCGGGTGGTGTCGCTGCCGGCTTTCAGCGCGGCCCGCAGGCGCGCTGCCTGGGCACGGCCGTGGCGTTCGTGGGTCTCCTCGGGATACGCCAGGCGCTCGGCGGGGTCCATGAACCAGCGGTAGTAGCCGCTGCGGGCCAAACCGGTGTGGCGGGTCTGGTCGCCGAGCAGTGCGACGGCCAACGGGTTCATCGCGAGGGTGTCGACCAGGTCGGTCTGCACCAGGGCCGGGGAGTCGTCCAGGCGGTCCAGGAGCCGCATCAGCGTCGGACTGACATGTTCAGAGCGCTGGAAGCGGGCCGGGGTGTTGTAGCCGATGAGGACGAAGAGATGGTCGCGTTCGTCCAGGGTCAGCCGCAGCGCCCGGGCGAGAGCCGTAGTGATCTGCACCGAGGGCTTCGGCGCACGCTGCTGTTCCAGCCGGGCGTAGTAGTCGGTGGACATGCCGGCGAGCTGCGCCACCTCCTCGCGGCGTAGCCCCTGCGTACGCCGGCGCGGCCCCTCAACCAGCCCGACGTCGCGGGGGCACAGCATCTCACGCCGGTGGCGCAGGAACTCCGCCAGTTCCTTCCTGTCCATACCGCCATCCTCGCCGCGTCCCGCCGGACTATCCAGAGACCGCCGATCCATGGATGTGTCCTCTCCCACCCGCTCCCACCCCCGCGAAGCCGCTCACACGGCCGACGCCGAGGGCGCTCGCGGCGAGACGACCCGATGGTCACTGACCTGCCTGACCGCTGGGAAATTCGCCGACCGTCGGCGGTGCGCCGAAGGCCGTCGGCAGGGAGGCCGGCCTGCGGCGACGGTGCCCGGCGACGATACCCAAAGCGTTGGACCGGCCCTGGGCCTCGTCGCTGGGCCCGCCCGACACGACGATCTTCGTCGTGGTGTGGTGGGCGCCCGCGTGCCCGTCGGCGCTCAGCACGGAGCCGGGCGCCTCCACTCCCGCCGACTGGGGCGAAGCCGAAGGCGCTTCCTCACCGTTCCGCGTCTTCGGCGCGGACCTCCACGAAGCGGTCCAGCTCACGTTCGTCCACGATGTGGCCACACCTGGCCCGGCAGCGTGCTGTTTTTCGACGGCGCCTTCGTCGCCTTCGCCCACCTGTTTCGCGTCGGTCACGACAGCCGGTCAGATGCTGCTCAGCATGGCCAGGACGTTGTCGTAGGAGCCGTTGGCCTCCGCGTCGCGGATGAACCTGGCGCGCTCGACGACAAGCTCCTTCGCGTCAGGCTTCTCGCGCAGCAGGTCGAGGGTCTCGGTGAGGAAGTCGTCCAGCGGCATGGCGTGGTCGTCGTCCTGCTGACCCAGCAGGGTCGTGCGCACACCCGGCGGGACTACCTCGATCACCTGGACGCCGGCCTCAGCACCGGCGAGTTGGATGCGCAGGCTCTCGGAGAAGGAGTGCAGCGCGGACTTCGTGGCGTTGTAGGTCGGGGTGACCGGGAACGGTACGAACGCCAGCGCAGAGGTGACGTTCATGACGACCGCGTCGCCCTTGCCTACCAGCAGCGGCAGGAAGGCGTACGTCATTCTGATCGTCCCGAGCAGGTTGATCATAATGTGATCCTCGGCGACCGGGAGTCCGGCCGGGTCGAGGAGGTTTTCCCGCAGCATGATGCCGGCGTTGTTGACCAGGACGTTGAGCCCCGGGTGGCTCGCCGCCACGGTCTCACGGGCCCGGGCAATCGAGTCGGGGTCCGCGACATCAAGGGCGAGCGCGTCGATGCCCGGGTGCTCGGCCATGATCTCGCCGAGGAGTTCCGTGCGCCGGCCGGCGACGACCACCTTGTTGCCGGCCTCGAAAAGACGCAGGGCCAGGCCGAGCCCGATGCCCGAGGTGCCGCCGGTGATCAGGATCGTGTTGCCGGTCATCTTCATAGGGTCCCGCCCCTTCGTTGCGGCAGGCCGCCGGTCAGCGCACACAGCCTCGACCGTAGGGGCACCCGCGCAAGGGCGGCAGAGGAAGATTTATCCATGGATCGGCGGTCTCTGCCTGGTGGGGTGGCCCCACCCGCCAGATATGGACCACGTCGGATCGGCGCACGACGAGGCGGAGCTCGAGGTAGTAGCCGTCGCCGACCGCCTCCGCATGACGGTCTCGACCTCGAGAGCCTGCGAGACGCGGACCGTGTCGGTGACCGCGAGCGTCGGTGTCGCGCTGTCCGGCCCGGCGACGTGCACTCCCTACATGCTCCTGCGCGCCGCCGACGTCGCCATGTACACGGCGGAGCGGCAGGGCCGGGGCCACTGCCACTGTTCGACGAGACCATGCTCGCGCAGACCTGACCGCCCCTTCGGAACGGGTGGGCGGCCGCGGTCGCCGCGTCAGGGTGTCGAGCCACCGATGGTCAGACACTCCCTCGTAGGGCAGCGCCGGCCGAGGCGGCGCCCGTCGAGATCACCGGTCGGCGCATACAGCACACCGAACTGCTTTCGCCGGTGACCGGACGGCGGCTCAATCGCCAGTGGCGGCGGCGTGGTCCATCGCGTCGATGTAGCGGGTGAGTGCGTCGCGGTTCTGTTCGAGGAACGCGATACGTTCGATCATCTTGTCGTGCTGTTCGACGAGCATGGCTCGTAGCTCGGGATCAGGATCGTCGACGACGATCGCAGAAGTCTGCCCGAGACAGGGAAGTATCGCTCCGATGATGCGGGTGGGGATGCCGGCATCGAGCAGTCCGCGAATCTTGCGCACGCGATCAACGAGGTACTCGTCGTACTCACGGTATCCGTTGTCCAGGCGACGGGGCGTGATGAGTCCCTGCTCCTCGTAGTACCGCAGCATGCGCGGGGGCACATCGGTCTTCCTCGCCAGCTCGCCGATCCGCACGGAGATCCCTCTTATTGATGTCAATGTCTCCAGCGATGCTACGCGGGACGGGCTTGACCTTCACATGGGTGTGATAGTTGGACCATGGGGGCATGGCAGACCGCAAGATCATTCTTGGCATGGTGCTCACCGACGGGTACGGCAATCTTCCTGGCGCGTGGCGCGCGCCCACGTCGACCCGG
>NZ_ADGX01000273.1 GCF_000177675.1 Parafrankia sp. EUN1f
GGATCGGCGTGTAGTCCTCGGTGTCGGACCCTTCGCATTCGCAGCTGATCCAGTACGGGTTCCCGGCGCCCTCGGCCCACGCTTTGTCGCCGAACTCGACGTACTGTTCGAACCCGCCGGCTTTCGACAGCCACAGGTGAGAGCTGACGCCGCTGGCCGGGTTGGAGAACCAGCCGAACAGGCTCGAGCGGCCCATCTGGACGTGCGGGATGAGTCCGCGGGTGGGCTGGACCATCCCGCCGTCGGAATGGTTGATCGGGATGATGCGCTGTTTCGCGCCCGGGTAGGTGGTGGGGTAGGTCATCGCAGCAGACCTCCGAGCTGCCACAGAAGCGGGCCGAACACGACGGCGAGAGCGATGGCCAGGCGGAGGCGGGCCGCGGCCCGCCAGGCCGGATGCCGGCCGATCGGGCGCATGCCTGGTGGTGGGGGGTCGTCGGCGGCCGCCAGGCGCTCGCTCCACTGCGCCCAGTCGGGCCGGGGGGCGGGGATGTCGTGCGGTGGGACGCGGATGCACGGGTCGCCGTCGCGGACCTCGTCCCAGAAGCTGGCCATCAGCCGGGCCTGGTCATGGGTGGGTGCCGTGGGTGTGCAGGTGCGCGGCGAGCTCGCCCTCAATGCGGGTGACGCGGGCGTCCAGACCGGTCAGCGGCGCGACGGCCTGCTCGAGCGCCTGGAGCCGGTCGGAGAGTGGCGCGACGGCCTGCTCCAGGGTGTCGAGGCGCTCGGCGACGCCGGGTACCCGCCGGTGGCCGCGGATCTTGTCCTCTGCGGTGCCGCACACCACGTCCCGGACAGCGCGGATGTCCGGGACCACGTCTCGGATCGTGCGGATGTCCCGTCGGTTGGCTCGGGTGCGCCTGGCCCATGCGATGGCGGCGGGTACGACAGCGGCTAGGAGCGCGGCGAGGGCGGCGCCGACGAGAACTTCGAGCATGGACGCCCCTTTTCAGACTGTGTGGCCGAGGACGCTGGCGGCGAACCAGTCGGTGTCGGCCCAGCTGAACGGGTAGGTGGCGTTCGCGCCGACCTGGCCGGTGGGCTGGTAGACGAGCCGCTGGAACGTGGTCGCGCCCATGATCGCCACGCCGGAGTAGCGCTGGAACGACACGCTGTCGAGCGCGGTGGTGTTCCCGAGCTGGGGGATCGTCGTGTCGAGAGTCACGCCGCTCGGCAGGCTGATCTCGATCGTGCCGCTGATCGTCGTGGTGCTCCCGATGCGGATCCGGACGACGATCAGGATCAGGCCGCTGTTGAGCCAGCGGTACCAGCCGGCCCGCGTCCCGTTGCCGATGCTGATGTTGGTGAGGGTGGGGATGTAGGCGGTGCGGCCGGGGCCGCCGGCGATGCCCTGCAGGTCGTCGGCGTCGATCGTCGACCCTGCGTAGAAGTTCGGTGGGGGCGGCTGCGTCACGGTGGGCGGCCTCCGGTCACAGGGCGATGCGTGTGGGGTAGGCGAGGCGGACCGGGGTGCCGGCCGGCCAGGCCCGGGTGACGGTGTTGATGGCCCGGGTGACGGTCATCCGCTGCACGGAGATCACCCGGAAGTCGTCGAAGCTGACAGTCGGGTTGCTGTTGGTGTTGGTGGCGAAGCAGGACGCCACGAGGCCGACCCGGCCGGTGTCGATCGTGGAGGTGGTGACGGTTTCGTCGAGCTGCCACCAGCCGGGCTCGTCGCCGGCGGCGAGCCAGCAGCGGGCCAGGATGCGGTGACCGATGAGGCGGACCCGCAGCCCGAACAGGGTGCCGGGGCTGTAGGTGAGGCCGGTGGCGACCGTGGAGCCGATCTGGGTGGTGGTGCGGGTCGCGGACAGGCTCAGCGTCCCGTCGGTCTCGGCGTGGACCCGGGCCCGGTAGAAGTCGTTCACCCCGGTGTAGCGGAGGAGGGCGGCTGGCAGGACCGCACCGCCGGTGCTGGTCTGACCGACGGCGAACCGGACGGTCAGCTCGCCGTCGGCCAGGTCGCCGAGGATGGTCTGCTGGCGCTGCAGGTCGGACGGCGAGGTGAGGGTGATCCGGCCGAGGCCGCTGCCGACGGTGCGGTCGGTGGCGAGGCCGTTGACCTCCTGCCAGGCGCCGCCCACATCGGCGGTGCCCCATCCGCTGGCGCTGGTGCGGGCGAACGCGTCGCGGGCGTAGTCGTCCACCGCGGTGGCGCGGACGACCTCGGCGCCGACGCGGAGGTCGAGCGGGTGCTGGCCGGGCTGGGCGTCCGGGCCGGCGGACGGCACCCAGGGCCGGTGGTCGTAGACGGGGTCGAGGGTGGTCGCGACGACGAGCTGGGTGGTGCTCGCGGTGGCGTCCTGGGCGAGGGTGGATCCGCTGGTGTCCGCGCGGGAGTCCGGATCGCCCCATTCCCCTACCTGCCAGGGTGAGCCTGGCGCGCAGTTGAGCTCCAGGTCCCACTGATCCACGTTGATCGTCTCGGTGTAGCCGCGGACGAGCAGGTCGATGTCGTCGGGAGGGATCCACGGCGGCGGGTTGACGAGCAGTGCCCGGTCCATCAGGTCCAGATCGAGGACCTCGTCGACGAGGTGGGGGCTGGCGAGCAGGCTGATCCGCACGGTCGGGTAGCGGGCCTCGTCGACGGTGCCGAGGCCCAGGCGCCAGCCGGCGTGCTGCTCGGCTTGGCCGTCCGTCTGCAGGTTCAGCGTGAGGCTGGTGTCGTAGCGGCCGACCCCGTCGGGAGGTGCCTGCACGGACAGGGTGCCGGTCTCGAGGACGCGGCGGGCGGAGGACCCGCTGGTGCGGGTGATCGTGACGTCGTTGACGGTGGCCTGGTCGTCGTCGACCGGTTCGAGGTAGGGCATGACGTCGCCGGCGGCGTAGTCGAGGACCAGGGCGGCGTCCTGGTTGTAGGTGGCGCGTCGGCCGCGCAGCCGGAGGCCGAGGGTGTGGCGGCGGTCGTGCAGCAGGCCGCCGTCGAGGTCCGCGGCCTCGCCGACGACGTCGAGGAACGTGGCGATCGGCTGCGGCCCCATCGCCCCAGGGCTGTCAGCGCCGCCGGCGATCGAGGCCGGCGCACTCTCCTCGCCGGCGACCCGGTAGATCCGCTGGGCGGGTGTCTCGCCCCGGTAGCCGTGGTCGGCGCTCGCGTACTGGTCGATGTCGGCGTCGTCCCACACGCTGACGTGACCGACCTGCAGCCCCTGGTATCCGTCGTCGGGGGTGCTCTGCCAGCTGGTGACCACTCCCACGGCGCCGGCGTAGGGGCTGATGGGGAAGAAACCGGAGCCGCCGCCGATGGTGGTCCACAGGGCGCTGATCTCCACGTTGCCGCCGGACTGGCGGCCCATCAGGATGATCCGGCCCCAGGCGGTGGGGGTGGCTGTCCCCATCGCGTAGGTGATCGGCCCGTAGATCAGGGTGCCGGTCGGGCTGTACCCCTCCAGGGTGAACTGCGCTGGAGGGTTCGCGAGGGAGATCCGGTGCCGGGCGACGGTGCCCGTGGTGTGGATCTCCATCAGGGGCAGGTAGCCGCCGGCGGGCACCTCGTCGCAGCGGATCACCATCTCGACGCGCCACTCGCCGGTGCTGCGGTACCCGGGCACCAGTCCGACAGCCGACGATGGGGTTTCGATCGTCGGGAGCTCGGCGGATCCGGCCGGGCCCTGGCCGGCCGCGAACGTCCACCCGGACGTCACGAGCGGGCCGCAGCCGGGAAGCGGACTCGCCGCGTAGGTGGCGTCGGAGCCGTCCTCACACGGCCAGTAGGCGCGAGGCAGGGTGGCGCCGCCCATGACCCTGCGGCGGAGTGTGGACTGCAGGGGGCTGGCGCCCTGGCCGAGGCGGCGGCGGATCCCGGCGGCCTGCACGGCCACAGTGACGTCGCGGCCGGACACGTCCCAGGACGCGGGCCAGGCGGCGACCTCGCCGGCGAACCGGATCCGGTAGTCGGTGATCTCCCCACCGGCGAGGGTCCAGGCACGGCCGGCCGAGTCGGTGAACGAGGTGGCGCCCGGTGTCTGGGCGGTGAGGTCCGGGTTGGCGACGACGGTGCCGCCGATGCCGTTGCGGACCTGCGCGCCGTATACCCGGCACGGTCCGCTCTCGCCGTAGTCGGCTGGCACGCCGAGGCCGAGGGGTGTGCTGCCGGCAGCGTAGATGCTGGTGGTGCCGGCCTGCACGACGGTGTCGATGATGGTCCACGGGCCGGTCAGGCTCGAGCCCACCATGAAGTTGATGGTTCTTCCGCCGCCGCCGTTGTCGACGTCCAGGGTGACGCGAACGACCGTGCGCCGGTCACGGAACAGGTTCCAGCAGGGCACCCGTGAGGTGGCCGTGCGTATGGTGCCCGCGGTGCCGTCCGTGCTCCAGTCCATGATCAGCAGCCCGTCGAAGGAGCAGCTCAGCCGCCACGAACGCTGGTCGGCCAGCCGACCCCACCGGTTGACCAGGTTCATCCACTGGTCGCGGCTCACGCCGTCGGAGGCCGCATCCACGCGGATGTCCAGGTCTCCTGCGATGTTCAGCGCGGCGGCGGCGGGGGTGGTGAGCCGGTCGCCGGGGTTGTCGAGCGCCCAGTGAACCGGCCCGGCCTGCACTCCGATCCGGACCGGCGTGTTGCGGCCGAGCAGCCCGTAGTACGGCGAGTAGGGGTTGCGGGGGCTGTACTGGCCGAGGCGGTTGTTGAGGCTGAAGCTCGCGGCGGCGTTGTCGGCCCGCGGCGCCTCGTCCGCCTGCCCATGCCGGATCGTGATCGGGTTGCGCACGAGCACGTCGTCGAGGACCTCGGTCCAGGTGGTTCCGAGGCGGAGCTGCACCCGCCGCGCCGGGACGCCCATCAGGCCGCCCCGAACGCGGCCTGGACCGAGCCGCGGCCGTCGTTGCGGACCATCTTCCGGATCAGCCGCTTGAGCTCCTCGTCGGCGCCGGTCACGTCGAGCACGAGGCGCTGCTGGCCTCCACTCGCAGAGCCACCGCTGACACCACGCGGCAGCGGGGTGACCCGCGCGCCGGCTGGGAAGTCGAGCAGCTCGGGCCCGGCGTCGCCGACGACCGCGGTGCCGCCCTGGCGGAGGAACCCGCCGGCGGCGAGCAGCGGGATGTCGGGGATCGACCAGCCCTTCCCGCCGAGCTTCGGCACCCAGCCGGGCACGGTGAACCCGACCCGCCCGACGCTGTTGTTCCAGGCTGAGGCGACGGAGTTGAACGCGGACTTGAACGGTTCGTAGATCATCCCGGGGACGGGGGCCAGGGCGCCCTTCACCTCGCCCGGTAGACCCTTGAACCAGTTGAGGATTTCGACGCCTTTGTTCTTGATCGAATCCCAGTGGGTGACGATCTGGATCACGGCCGCACCTATCGGCCCGGTCAGGATGCTGAGCAGCAAAGGCCAGTTGTCACGCACCCAGCCGAGAGCGGCAGCTGCACCATTCCGAATGGAATCCCAGTGTTTGACGACCGTCAAAACGGCAAGCCCAATAGGTCCGGTCAAAATGCCGAGCAAAAGCGGCCAATTATCCCGCACCCAGTTGTAGACAAACTGTATCGCTGACCAGATTCCCGAAAAGGCGGCATTGATGACTTCACGCGCGGTTTCGGATTTCATATAGAGCGCGACGACGCCGGCCGTTAAAGCGACCACCAGCAGCGCGACGAGCGTCAGCGGATTAGCGGACATCGCCGCGTTGAACGCCCACTGGGCGGCCGTACCGATCGCCGTGGCAGCCCTCCAGGCGGTCTGCGCGGCCGTCCACACAGTCATCCCGACCCGCACCGCGAGGATCGCCCCGGCCAACACGCCCAGCACCATGATGAGCGGCTGAACGAACCCGCGGTTCTGCATGCCGAACTGCACGAAGCCGCCCGCCACCTCGCCGAGCTTCTGCATCGTTGACCGCTTGAAGGTCTCAAGAGCCGCAGCCGGGCTGTCGCTGATGGTGGCCATGGCTGCGTCCGTGCGGTCAGCGATGTTGTCCATTCCAGCGGACGCCGCGGCGGTTGCGGGGTCGAGCGCATACAGCGCAGCGCCGAGAGTGTTAGCAGGGTCACCGAACAAGGCCG
>NZ_ADGX01000272.1 GCF_000177675.1 Parafrankia sp. EUN1f
GGTCGTGATCTCGGCGCTGGCCGCCAGCCAGGCCCGGCCCCGCTCTGCCCGCTGGCAGAGCGTGCGTGCTTCTCTCTCGGCCCGGCGCAGGTCGCTGATGTCGGTGAAGACGAGCGCGAGCATCTCCTCACCACCCCGCAGCCAAGGGATCACCGTGATCCGCATCGACCGGGCGAGACCGTGCTCTCCCCTCAGGTCAAGATCGCCGACCTGGGTGTGGTGGGTGCGCAACGCGGCCGCGATCATCCCCCATTCGCCGTCCAGCGAGCGCTGGTGCGAGCCAGCCGGCGACAGCCGCTCCGTCAGCTGAGCGAGACGGTCTCCGACGAGCTGGGGCACACCGGCGATCTCGTCGATGACCGGTGAACCACGCCACAGCCGCAGGTCGGCGTCATAGACCGCCACCCCTACCGGCAGCTCGCCTGCGGGTACCCCGGCAGACACCAGTTCCAGCAGCGCGGCGTGCTCCCCGATGGTCTTCTCGTCGCGGCGGGCGGCAGTGACGTCCAGGATCGTCCCGATGTTGCCGACCACCGCGCCGGCCGTGTCCCGCACGACGGTGGCTCTGATCTGGACCCGGCGGTAGCTTCCGTCCCGGGTCCGATAACGGGTCTCGTGGTGACAGTGGTCGGCACCACCCGCGACTGCGCTCATGAACAGCGTGGCGGTGTATTCGACCTCGTCAGGGTGGACATAGTCCAGGAACCGGGCTCGCAGGCTGGTGGCGATGTCGAAACCGGTCAGGGTCGTCCACGCCCGGTTCAGATAGGTCCAACGGCCCTCGGCATCAGTCCGGAACACCACCTCGCTCAGAGAATCCAGCAGATCCTCGGCATCGCAACAGCGGGCCGTATCCTCACCGTGCCCCGCCCCGGTCCGCCACGAATCCTGGCGCCGCATAGCCCTCCTTGATCCAGACGTCACAGACGGTCCCTTCCCCACAACAGCGGATCCCCTCACGCCGGCGGGCTGGCTCGGCCCGCCGAACGTCCCCGACCGGGAGCATCTGCCGACCAGCGGCCGGCGGAAACACCCGCAAAAACCTGACGCGGTCCCACGCCCCACCCGCCGCGTAGCTGACGCGCCACAGCCCCGACAGCCCTTCTATCTGGCCTTCCGCCCATCATCCAGGCACCTCAGATGCACAAATCACATCCATGCAGCACGTGCATCAACCGTCCACTGCCACGACACCGCAGACCACACGCGGCCACGCACACCGCATCCCACTCGAGACCTGCAGCCGTACCCCGACCCCTGACGGCCGCCTCGACGACGAGGCCTGCTCAGGCCCCGACAAGGCGGACGCCACGCCGGCCCAGACAAGTCCGGATCGTCACGCGGCTCGCCCCAGTGGTGCCGCCTGCAGGGCGACCACGCCACGCGAGAGCGCCGCACCTCTGCGGCTGCGGCGCATAACCGCCCGGGCCCTGGATGCCCGCCACCAGCTAAATACTCCGGGAGTGGACCGGTACGTCCCACGAAGGAAAACCGCCATGGGACGTACCGGGAATGCACCGACAAGGGGCTCAGCCCAAAAGCCGCTGTCCAGTCTTCGTGGAGAACACGTGAAGCGCTCCTTCGCGTAGGCGCAGCCGGACTTTCTCACCTCTCCGGGGCACGTTTCGAGGAGCGACCCGTGCGATGACGGACGTGTTCCGCGTGCCTTCGTTCCGCTGGCCCTCTTCGGTTACGATCATCGTCCCGTAGAGGTACGCGTCGGCGCCGAGCTCCTCGACGAGGTCGACCGTCACGGCGAACCCCTCGCCGTCACCGCAGACGTCCAGTCCTTCGGGACGGAAGCCCAGCGTCACCGTGGTGGAGCCCTCGTCCGCCGCGGCCTGCACGGTCTTCCGCGGAAGCGGGACCACCGCCTCGCCAATCCGCGCACCGCCGTCCCGCAGCGGCACCTCGGTGACAGTCATCGCGGGCGAGCCGATGAAGCCGGCGACGAAGACGTTGGCGGGCCGCTCGTACAGGGCGAGCGGGGTATCGACCTGACACAGGCGGCCATCCTTCAGGACGGCCACCCGGTCGCCCATGGTCATGGCCTCGACCTGGTCATGGGTGACGTAGACCGTGGTGATCCCGAGACGCCGCTGCAGGGAGGCGATCTGGGTCCGGGTGGACACCCGCAGCTGGGCGTCGAGGTTGGACAGCGGCTCGTCCATGAGAAACACCTGCGGCTCCCGGACGATGGCCCGACCCATGGCGACGCGCTGACGCTGCCCGCCGGAGAGCGCCTTCGGCTTCCGGTCGAGGTAGGGCTCGAGGTCCAACAGCTTCGCGGCCTCGGCGATCCGCCGCCGGCGCTCCTCCTTGGAGACACCGGCGATCTTCAGCCCGAAGCCCATGTTCTCGGCCACGTCCATGTGCGGATACAGCGCGTAGTTCTGGAACACCATGGCGATGTCCCGGCTCTTCGGCGGGAGATCGGTGACGTCACGATCACCGATCCAGATCCGGCCGGAGTCCACCGGCTCCAGCCCGGCGAGCATTCTCAGCGAGGTGGACTTCCCGCACCCGGACGGGCCCACGAGGACGAGGAACTCCCCGTCGGCGATCTGGAGATCCAGCGTGTCCACAGCAGATAACGACCCGCCGGGATAGTTCCTCGTCGCCTTGGCGAATTCGACAGTTGGCATTGTTGCACACCTTTCACCGGCAGGAACGTGCCGGACGATCCGAGTGAACGGAGCCGCCAGGAATGGGGACCTTGGCAATTCAAATTAAGCTAGGACGCCGGTGTCATTATGTCAACGGGTCATTGCCGACGACAATTCGTCACGCTCCGTACCCATGACGGAGTGCGAACTCCGCTTGGCGGCGTGCGACGGCGAAGGTGCGGAGCTCAGCTGGTACTCGAGTATGTTGAGCTCACGCGCGCGTCGGCGATCGGACGGGATGCCTCGATCGCCATCCTCACAGCTTCGTATTTGAGCTCGTGAAAACTTCCTGTGCTTCTGCGTCAACTATTTTCCCCTTCCGTACTACCCCTGTTCTAGTAGGGGCCCTTGTCCGGAAGGAACGCGGCACTTCAAAGCTGGGGTTGTCGATCGTGGGTGGTGCAGCAGCTTGTGCCACCGGTCAAAGCAAGGACCGCGCTGATCCTCACAATGGGCGGGACGCGTTCGCGTCATCGTACCAATGAAGACATGTCGAGTATCCCCTTGATATGCCATGAGAGGTGGAGGGGCCGGCGGCCGGCCCGGCATGGCCGGCCGCCGGTGTGTCAGGTCAGGAATGCGTCGTCGACTCCGGCCCGGCGGATTGGAGCTGCCAGACGTCGACGTGCGTGAAGCGGGTCGCGCCGCCTTCCGAATACAGCGCCAGACCGGTGCTCGCTGCCGCACCGTCAGCTCTCCGGCTCGTGGGGTAGATCCGGTTCGAGAACGCCGCGGCGTCGTTGATGAACACGTCGATCACAGAGTGGTCGATGAAGATGTGGAACGTCCGGGGCTTGCCGAAGGCGGCCACGTCGTAGGTGCCGCGTAGCAGCACGGCCTCCTCGTTCTCGAAGTTGTGGCTCGAGCGGGTCTTGTCGATCACTAGGTGGCCGTCTTCGTAGTAGATTTTTGTGATTTCCGCGCCGTCGGGCGAAGTGCCGATGTACAGGCCGTACCGTGTGCCGGTGGCGCCCGGGTCAATCTGGGCAACAATCTCCACCTGGTTGCCCGACGCGGCGAGGATGTGCACCCCGGTCACGACAACGTCGGACTCCGTCTGCGGCGATCCGGCCCGCAGCGTCGTGAGCTGGGCGAGGGCCCGCTGACCGAGGGTGTGGCCGTCGTCGAGCAGGCGCCACTCGCGGGGCACGCTGAACGTGTGCGCCCAGCCCAGGTCGAGCTGCATCCGTGAACTGGAACGCTCGTCGACGATGCCGATGGCCACGGGGTTCCCGTTCGGACCGCGCGCGACCGTCGGCGAAAGGTGGCCGTGGATCACGTCGAGGGGCTTCGGCTGCGTGTAGTCGGGGGTGAACTGGCTGCCGTCCCACGTCCCCGTCCAGTAGACGGATCGCGTGTAGGGCTCGGTGAGCTTGGACACGGACCTCCCGATCGGGCTGACGATGAGGACGTACTTGTCCTGCCCTCCGTGAGTACCGATCTTCTCGAAGACCGGCATCTCCCAGATCGCCGAGCCGATGTCCATCGACCCGAACGGGATCGTGGAGAACGGTCTGGCCGCCCGCGTCCACTGCCCCTGGATATCCTGGGCCGTGTAGTGCTCCACGGCCCCGCCGGAGTCGGTCGCCGCACCGATGATCATGTGCCAGGTGTTGCCCTCCTGCCAGAGGTACGGGTCCCGGAAGTCGGCGACGTGCGCCGGGGCGTTCTTGTCGATGAGCCCGGCCTCCGCCTTTGTCCAGCTCACCAGGCCAGGGTCGGTGCTGGACGCGCGCGCGATACCTGGGTCGAAGGGGCCGCCGAAGTTCACCGTGGTGAAGAACGCATGCGCGGTGCCGCCCACCGACACGACGTCGCCGGACCAGATGCCCTTTGATCCTTGTGCCGTCAGGCCGTTCCCAGCGATTGCCCCCAGCCTCGCCTCACGGTCGTTCAGCTCCGGGTGCAGCGCGTCGGGCAGGTTTGTCCAGTGCACCAGGTCCGTGCTGGTCATGTGGCCCCAGTGCATCTGCCACTTGAACGGGCCATTCGGTGTGCGCTGGTAGAACATGTGGTATTTACAGTCGTGCCTGACCAGGCCATGCGGCTCGTTGGTCCAGTTGGCCGGAGGCATCGCGTGGTACCGCGGCCGGAGGATGTCGTCCGCGAACCGTAAATCGGTCACCTGGAGTGCGACGTCCTGCGCCGGGCTCGCACCGGCGATCCCAGCGGCGTACTCGGCCGTGAGCGTGGCGGCACTGCGCGCGACGGCGTAGATCCGCGTGTCGTCGTACGCCGCGTTGAGCGCGTTGATGAGAAAGACGCCGGTCGTGAGGTCCTTGCTGGCCTTGCCGATCACCAACGGTGCACTGGCGGCCTGCTCGAACAGTGTCCCGGCCGGGATAGCGACCCTAGCCACCTTCGGCCCGGCGACATCATCCAGGTGCAGCCGCAGTTCCCGAGCCTCGCCGTCGACGACGGCGGCGATCTGCACCCACTCATACAGCGGGAACAGCCACGGCGCCTTGACCGTGCGCCACTGCCCGCCGACGTGCGCCGTGAACCACCACTCGCCGTACGTGTTGATGGCGATGTCAAACCCTGCGTTGTCGGACCTCTGGTAGATGATCGATGATGGGGTGAGGTCGTCATACGGCCGCTCGCTATCCGAGGGATAGCTTTCGAGTGCGATCCACGTCTGGACCGTCATCTGCGACGTGAGCGGCGCGGTGAACTGGCCAGTCGCCCAGGTCGAGAAACCGTCGGTGCGTAAGGCACTGCCATGCACGCCCGGCACTCGCTCGGCCGGGTTGTTGGTGACGTGGACGTCGAAGGTCGCCTGGCTGATCTCGTCGAGGATCGTCGCCGAGCCGTTCGGCTGTTCGTACGACAGCCGCAGGACAGGGTCACCGGTGGCGGCCCGCGCGGGGCGGAAGAGCGCGCCCGTCGCGACCATGGCGCCAGTCACGGCTGCGCCCTGCAGGAAGGTCCGCCGGCCTAGCCGGGGCAGGTCGTGGGTCGGTCGTGGGCCTCGGTCTTCCACCATTGGAATCACCTTTCGCCGTGTCGCGGGGATGTCGTCAGAGGGTTGTGCTCTGGGGCGCGCCGCCGGTGCTGCTCTCGCAGGGTCTGGTCGATGTTTCGGTCGACCTTTGCCCAGCCGCGTGGTCGATGACGTAGGCGATGTTGTCGACCGAGCCTCTATCGTGTGCCGACGTTCCGGAGCCTCCGTCGAAGGACGAGTTCACCGCGCCATCGGTCAGATTCCTGACGTCGTCGACGTTGAGGTGTCCGGTCGTTGAGTTATCGACAAGCCGGAGACGGACCGTCTTCCCGCTGTGCCCGGGGAGGTCGAGGACTACTTCCTCATAGGTCTCATGGGAAGTACCGACGCCCACGCGGGCAAGTTCCTGGCCGTCGGCGTCCGATTCCACCGCGACGTAGACCTCAGGATCGTCCGTCCCGCCGAGCAGGAGCCGGATCTCCTCTCCGCCTCCGACGACG
>NZ_ADGX01000271.1:2500-6117 GCF_000177675.1 Parafrankia sp. EUN1f
CCTTGGCACCAGGAGCCGATGAAGGACGTGGGAGGCTGCGATATGCCTCGGGGAGCTGTCAACCGAGCTGTGATCCGAGGATTTCCGAATGGGGAAACCCGGCAGGGCTTTAAATCCTGTCACCCGTGCCTGAACACATAGGGCATGTGGAGGGAACGTGGGGAAGTGAAACATCTCATTACCCACAGGAAGAGAAAACAACCGTGATTCCGCGAGTAGTGGTGAGCGAAAGCGGATGAGGCTAAACCAGTTTCGTGTGATAGCCGGCAGGCGTTGCGTGGCTGGGGTTGTGGGACTGTTCGGGCAGGGCTGCCGCTCTGTCGAGGAGTAAGAAAGCGTGTTGTTAGCCGAAGGTCATGCGAATGGACCGCCATAGAGGGTAACAGCCCTGTAGGTGAAAACGGCACGTCTCCTGAACAGTTTCCCAAGTAGCACGGAGCCCGTGAAATTCCGTGTGAATCTGGCGGGACCACCCGCTAAGCCTAAATACTCCCTGGTGACCGATAGCGGACTAGTACCGTGAGGGAAAGGTGAAAAGTACCCCGGGAGGGGAGTGAAATAGTACCTGAAACCGTGTGCCTACAATCCGTGGGGGCTGGGCTTTTCGGAGCCTGGTGACCGCGTGCCTTTTGAAGAATGAGCCTGCGAGTTTGCGGTGTGTGGCGAGGTTAACCCGTGTGGGGTAGCCGTAGCGAAAGCGAGTCCGAATAGGGCGTTGAGTCGCATGTCCAAGACCCGAAGCCGAGTGATCTACCCATGGCCAGGTTGAAGCGCGGGTAAGACCGTGTGGAGGACCGAACCCACCAGGGTTGAAAACCTGGGGGATGAGCTGTGGGTAGGGGTGAAAGGCCAATCAAACTCGGTGATAGCTGGTTCTCCCCGAAATGCATTTAGGTGCAGCGTTGCGTGTTTCTTGCCGGAGGTAGAGCACTGGATGGCCTAGGGGGCCCACAAGCTTACTGAAGTCAGCCAAACTCCGAATGCCGGTAAGTGAAGCGTGGCAGTGAGACTGCGGGGGATAAGCTTCGTAGTCGAGAGGGAAACAGCCCAGATCGCCAGCTAAGGCCCCTAAGCGTGCGCTAAGTGGAAAAGGATGTGGAGTCGCATAGACAACCAGGAGGTTGGCTTAGAAGCAGCCACCCTTGAAAGAGTGCGTAATAGCTCACTGGTCAAGTGATTCCGCGCCGACAATGTAGCGGGGCTCAAGCGCACCGCCGAAGCTGCGGCATACACGTTGTGTATGGGTAGGGGAGCGTCGTGTGGCGAGTGAAGCGGCGGGGTGACCCAGCCGTGGACGCTACACGAGTGAGAATGCAGGCATGAGTAGCGAATGACGGGTGAGAATCCCGTCCGCCGAATGACCAAGGGTTCCTGGGGCAGGCTTTTCCGCCCAGGGTGAGTCGGGACCTAAGGCGAGGCCGACAGGCGTAGTCGATGGACAACGGGTTGATATTCCCGTACCGGCGCTGACGCGCCCATGCTGAACCTGGTTGTGCTAACCGTTCTGGTTCTTGTTCTGCTTTCGGGTAGGGCTTGGGCTGGTCGGGATCCCGGCTGGTAGTAGGCAAGCGATGGGGTGACGCAGGAGGATAGTCCAACCCAGGAGGTGGTTTTCCTGGGGCAAGGGTGTAGGGCGAGACGTAGGCAAATCCGCGTTTCGTGTGCCTGAGACCTGATGCCGAGCCGATTGTGGCGAAGTGGGTGATTCCATGCTGCCGAGAAAAGCCTCTAGCGAGTGTCAGGGCCGCCCGTACCCTAAACCGACACAGGTGGTCAGGTAGAGAATACCGAGGCGTGCGAGTGAACTGTGGTTAAGGAACTCGGCAAAATGCCCCCGTAACTTCGGGAGAAGGGGGGCCACTTCCTGTGTAGGAGTTTTCCTCCGAAGCGGGGAGGGGCCGCAGAGACCAGGGGAAAGCGACTGTTTACTAAAAACACAGCTCCGTGCGAAGTCGTAAGACGATGTATACGGAGTGACGCCTGCCCGGTGCTGGAACGTTAAGGGGACGGGTTAGCTCTTCGGGGCGAAGCTCAGAACTTAAGCGCCAGTAAACGGCGGTGGTAACTATAACCATCCTAAGGTAGCGAAATTCCTTGTCGGGTAAGTTCCGACCTGCACGAATGGCGTAACGACTTTCCTACTGTCTCAACCACAGACTCGGCGAAATTGCACTACGAGTAAAGATGCTCGTTACGCGCGGCAGGACGGAAAGACCCCGGGACCTTTACTACAGCTTGATATTGGTGTTCGGTTCGGTTTGTGTAGGATAGGTGGGAGACTGTGAAGCTGGGACGCCAGTTCCGGTGGAGTCGTTGTTGAAATACCACTCTGGTCGTACTGGATGTCTAACCTCGGTCCGTGATCCGGATCAGGGACAGTGTCAGGTGGGTAGTTTAACTGGGGCGGTTGCCTCCTAAAGGGTAACGGAGGCGCCCAAAGGTTCCCTCAGCCTGGTTGGCAATCAGGTGTTGAGTGCAAGTGCACAAGGGAGCTTGACTGTGAGACAGACATGTCGAGCAGGTGCGAAAGCAGGGACTAGTGATCCGGCGGTGGCTTGTGGAAGCGCCGTCGCTCAACGGATAAAAGGTACCCCGGGGATAACAGGCTGATCTTGCCCAAGAGTCCATATCGACGGCAAGGTTTGGCACCTCGATGTCGGCTCGTCGCATCCTGGGGCTGGAGTAGGTCCCAAGGGTTGGGCTGTTCGCCCATTAAAGCGGTACGCGAGCTGGGTTTAGAACGTCGTGAGACAGTTCGGTCCCTATCCGCCGCGCGCGCAGGAGACTTGAGAAGGGCTGTCCCTAGTACGAGAGGACCGGGACGGACGAACCTCTGGTGTGCCAGTTGTTCTGCCAAGGGCATGGCTGGTTGGCTACGTTCGGAAGGGATAACCGCTGAAAGCATCTAAGCGGGAAGCTCGCTTCAAGATGAGGTCTCCCACAGGGTAGCCTGGTAAGGCCCCCGACTAGATGATCGGGTTGATAGGCCGGAGGTGGAAGTGCGGTGACGCATGGAGCTGACCGGTACTAATAGGCCGAGGGCTTGACTACTTGTAAGATTCTGCTGTTTTGCGTCCACTGTGCGGTTCTCGGGCTGCGACCGGATGGGTCGGGTCTGATAGTGTTTCGGTGGCTTTGGCGAAGGGGAAACGCCCGGTTCCATTCCGAACCCGGTAGCTAAGCCCTTCAGCGCCGATGGTACTGCGCGGGGGACCGCGTGGGAGAGTAGGACGCCGCCGGACTTCTTTCCGATGGGGTTGTTTCTGGCTTTAGGGCCGGGGGCAGCCCCATCGGTATTTCTGCGTTCACCACAGGACCCGCTCGCTCGGTGCTCGACGGGTCCGCCGGGGATGCTGCGGCGCCGCCCGGCACCGGCGATCCATGCCTATAGGTGTATATGGGACAGGGTGCCACTTGGTGATCCGCAAGATCTGAGGATTTCGGCTGTTGCAGCAGCCGAAGTTTTCTGTTCTTGCTCGGAAGCGGCGGCGGCGGCGTCGGAAGCGGCGGCATCGCCGGATCTGCCGTCGCCCTGGGTCTCGCTGCCGACTCCCTGGTAGCCGCGATCATCGGATCCTCGCCCTGCGGCAACGGGATGCCGGCACATCGTGCGGTCG
>NZ_ADGX01000270.1 GCF_000177675.1 Parafrankia sp. EUN1f
CGCCGCCGCACACGGCGATCCGGCGCACGGCCCGGTCGGGCGCGCCGGTCGCCCGCACCCCACCGGCGGTCACCGGCAAAGCCTGCGCGACCCGCTGGCAGAACTGCGCGAGCGGCTCGGCGGCCGGCAGGACACCGACCCGCCCGAGCCCGCGGCATTCGGTGCCGGCATCGGTCCGCGTGCGCACGCGGCCACCCTCGGCGCGCGACCCGTTCGGCACCAGCGGCCCGACGTCACGCAGGCCGATCGCCACCGCCAGGGCGTCACTGACGCCCGGGTCCGCGACGTCGGCGTTCGTGTGCGCGGTGAACAGCGCCACCCCCGCCCGCACCAGCGTCGCCACGACCCGGCCGCCGGGCGTCGACTCGGCGACGCTGTGGGCGCCGCGCAGGAACAGCGGATGGTGGGTCACCAGCAGCTGAGCCCTGGCGGCCGCCTCGGCGGCGACCTCGGGCGTGGGGTCCACCGCGAACAGCACGTCGTGGACCGGGGCATCCAGGTCGCCGACCGCCAGCCCGACCGCGTCCCACGCCTCGGCCCAGGCCGGTGGATAGCACGATTCGAGCGCCCAGACGCAGTCACGGACCGTCGCAGCAACGGTGGTCATCCCCGCGACCTTACCCGGCTGACCGCTCGGGGGTACCGACCGGTGACCATCCGCCGTCAACTGACCGGGCGCCGTCAGTTCGCCCTGGCCTGACCCGTAACGTCACCTCTGGCGTAGGACGTCCGCACGGGGTTACCACGCCGGAAAGAAGGGTTGGAGCATGGCTGACGTATCGGTGCGCTTCCAGATTGCCGGGGATTCGGAGATTGTTCTGAACCTGGCGACGGCGCAGGCTGTGCGCCTGGTCGAGGCGCTGATGGGCAAGGTCGCAGACGCCATGGCCGCACCGGACCGGCTGGCCGTCGGCAGTTCGTGGCAGCAGGGCGCCCCGGTGGCGCCGGCCCCGCCGACCTTCAACCCGGGTCCGCGCCTGCAGCAGTGAGTCCGGGGCAGCCCGGACCACCGCCGGGTCGGTTGCTGCCAGAAAACCGGAAATCCGACAACAACGTCGGCTCAACGCGATACAACCTCGCAAAGCATTCCCTACGAGAGGACACCTGATTTCCCATGGCGGGGGACGTACCGGCCGACGAACGGATCCTCATCACCATCGATGATCCAGATCCTGGGACGGATACCCGGCGCGGCCTGCTCGGCCCGCGTGATTCAGCGGCCGGTGGCGGCCAGGAGGACTCGCCGGACCCGACCGGCCTGACCAGCGCGACCGGTGCGACCGGTGCGCTGGGGTTGGACGCGGCGGGCGCAGGCGGGGTCGCCCGCGGGCTGCTGGACGACTCGTCCCTCGACGACATGCCCGTCTGGGGAGCCAGGGCCCGCCGCTCGACCGCGCCGGCCGGCGCCGGCGGCAGCGCGGGCGCCCAGCACGGCGAGCGGACGGTGCACCGCTACGGCCGGGTCAGGGTCCTCGGCCGGCCGCATGCCGGCCCGTCACAGGACGCGACGGTCACCGCGGCCCAGGACGGCAACACGGGCGCCACCACCGCCCAGCCGGCCCCGGGCGACGGGACGATCGTGTCCACCCTCGCCCTCCCCGGTGGTCTGAGCCGGACGGAGTCCCTCGGCGTGGAGGCGTTCCGCCTGCGCGCCAGCGAGGGCTACCGCCGCCGCAAGCGGGCCCGCCCGCGCGACGCCGCGCCCTGGGACATGGCCCGCCCCTGCACCGACATCGCCCCGGCCCGCGGGTCGGGGACGTCCGTCACCCCCCGCCTGATGCCGACGCTGCTCAACGCGCCCTCGGCGAACGGCACCGACGCGGCCCAGAGCACCGCCGGCGCACCGGGTACCAGCGGGCTCAGCTCCTATCTGGAGGGCTCGGTCGCGGTCGGCCTGATCCTCGTCGAGGGCCCGACCGCCGCACTGCGGATGTCCGCCGCTGAACGCACGAAGATCGTCGCCGAGGTCCAGAACGGGCTGTCCTGGTACGCGACGCAGAATCCGGCCGCCGAGCTCACGTTCAGCTACGACATCCAGCTGGTCCAGCTGTCCACCCCGGCCGACCCGGGCGCCAGCGACCTGGAGTCGGTGTGGCGCAACCCGGCGATGAGCCGGCTCGGCTATGCGCCGACCTTCGACGGTGTCTACGACTACGTCGAGGGGCTGCGCGGGCGTCTCGGCACGAAATGGGCGTACTGCGCCTTCGTCACGAAGTACCCGCTCGGGCATTTCGCCTACGCGTCGATCGGCGGGCCGCGCCTCGTGCTCGCCGCCGACGCCGACGGCTGGGGCCCTGACAACATCGACCGGGTCTTCGCGCACGAGACCGGGCACATCTTCGGCGCACCCGACGAGTACGCCGGCGGTGGCTGCGACTGCGGCGGAAGCTGGGGCCGGTACGGCGTCCCCAACGGCAACTGCGACGCCTGCGCCCCCGCGCCCGTCGACTGCCTGATGCGGGCCAACACGTTCGCCCTGTGCCGGTACACCCCCGCCCACATCGGCTGGGGCCACGGCGTCAGTGGCAACCCGGTGCTCATCCAGTCCCGCGGGCTCGGCGTGCGGGGCAACTTCGACGTCGTGGTGCCCTCGGCGTTCTCCGGGCTCACCCACGTCTGGCGGGAGAACGACGCCGGCGGAACCCCCTGGCGGGACCCCTGGCAGACCGCCCAGGCGCTCGGCCGGGTCGACGCCGTCACGATGCTGCAGAGCACCCTGGCCACCCCCGGGCCGCTGGAGACCGTCGTCCGCGTCGGCAGCCGCCTGTTCTTCCTCTGGCGGGACAGCACCGGCGCGTTCCAGTGGCGCCCGCCCGTCCAGCTCACCCAGAACGTCGGCGGCGTGCCGTCGATGGTCCAGAGCCGGCTCGGCGGCCGGGGCAACTTCGAGCTGCTCGCACCCGCGGCGGACGTCGGCATCATCCACATGTGGCGCAACCACGACGTCGCGGGCTACCCCTGGAGCGCGCCGAAGCTGTTCGCCGCGAACCTCGGCCGGGTCGACGCGGTCAGCCTGATCCACGGGACGCTCGGCGGCGGCGCCGGCCTGCTGGAGGCCGTCGCGCTGGTCGGCACCCGGCTGGTGCACCTCACCCGTGACTCGTCCGCCGTCTGGCGGACGAACGGCGTCTTCGCCGAGGGGGTCTCCGGCAACCCGGTGCTGATCCAGAGCCTCTACCCGGGCGCCCGCAACTTCGAGGTGGTGGTGCCCGCCGCCGGAACCGGGCTGATCCACTTCTTCCGGGACAACAACCGGGCGACACCGGCCTGGAGCGGGCCGCGGCCCTTCGGCGCGTCACTCGGCCATGTGGACTCGGTCGCCCTCATCCAGAGCAACTACTCCGGGAACCTGGAGGTGCTGGCCCGGGTCGCGAACCGGCTGTACCTGCTGACCCGATCCGGCGCCGACGCCGTCTGGTCGACCCCGCAGCGGGTGTTCTGACTCCCGGGCGAACCCCCACGCCGCCGGCCCGGACCGGACCGCCGGCTCCGGCCGCGCGGGCCGGCTGGCGCGGGCCGACAGGCGCGGGCCGACAGGCGCGGGCGCGAGGCCGGGTCAGGTCGGTTCGTCCCAGGGCCGGCCCTCGAAGGAGCGTGGCGGCTTCGCCACGGCGCGGGCGAGCCAGCCGTCGACGAAGAGCCTTTCCCGGGGGTCCAGCGTCGCGGCCAGCTCCGCCGGGACGTCCGTGGCGAAGACACCCAGAACGCCGGGAACGGCGGCGGCGTCCGCCAGCCGCCCGGCGGGCACGACCACCAGCGCGAGGCGCGGCGGCAGGCGCGCGGTCACCTGGGCCCACTGCCCGATGACGTCCAGAGCCGCGCCCGCCGCCGTGGCGTCCTCGGCCAGCACGAACAACAGCTCTCGCGGCGCCCCCCACCCCGGCTCCCCCGGCCCGGACGACTCAGGCTCCGACTCCGGCTCGGGCACCGACTCGGGCTCGGGCTCCGGCACACCCGGTTCCCCGTTCCCCGGTTCCGGTTCCGGTTCGCCGCACGCCGACTGCGCGGGGCCTCGAGCACTCACCGGGTGTCCTCCTCTTCTCGGGGATCAGCCGCTCTCGGGGATCAGCCGCTCTCGGGGATCAGCCGCTCTCGGGGATCAGCCGCCACCGCGGCGCGTGACGCCCGCCGCGGTGGATGGACGCGGCGGCCGGTACAGGACAGGGTGGGAACATACGGGCCCACTCACGGGTCGGTGATGCTGCGACGTGAGGGGGTGCGGGAGACGATGAGTGAGCGACTGCCGCTGTTTCCGCTCGGTACTGTCCTGCTGCCAGGTCTGTTGATGCCACTGCAGATCTTCGAGGAACGCTACCGGGTCCTGGTCCGCGAACTGCTCGAAATACCCGAGACCGAACCGCGCCGCTTCGGCGTGGTGGCCATCCGGCGCGGCCGGGAGGTCGGCCCTGCGGTGCCGCAGACCTACGAGATCGGCTGCACCGCGCTGGTCCGCCGGGTGGAGGCCCTCCCGGACGGGCGGTTCTCGATGGTCACCGTGGGCGGCTCGCGTTTCCGGGTCCACTCCGTCGACGAGAGCAGCCACCCCTACCTGGTCGGTGATGTCGAGTACCTCGACGACGTCGTCGGCGACGAGGCCGCTGCCGCTGGCAACGCCGCGGTGGTGACCCGGCTGCTGCGGGAGTACACCGAGCGCCTCACCGCCAGCGGCACCGTCGAGGTCAAGCTGCCCGAGCTGCCGACCGACCCGATCGCGCTGTCCTTCCTCGTCGCGGCGGCGGTCGCCAACGACATCGCCGAGCGGCAGGAGCTGCTCGCCGCGCCGGACGCCGCAGCAAGGCTGCGGGGGAACGGGCCCTGCTGCGCCGCGAGCTCGGCCTGCTCGAACGCATCACGACCGTCGGCTCGAGCGAGCTGAACCGGATCACGCCAAGCTCCAACTGACCCGCCACGCACACGCCGACCCGATCCGGCTCCAGCCCCTCCGGCTCCAGCCTTCTCCCGCGGCGCCGCTGTCAGCGCGGCGCCGTCAGCGCGGCGCGTCAGCGGCGGCGCCGTGGCCAGCCGAAGGTGGTCCCGCCGGCCCACAGCGCCAACGCCAGCACCAGCAGCGCGACACCGGGCAGCACCAGGTAGAGGCCGGTGGCCCGCACATGGAAGTCCGCGAGGTCGCGCAGGAGGTCGGTCGCGTTGGGAGGGAGCGAGTCGAGGGCGGCATCGGAGCGGCGCAGCCGCCCGACCTCCCCCGCCAGCAGCGAGCCGGCGACCCCGCCGGCCCCGAGGCCGACCGCGACCGGCCAGCCCGCGTCCGCCGCGCGCCAGTAGGTGACGAGGCCGCCGATCACTCCGGCCACGGCGCAGATCATCGCGAAGTAGGCGTCGACGGTGCTCTGCACCGAGAAGACGGACATCGCCCCGGCGAGCACCGCCTCCACGTCGAGGTGGGGGGCGCAGGCGGCCCACAACAGCCCCAGCAGCGGACCCACGACGACCATCGCGAGCGCACACACGGCCCCGGCGAGCAGCCTGGCCCGCATGCTCTGCGGCGGCGGCATGCTCTGCGGCGGCGACGTGCTCGACCAGGCCGCGGCCTCACCCTCGGCCAGATCCGCCGCGGACACCACTGCCATCTCATGTACCGCTGGCTCCGCAGGTACCACCGCCGCTGGCTCCGCCGGTACCGCAGGCCCGATGGGCGTCACCGTGCCCGCCGGCTCGGCCGGTACCCCGGCCGACCGGTCCGAGGAGGCCGCGGGGTCAGCCGGAACGGGCTCGGCCCCACCCTCGGCCCGCGGGTGCCCTTCCGGCCCGGAACACACTGAGATGTCCCGGGTACCCCGGGTGCCGCCCGGCAACTCTGCCACGACCCGTCCGTCTCCTCGCCAGCCACACCGGCCCTTCGACCCGGATCTTCCGGGGTGACCCGGTTCATCCAGGGCGAGCCGACCCCCGTCGATGCCGGACTCAGGCATCGACCGTACCCGCCGCCGCGACGACCCCGCCTCCCGCCGCTCGGCCCGGACCAACGGCAGCACCGGCCCGGACGCTCCGGCCCGCAGCGACCGGAGCCACGCCCAGCGTGCGGCGGGCTCGAGGTCAGGAGCGGGTGACGCGCCGCAGGGCGTGTGCGGCCACCAGCAGCGCGGCCACGGCGACCGCGGCACAGACCCCGAGATCCGCCGACACTCCCGCCCAGTCGACCGAGGGCGCGAACGCCTGGGCCAGCGCGTCGACCGCGTAGCTGCTCGGCAGCAGGTCACGCGCCAGGCGCCCGATACCCGGCAGCCTGTCGGCGGGAATGACGCCGAGGAACAGCACCACGCTCATGCCGAGCTGACCCGCGACCGTCGCGAGCTCCGGCTTCGGCGCGAGCAACCCGATCGCCGCGCCGATACCGGCCAGACTCGCCCCCGCCAGAACCGTGACCGGAAGCAACAGCCACAGACCCGTCATCGGCAGGCC
>NZ_ADGX01000269.1 GCF_000177675.1 Parafrankia sp. EUN1f
ACGCCCGGGCGTGGCTCGCGGCCCGGGCGGAACGGCAGGCCCGGGCAGCAGGACGGGATCCGGCGCCTCGGACATGCGGCTTCGGCGAGCACCGGCCGGCTGGATCGTGGAAGGCCCGGGACCCGAGGTCCGACCGGTCGGCGATCTCGTCTCCGCGATGGTCCTGGCCGACCTGCTCGCCGAGGATCTCAGCCCGCCGGGCCGGCCCCGACGGGCCGACCGCGATCTCAGCGAGACCGAGCAGCTGCGTCTGTCAGTGATCCAGCTCGAGCACGCGCTGGCCTCCCGGGTCATCGTCGAGCAGGCGATCGGGGTGCTGGCCGAGCGCAACCACATCAAGCCCAGGGATGCCTTCGAGCGGCTGCGACGCACCGCCCGAGGCATGGGCAGACGGGTGCACGACCTGGCCCGGCAGGTGGTCGAGTCGGTGGGCGACCCGCGGATCACCCTGCCGGGTGAGCTCGGCCGCGGCGGTGCCACCGGGCCTGGGCCCGGTCCCGGGCCGACGCCCGGCAGCCCGGGCAACCCCGGCCCCGGACCTGGTCCCGCCCCTGGCTCCAGCCCCGGACCCGGCAGCCCGAGCGGTGCCGGCGGCGGGCCACCCCGCCCCAGCCCGCCCCGCGCCACGCCCAGCCGCCGCTGACCTCACCGGCCCTGCCCCCGCGGGTCAGGCGGACTCGACGACGCCGAGCTCGACGTCACCGAGCACCCGCACCGCTTCGGTGATCTTCGACGCGTCGCCCACGAGGACGGTCACCAGCCCGGTCGGCGCCAGCAGCTCCGCCGATACGGCCTGGACCGCTTCCGCGGTGACCTCGGTCAGCGCCTGTGGATGGTCCCGCAGGTACTCCACGCCGACGCCCGCACCCGACAGCCCGGACAGCGTCCCGGCGAGCCCGGCCGCGGTGGCGCCCGACAGCGCGAGCGTGCCGATGAGGTAGTGACGGGCGGCGTCCAGCTCCTCCGCGGTGGGTGGCAGCAGCGCCATCCGGCCGAGCTCGTAGTAGATCTCCAGCAGCGCCGGCCCGGTCACGTCGGTGGAGACCTCCGCGCCGACGGTGAACCGGGAGCCCGCCTGGTAGTGCTCGACCGAGCTGCGCGGCGAGTAGGTGTACCCCTTGTCCTCACGGATGTTGGAGACGAGCCGCGAGCTGAAGTAGCCACCGAAGATCGTGCTGGCGAGCCGCAGCGCCGGATGCGCCGGCGCGGCGCGGTTCAGCGCCCGCCCGCCGAGCCGGATGTTCGTCTGCACCGCACCCGGCCGGTCGACGATCACGATTCGGCCCGGCGTCGGCACCGGCGCGGGCGGGTGCCCCGCGGCGGCGGTGCCCTGCCACGCTCCGAGGGTCGCCTCGACGGCGTCCAGCGCCTGCTGGGGATCGACGTCCCCCACGATGGTGAGGATCGCGCCGCCGGGGCAGACCCCTGCGGCGTGCAGGGACCGCACGCGCTCGACACCGACCTCGGCGAGCAGCGCCGGCGGGTTGATGGCGCTGCCGTAGACGTGGTCACCGAACATCCGGCGCAGCAGCGCCTCGCGAGCGATCACCGACGGCTGGCTGAACGCTGTCGTCGTCTCCTCGACGATCCGCTCACGCTCACCGACGAACTCGTCCTCCGGGTAGCTCGCCGAGGTCAGGACGTCGGCGATCAGCGCGAGCAGCGGCTCCAGGCTGGTGGCGAGCGCGGAGCTGACGATGGCCAGCCGGTCGGCGTCGACACCGGCCCGCAGCGAGCCGCCCAGGGCCTGCACCGCCGTGGCCAGCCCGACCCGGTCGTACCGGCCCGAACCGGTGAGGATGGTCTCCGCCAGCAGCTCGGCATCGGCCTGGTAGGCCGCGCCCGCGCCGGCGAACGGAATCCGCAGCCGCAGCTCCACCAGCGGGACGCTCGCCCGGGCGACCACGTCGACCCGCAGGCCGTTGGCCAGGGTGCGCCCGACGACGGCCGGCAGCTCGTTCTGCACGGTGGGCGCGACCGCGGGGATCACCGAGCCGGCAGCGGACCCGGCAGCGCTCTCGCCGGTCGCGGCCTCGCCGGTCTGGGGCTCGTCGTCCGTCCCGGTCTGGGCGGTCGTTGTCACCGTGCCTCCTTGTGCCGCGCTCACGCGGCGCCTGCCCGCAGCTCCAGCACCGCGCGGCCCTGCGCCCGCAGCGCGCCGGCGGCGGTCGCGACGGCCTCGCCGGTGACCTCCGCGAGCAGCCCGGGCAGCTCGTTGAGCAGTTCGGGGCGACCGTGGTGCAGCTCGAAGGTGGCGATCTTCAGGGCGCGCCCGAGCGCGTCGTCGGACTCCCGCAGGATGCCGGCGGCGACCTGGGCCCGCACCCGCTCGAGCTCGCCGGGCTCAAGTCCGTTCTCGGCGATGCGGTCGAGCTCCTCGTCGACGGCGGCGAGCACCTCGTCGGCGCCGGAGTCGCCGGCGTGGCGGGCCTCCAGCGTGAGCAGCAGCGGGTCCCGCTGGTCGAACGGGTCCCCGAAGGTGCCGACGTAGGTGCTGATCGCCGTCACCGAACGGTCCTTCTGGACGAGCCGCCGTTCCAGCCGGCTCGCGTCGCCCGTCGTGAGCACGTCGGTCAGCAGGTGGGTCGCGAGGAACGCCGGCAAGTCCCGGTCGGGATCGGGCACCCGGTAGCCGACCGCGAGCGCGGGACGGGGTGCCAGCCGGTCGGTCAGAACCTCGCGGCGCTCCTCGGCCCGCACGGGCTCGGCGAAGCTGCGCCGCGGCGGCACCGCCCGGGCCGGGATCACCCCGAAGTACCGCTCGACGAGCTCCAGGGCCTGGTCGGGCTCGAACTCGCCGACGATGGTCAGGATCGCGTTGCCCGGCGCGTAGAACTTCTCCCAGAAGTCCGCGGCGTCGTCGAGGCTCGCGGCCTCCAGCTCCGAGAAGTCGCCGTACCCGTTGTGGGCGTTGGGGAAGGTGTCGAACGCGACCGGGGGAAGCGTGATCCAGGGGAACCCGCCGTAGGGCCGGTTCATCACGTTGACCCGGATCTCCTCCTGGACCACGGCGATCTGGTTGTCCAGGTTCTCCCGGGTGATCCTCGGCGCGCGCATCCGGTCGGCCTCGAGGAACAGCGCCCGCTCCAGCGCGCCCGAGGGCAGCAGCTCGAAGTAGTCCGTGTGGTCGGGGTGCGTCGAACCGTTGAAGATGCCTCCGGCAGCCTGCACGTACTTGGGATGCTCAGCCTTGCCCACGTGCTCGCTGCCCTGGAACATCAGATGCTCGAACAGGTGGGCGAACCCGGTGCGGCCCTCCGGCTCCGAGCGGAAGCCGACGTCGTAGTGGACCGCGACGGCCACCACGGGGGCGGTGCGGTCAGGGGCGAGCAGGACCCGCAGCCCGTTGGCGAGCGTCACCCGCCGCAACGGGTAGGAGGGGGACGGCAGGGCGGCCCTCACCGCGCTGGGCGCGGGCGGACCGGCGGTCGAAGGCGAGGACACATCGCCACGCTACTGCCCGCGCCGGTTGGGCGGCCACGTTCGGCAGCATCACCTCACCGCACCGTCCCCGGGCGGAGACGAGAAGACTACGAAAGGACGATTCGCGGCGGGTACGGGACGACCACGCCGTGGCATGGCCATGCTGTGACATCGCCATGCTGTGACATCACCGCTCCGTGGCACGCCCCCCACGGCGGCGCCGTCAGCGCGGGTGCCGGGCCCCTGCCGCCGAGACCAGGAAGACGAGCAGCGCGGCGATGGCCACCTGCAGCACCAGAGTCAGCAGCCAGCCCGCGTCGATACCGGAGGCGACCACCAGGCCCAGCGCGGCGCCGAGCAGGCCGATGAGCACCGTCATCAGGCAGCCGATCGGCGCCCGGCGGCGCGCCGGGACCACGAGCCGGCCGAGCAGGCCGATCACACAGCCAGTGATCAGCGCACTGATGATGCCGGTCGGTGTCTCCACGACGTCATTCTCGCTCCCGCTACGCACCCGCCACACCCCCGCCGCCGCCCTTACACCACCCCCGTGCCGACCGACCCTCCCCACAGGCCGGACGTCCCGGCAGGCGGGCTTCCCGGCGGGCCGGCCGGCCGGGGCGCCGGGGCGCAGGCGAGACTGTCCGAGTGGGAGAGTTTCCGCCCGGGCTGAGTGAATCCCTCGCCCATGGGTTGGAACAGCTGGGCGAGGAGATCATCGCGGCGATCGCCGCCGAGGTCCCCGCCTACGCCCGTCCGCTGGAAGGCTCGTTCGGGCGGGGCGTGCGCCGCGGCGTCGAGGAGGCCCTCGCCCGGTTCCTCGCGCTGGTCGAGGCCGGGCCGGGGGCCGCCGGTGACCTGGCCACCAGCCGGGACGTCTACGTCCGGCTGGGGCGCGGCGAGGTACGAGCCGGCCGTTCGCTGGACAACCTGCTCAGCGCCTACCGGGTCGGCGCCCGGATCTCCTGGCGCCGCCTTGGGGAGGCCGCCCGCCACGCCGGCCTCGACGCCGGCGGCCTCGTGGCGCTCGCCGAGATGATGTTCGCCTACATCGACGGGATCTCGGCCGCGTCCGCGGACGGCTACGCACTCGCCCAGTTCGAGATCGCCGGCGAGCGCGAGCGCCTGTGGGACCGGCTGGGCGAGATGCTGCTCTCCGGCACGGACGCCGCGACCATCGAGCACGCCGCCAGCACCGGCGCGGTCCGGCTGCCCGAGCGGATGGCGGCCGTCCTGGTTCCGGAGGGGCCCGACGAGCAGCTGCCCTCGCGGCTGCCCACCGGCTGCCCGCGGACCAGCCACGGGTCCGACTTCTGGCTGTTCCTGGGAGACGCCCAGGAACCGTCCCGGCGGCTGTGGCTGGCCGAGCGGCTCGCCGGGGCCGGGGCGGTGGTCGGGCCGTGCGTCGCCTGGCAGCAGATCACGACCAGCGTGGAGCGGGCCAGCTTCGCCCGGGCGGCACTGCTCGCCGGGCGGCTGCCCGCCGCGGCCGGGCCGGAGCCGCTGTTCACCGACGACCACCTCGCCGACCTGGTGCTGGCCCGCGACCCGGGCCTGCTCGATGATCTGGCCCGGCGCCGACTCGGGCCACTCGCAGCCCTCCCTGAACGCACCCGCTCCCGCCTCGCGGAGACCCTCCTGTGCTGGCTGGCCCTGCACGGCCAGCGCCGGCTGGTGGCCGAACGGCTGCACATTCACCCTCAGACCGTCCGCTACCGGGTGGGACAGCTGCGGGAGCTGTTCGGCGCCGCCCTGGACGACCCCGAGGCGCGGTTCGAGCTGGAGCTGCTCCTGCGGGCGACCATCGGGCTGCGGCCGGGCAGCCCCGCGGAGCCACCCGGCCCCGAAAACGCCCCCGGCGCCGGCCCAGGCCCAGGGATCAGTCCTGGTCCCTGACACGGGTGTCCCGCCGGTTCGGGGCGGGGAGACACCGGCGAGCGCGCTACGGTCGGTGCTGTGCGGGTCGGGTCCTTCAACGCGATGCACGGGCTGTCCCTCGCGGACGGCCGGGTCGAGGCGGAGCGCTTCACCACCGCGGTCGCGGACCTGGACTGCGACGTGCTGGGCCTGCAGGAGATGGACCTCGCGCAGCCACGGTCCGGCGGCGGTGACCAGGCCGCCACCGCGGCGACGGCGCTGGGGGCCTCCGACGGCGGCTGGCGGTTCGCCCCCACCGTCTACGGAACGCCCGGGCACCGCTGGCGCCCCGCGGACGGCCGGCGTGCCGAGAACGAGCCCGCCTACGGCATCGCGCTGGTCAGCCGCCTGCCGGTGCGCCGCTGGTGGGTGGTTCCGCTGGGCCGGTCGCCGGTCCGCTCCCCGGTCCTGGTCCCGGGGACGTCCCGGCGGGTGCGGATGATCCTGCTCGACGACGAGCCACGGGTGGCGCTGGCCGCCGTCGTCGAGACCGCGAGCGGACCGCTCACCGTGGTGACCACCCATCTCTCCTTCGCGCCGGGCTGGAACGCCTGGCAGCTGCGCAGGCTGGTCGGGCGGCTGCGCGAGGTCGACGGACCCGTCCTGCTGCTCGGCGACCTGAACCTGCCGGGCCGGCTGCCGACCTGGTTCACCGGCTGGCGCCGCCTCGCCGCCCACCGCACCTACCCGGCGCACGCGCCCCGGGTGCAGCTCGACCACATCCTGGCCCGCGGCCCGGTCGGCACCGTCGCCGCCAGCGAGGCGCGCCGCACCGCGGTCTCCGACCACCTCGCCCTGCTGGTCGACATCCGCCGCTGACCGCGGGCCGCTAGCGACCGGGCAGCCTGGGGCTGCCGGCCGCGGCGGCGGCGGCCTCGGCGGCAGCGGCGGCACCGGGATTCGCCAGGAGCGCGACGATCTCGTCCTCGGACAGCAGCGGCGGACGGACCACCTGCCCGGAGGCGACGTAGAAGTAGGCCGCGTCGACGTCGGGCACCGCCACCCCGCGGACCTTCGCCCAGGCGACCCGGTAGACGGCGAGCTGGACCGGATCGGCCGCTCCGAGCCCGTCTTCCAGTCGACGACCTCCAGCGGCCGCCGCCGAGG
>NZ_ADGX01000268.1 GCF_000177675.1 Parafrankia sp. EUN1f
GCGGGCTCGTCACCCGCACCGGCGAGGAGCTGGGGCGGGCGGCTGCGGCTGCTGGTCGGCAAGCCGGGCCTGGACGGGCATTCGAACGGCGCGGAGCAGATCGCGGTGCGGGCCCGTGATGTCGGCTTCGAAGTGGTCTACCAGGGCATCCGGCTGACGCCCGCGCAGATCGTCGCCGCCGCGGTGGAGGAGGACGTCCACATCGTGGGGCTGTCGGTGCTGTCGGGCTCGCACATGAACCTGGTGCCCGAGGTGCTGGACGGGTTGCGGGCCGCGGGGCTCGGGGATGTACCAGTGGTGGTGGGTGGCATCATCCCGCCCGCCGACGCGGATCGGCTGACCGCGCTCGGCGTCGCGGCGGTCTTCACCCCCAAGGACTACGGCCTCACCGAGATCATGCGGGGGATGGTGAACATCGTGCGCACGGCGAACGGCCTCGCCGGTGCCTGACCCGACGGCTGCCGACCCGTCCGGGCCTGACCCGGGCGGGCTCGGCCCGTCTGTCGCCGGCCCGTCTGTCGCCGGCCCGTTCCCGGCCGGCCCGTCCATTGCGGACGCGGTGGCCCTGGCGACCCGGGCGCACAACGGCCAACTGGACAAGGCGGGGGAGGCGTACATCGGGCATCCGCTGCGGGTGATGGAGACCGTCGGCCGCACGGCCGCCGGCGCCGGTGTCGACGTGGCGCACGCACGTATGGCGGCCATCCTCCACGACGTCGTGGAGGACTCCGACCTGACCGTGACCGGCCTCGCCACCGCGGGCTACCCGAGCGAGGTCGTCGCGGCGGTCGACGCCCTCTCGCACCGCGACGGCGAGCCGGTGGAGCGCTACCTGGCGCGCGTGGCGGCCGACCGGATCGCGGTCGTGGTGAAGCGCGCGGACATGGCTGACAACTCCGACCCGGTGCGCCTCGCCCGGCTGCCCGCCGAGCGGGCGCGGGAGCTCGCCATCCGGTACGCGGGCCGCCGGCGCCTGCTCGACGACCTGGTCGTGCGGAACAACGCGGTGGTGCGGAACAACGCGGCCGCCCGTCGGCAGCCGGAGAACGGGCCGGCGGCAGGGGGACCACAGGACCACGGGGCCGGGCACGAACGCTCGTGACGCGGCAGGATACGGTCGCGCCATGCGCCTCGTCATCGCCCGCTGCAGTGTGGACTACGTCGGTCGGCTCAAGGCGCACCTGCCCAGTGCGGTCCGGCTGCTGCTGGTGAAGGCCGACGGCTCGGTGTCCATCCACGCGGACGGGCGCGCCTACAAGCCGCTCAACTGGATGAGCCCGCCGTGCGCGATCGTCGAGGCCGAGGGCGTCTGGCGGGTGACGAACCGGGCGGACGAGCAGCTGGTGATCTCGATCGAGGAGATCCTGCACGACTCCACGCATGAGCTGGGTGTCGATCCGGGGCTGCGCAAGGACGGGGTCGAGGCCCACCTGCAGGTGCTGCTCGCGGACCGGCCGGACGCGATCCGCGAGGGCCTGACGCTGATCCGCCGGGAGTACGAGACGGGCATCGGCCCGGTGGACCTGCTCTGCCGGGATGTCGACGGTTCCACCGTCGCGGTCGAGATCAAGCGGCGCGGTGAGATCGACGGGGTGGAGCAGCTCACCCGGTACCTGTCCCGCCTGGACGACGACCCGGCCCTGCCGCACCCGGTGCGCGGGATCCTGTGCGCCCAGTCGATCACGCCGCAGGCCCGGGTGCTCGCGGGTGACCGTGGCATCTCCTGCGCGACCGTCGACTACGACGCGCTGCGCGGGCTGGAGCCGTCCATCCCCACGCTGTTCTGACCCGCTGTTCTGACCCGCTGTTCTGGCCCGCTGCCGGGCGCTGTCCCGACGCGGGGCCCTGACCCGGCGCCAGTGCTCCTACCACGGGCGCCGGCGGGCTTTCAGGGTCTTCATATGCGGCAGATTTCGTCACGATCACAGGCTCCTGCGTCGTGAATCTGCGACGATCCGGTCATCCGAGCGCGCGACGCCTCCGCCAGGGCCGCGGGCTGTGGACGGGACGCGCGGACCCTGGGACGAAGGAGCGCTATGGGCCAGGACACTTCCCTCGGTGAACTGACGAAGATCGGAGTCGTCGGTCTGGGGACCATGGGGGCCGGCATCGCGGAAGTGCTGGCCCGCGCGGGCATCGACGTCGTCGGCGTCGAGAAGGACGACGAGGGCCTCGCCCGCGGGCGGGGGCATCTGGAGCACTCGACCCAGCGGGCCGTTGACCGGGGCAAGCTGACCGCGCAGGAGCGCGAGGAACTGCTGGCCCGGGTGCACAGCGGCACCGATCTCGCGGCCGTCGCCGACTGCCCGCTGGTGATCGAGGCCATTCACGAGCGCCTCGACGCCAAGCTGGAGCTGATCGGCCAGCTCGACCAGCTCTGCCCGCCGGCAACCGTGATCGCCAGCAACACCAGCTCGCTGTCGGTCACCGAGCTCGCCGCCGCGACGCACCGGCCCTCGCGGGTGCTCGGCACCCACTGGTTCAACCCGGCTCCGGTCATGGGACTGGTCGAGGTGGTCGGAACGGTCGTCACGGATCCTGCCGTGCTCGACGGGGTGCGGGAGCTGCTCGGCCGGGTCGACAAGACGGCGGTGTCCGCCGGCGACCGGGCCGGCTTCATCGCCAACGCGCTGCTGTTCGGCTACCTGAACAACGCGGTGCGGATGCTGGAGGCGCACTACGCGACCCGGGAGGACATCGACGCGGCCATGCGCTACGGCTGCGGCCACCCGATGGGACCGCTGGCCCTGCTCGACCTGATCGGGCTCGACTCGGCGTACGAGATCCTCGAGTCGATGTACCACCAGTCGCGCGACCACCTGCACGCCCCGGCGCCGCTGCTCAAGCAGCTCGTCACGGCGGGGATGCTCGGGCGCAAGACCGGGCGCGGCTTCTACACCTACGCCGCGCCCGACTCGCCGCAGGTGGTCGACGAGGCCGGCGCGACCGAGGTCGCCGGGGCGACCGCGCGGCCGGTCCGACTGGTCGGCGTGGTCGGCACGGGCACGATGGCCACCGGCATCGTCGAGGTGCTCGCGCGTTCCGGCTACGACGTCGTGTACCGGGCACGCTCGGACGACAAGGTCTCCTCGGTGCGCAAGCGGCTGACCGAGTCCTTCGACCGGGGCGTCCACCGCGGCCGCCTCACCACCGAGGACCGCGACGCGGCGCTGGCCCGCGTGACCGGCACGACGGAGCTCGACGCGCTCGCCGACTGCGACCTCGTGATCGAGGCCGTCGTCGAGGAACTGGGGGTCAAGCGGGCCCTGTTCGCCGCGCTGGACGAGGTCGTGAAGCCCGGCGCGATCCTCGCCACGACGACGTCCTCGCTGCCGGTGATCGAGTGCGCCACGGCGACCGGGCGGCCGCGGGACGTCGTCGGGATGCACTGGTTCAACCCGGCGCCGGCGATGCGCCTGATCGAGGTCGTGCCGACCGTGCTGACCGCGCCGGATGTGACCGCGACGGTGCTCGCGGTCAGCCGGGCGGCCCGCAAGCACCCGGTGGTGTGCGCGGACCGCGCCGGGTTCATCGTGAACGCCCTGCTGTTCCCCTACCTCAACGACGCGGTGCGGATGCTGGAGGCGCACTACGCCACCGTGGAGGACATCGACACGGCGATGACGGTGGGCTGCGGGCATCCGATGGGGCCGTTCGCCCTCGCGGACGTCGTCGGCCTCGATGTGACCCTCGCGATCCAGCGGACGCTCTACCTGGAGTTCCGGGAGCCCGGCTACGCTCCCGCCCCGCTGCTGGAGCATCTCGTCAAGGCCGGCTACCTGGGCCGTAAGACGGGGAGGGGATTCCGCGACCACTCACGCTGAGCCGGTACGGAGGAGGTCACTGACCGAAATCCGGGATTGATCACCGGGCGGGCCGGTCGGCAGTCATGTCTACGATGTCGGCGGGTGGGCATGCGGGCGTTGTGTACGGCTGGCGGCGCCCGTGCCGGCCGCCCGAACCGGTGAGGAGGACGGCTGTGGCCATGGTGGACAAGGACGCGCTGCGCGACTTCGGCCGTGAGGTGGCGACTTTCCTGCCCGACCTGGTCGTGATGCTGCGCCGGGTGCTGGCGGACCCGCGCGTGCCGCAGTCGGCGAAGCTGGAGGCGGGCGCCGCGCTGGCCTACCTGGCATCACCGAAGAACCGGCTGACGAACTTCATCCCGGTGATCGGCCAGCTCGACGATGTGGCCGTGGTGGCGTTCGCCTTCCGCCGGCTGGTCGTGGGGGCCGGCGAGCCCATCCTGCGGGAGCACTGGCGCGGAAGCGACCGTGCGTTCCACGCGCTGATCGGTGCCTCGTCGGCGCTCGCGAGCCCGGCGGGCATGCTGCGGCGGGCGAACGTGGCCCGCACCCTGGCCGGCGCCGCGATGCAACGGGTGAGCGGGCGCGGCGGAGCTGGCGGAGGCGCGGAGGACCGCGGCGGCGCACCGAGCACGATCAAGGTCGTGGACGGCGAGGTCATCGGCCGCTCCGTGCCGGACGGTGACGTCGGCGGTCGTTGAGACACGCCTCGGTGGCCTCGGTGGCACCGCGGGGGGCGGGTTCGGGTGCGGGCATCGCAGGAGGCGGTTCGGGCGCAGGCAGGGTGGGTGTAGGCGAGGTGGGCGCAGGCGGGGCGGGCGAGGTGGACGAGGCGGACGAGGGCTGGGTCGTTCGGCCGGTCACCGGGGCGGCGACCACGAAGGCGTACCGCTGCCCGGGATGCGACCACCTCATCGAGCTGGGCACGCCGCACCGGGTGGTGTGGCCGGTGGGCGCGCTCGACGATCGCCGCCACTGGCACACCCCCTGCTGGGCACGCAGGCACGCGCGCCCGGATCGTTTCCGGCGCGGTGGTCGGCGGGGCTAGCGGTGGTCGGCGGGGCTGGTCGGCTCGACGGGATGAGGATGTTCCTCGCTCCGGACCTGCCGCGGAACGGTCCCGATCAAGATCGGTAGTCGGTCGTGCCGGTGGGGTTCGCACTCCGGACCCCTGGGACACCTCTGAGCCCGGTAGCCCGGTAGCCGGTTTGGCGACTCGAAAGAGTGAACGATTTTGGTCGTTCCGACGACCAAAATTCTTACTTCTTGCGGGTCGCCAGGTGAATCTGCGCCTCTTTTGCCCCTTTTAAGATGAATTGCTGACGCCCCACGGAGGCGCGGGATCCCCCCGAGAGGCAACGGCGCGGGCGGCAACGGTGCGGGCGGTGGCGGTGCGGCGCGGGATCCCCGGTGGGCAGCGGTGCGGCGGGTGGCTGCGCGTGGGTGGCTGTGCGGGTGCGTGCCTGTGCGGGTGCGTGGGGTCGGACGCCTGATGCCGGGGGCCGGGGCGGGGGCGTCTGGGGTGAAGCCTGCCGGGATGGCACTAGCTGTGTGCCGAGGCAGCCGTCTGGGTGGGTGTGGTCTCGCCGGCCGTGAGCGCTCGCGGCGTTGACGAGGCCTGCAGTGGTGCGGTCGCGGCGGTGAGCCGGTCTCGCAGCGCGCCGAGCTGGGCCGTCACCTGGTCGTGCAGCGCGCCGAGCTGGGCGGTGACCTGGTCGCGCTGGTTCTCGAGCTCGGCGAGGCGCCGAGACGACTCGCCCTCCAGCTGGGCCGCGGTCGCGCGCGCGGTCTCGACGACCCGCTCGGCCTCGGCCAACGCGGTCCCGACGATGTTCTGGGCTTGGTCCTCGGCGTCGCGCACCGTTCGATCGCGGGTGTGCTCCGCCTCGGTGACGATCCGACGGGCCTCCTCCAGCTGTGCCTCGGCGTCCCGGGTCCGCTCGGCGCGGACGGTCGCGGCCTCCTCCTCGGCGAGCTGGAGGATCTGAGTGATCCGCCCGCCGAACTCCTCCCAGGCCGGCCGGTTCGCGGCGAGGTCGTCGCGCACCCGGGCCGCCTCGGTGGCCGCCTCGGAAGCGGCGGCCTCGGCGGCGGCCCGGTGCGACTCCGCCTCGCGCAGCTGCTCGACCAGCCAGTTGACGTGCGCATTCACCTGCTGCGGATCGTAACCGCGGCGGACCAGATCGAACCCGGGAGCGCCTTCACTGTCACCGGGCATCGGAATGAGATCGCTGTGCTCTGTCATAGGGCCTCAGCATCTCAGACGGGCAATCGCCGGGTGACAGGAGCTTGGGCCTGGGCAGGCCCGGGACACAGGTCTTACACGCCGCGGAAGCGGTTGATTGCCGTCAGGTGCCGAGCCCGGGTCTGCTCGTCACGAACGCCCAGCCCCTCCTCCGGTGCCAGACACAACACCCCGACCTTGCCCTGATGCGCGTTGCGATGCACATCGAACGCCGCCTGCCCCGTCTCCTCCAACGGATACACCTTCGACAACGTCGGATGGATCAACCCCCGCGCCACCAACCGGTTCGCCTCCCACGCCTCCCGATAGTTCGCGAAATGCGACCCCACGATGCTCTTCAGACTCATCCACAGATACCGGTTGTCGTACTCGTGCATGAACCCACTCGTCGACGCGCACGTCACGATCGTCCCGCCCTTACGCGTCACGAACACCGACGCCCCGAACGTCTCCCGACCGGGATGCTCGAACACG
>NZ_ADGX01000267.1 GCF_000177675.1 Parafrankia sp. EUN1f
ATTGACGATCAAGAATCCGACACGCCAGTGAGGACATCGTGACCGTTACTCTGGGCATGCCCGCCGCTCCGCCCCGCCCGGTCGGAACCCGGCGGGTCAGCCGGCAGATCCACGTGGGCAACGTGCCGGTCGGAGGTGACGCCCCGGTCTCCATCCAGTCGCGTTCGGTGCTCCGCCGGTCGCCGACCTCGTGCAGCGTGCGTTCGTATTCGGGTCCGAATCTGTTGCGCAGCCGGGCGGACCGGGAGCGGTCGACGAGAACGGCCGCGGCGAAGACCGCACCGAGAAGCAGGACCACCAGGATGGCCCAGGCAAGCAGGGACACAACGCACCGACCTTTCGCGCCTTCGCGGGACTATCGCGACACGAGATGCCGGGTACCCGAGATCGTCCCGCTAAAACGACATCCCCGTTTCTGGGGCGCTGGCACGCCAGGCTCGGGACAGCACCGCCGCGCTGACCGCGAAGAACCAGCAGGTTCCGAGGAACAGGCCGGCGATGACGTCGGAGGGGTAGTGCATTCCCCGGTAGGTCCGGCAGAAGGCCACGACCAGTGGAAGCACCAGGGCGGCGACCGCGGCCGGCAGCCACAGCCACCGGGCGACGGCGACCACGCGCCGGGCAGCCGCGGGGTGGGACACCGCGGACTCGGATACCAAAGCCTCGGGTACCACGGGCTGGGACGCCGCGGGCCGTTCGGAGGCCGCGCCCGCGGCCCGGTGACGTGCGATGCCGTGCAGCACATACGCAAGGCCGCCGTAGAGGCAGACCGAGGCCGCGGAATGGCCCGAGGGGAAACTCGCCATCGGATCACCCGGATCAAGGCGTGCGACGGCCGGGCGCGGCCGGGCGACGAGGGTGTTGGAAACCTCGTAGATCGCCGCCTCGCCGGCGGTCAGCGCGATCACGCCGGCTGGCAGCCACCAGCCACGCGACCACCAGGCCGTCACCGCCGCCAGTACCGCGCCGGCGCCCACCACGACCCAGAGGTCAGCCAGGTACGTCGCCCACCGGGTCACGTCGAGAAGCGACGGCTCGCGGTGAGCGGCGAGCCAACGCGCCGCCGCCTCGTCCGCGGCCCGCACCCCGCCCGCACCATCGACAATCAGCTGACCGGCGACAACCAGAACGATCACGAGCACCACAGCCACCGGCACCAGCCTGACCAGGCATCTCCCCACCGGGCTCATTGTCGACCGGTCGCCTCCGCAGACGGTGCGGATTCCACCAGACTGATCTTCACCCGCCATGTCTCACCACGGCGACGGCGGCACCATACTTCGTCGTAGGCCATGCTCAGCCGTTGACCGGCCCGCCACCGCTCAACGCCGGGTCCTGCTCCGACTCCCCAGAGATCCCAGCCCGGCAAGGCCCGGTGGATCTCCTGCTGGTCCCGGCGCAGCATCAGGACGTGGGCTTCCTGACAGTCCCGCGAGTTGTCGCCCTTCTGCTTGTCGCCCTTCTGCTTGTCGCTCCCCTCGGAGGACTCGGCTGACCGCGGCCCGACCCACCAGAGCACCGGAAGAGGCGAGAAGATCTCCGTGACGTCGGCCCTCGCCAGCGGTTCCCACCCGGGATACCGGCGACGGCGCCGGTAAAAGATCCACACGGCTGTGGCGGGAACCGCGAGGCCGATCACCGTTACACCCGCCGGATAGGCCCAGTACCACGACCCCTCATACCGCCGGGCGCGGCCCGGATCACGCTCGTCATATTCCACCGTGATGGTTTTCCCGACACCGGGATAATCACCGTAGTCCGTGAGCCGCGTAACAGTCGGCACACCTTTACGGGTGACGAAACGGACCGTCGGCCGCTCCTTCGGCCCACCGGCGTCCAGCACCTCGGCCGTCACGGCTGTTCCGTATTCGGCGTATGTCACGTTCCAGTAGAACCAGTATGCCGCCAGGACCAGCAGAACGATTCCAGCCGCGAACGCCTTCCACACGACGTCGACGCCGAGCCGGAACGGAACGGGTTCGGGTCTTCTTCGTCCGCCACCGAACCCCGGCAGGCGTATTCCCATGGCGGGAGTGTGCCAGTCCGCCAAGGCCGGAGTCACCCTGAAGTGGCAGAGTCCGAGACCCTTCCCCGCTCAGGGTGCGGCGCAGACGGAGACAGGAATCCGCCGGATCAGCGGACACCGGCAGGGCACCGGCCACCAGTGTCGGGCCATGAGCGATCCGGAGCTCGACTGGCGGGGGCTGAATCTTGCTCATTGGGATGAGCGGGTGCCGCTTCATCTCGCCGGTGCCTTCTACGATCTGACGGGCTTCCGGGCTCGTCCCGACCGGCTCCGCGCCTTCGAGATCGCCGAGGTCGGTGAAGCAGCCCGCAGGCGTCTGGTGCACCGGCAGTGCCATATCGGGCTGGACTCCCTGTCGTGGGCCGCGCAGGGAGCCGACGTTGTGGGGACGGCGGTCAGGTACGGAGACGGCTCTCGACTGATGGTCGGCGATTGGCGGCGGGCCCGGACGGGTTGACGTCTCGGATCGTTCGCCGGAGACTAGAAAATCGATATCGAGGTCAAATTCGAGGTACGTGTATGGTCGCGTACCCGGACGTCCGGCCGGTGCTGGGTGCCGAAGCTGGGCTGGGCTTCGCGATCAGGATAGTCCGACAGCCGCACGGGGAAGGGCAGGGCCCGTTGACCACCATCAGCGCGGACGATCTTTACTACGACCCCTTCGACTTCGAGATCGACAACGACCCGTATCCCGTCTGGCGACGGCTGCGTGACGAGGCTCCGCTCTACTACAACGAGCGGTACGAGTTCTACGCGCTGAGCCGATACACCGACGTGGCGCCCGCGCTCACCGACTGGCAGACCTACCGGTCCGGGAAGGGGTCCGTACTGGAGGTGATCCGGGCGAATCTCGAGATCCCGCCGGGGGTGATCCTGTTCGAGGACCCGCCGTTGCACGACATCCACCGCGGGCTGCTCGCGCGGGTGTTCACGCCGAAGCGGATGAGCGCACTGGAGCCGAAGATCCGGGAGTTCACGGTGCGTTGCCTCGACCCCCTGGTCGGGGCGGGCACGTTCGATCTCATCCGGCAGCTCGGGGCGCAGATGCCGATGCGCACCATCGGTTTCCTGCTCGGCATTCCGGAGAGCGACCAGGAGGCGATCCGCGACCGCCTCGACAAGGGCATGAACCTGGAGGAGACCAGCTCGGAGGAGATGTTCAGCGACGGCTTCCTCGACGGCTCGATGTTCGCCGAGTACATCGACTGGCGGGCGAAGCATCCATCCGACGACCTGATGACCGAGATGCTGACCACCGAGTTCGAGGACGAGACAGGCACCGTCCGACGGCTGTCCCGCGAGGAGATTCTCACCTACGTCACGCTGCTGGCCGGCGCGGGGAACGAGACGACGACCCGGCTGATCGGCTGGACCGGGAAGCTGCTGGCCGAGCATCCCGACCAGCGCCGGGAGATCGCCCAGGACAGGTCTCTGCTCCCGAACGCCATCGAGGAGATCCTGCGTTTCGAGGCGCCGTCACCGATTCAGGCCCGCTCCGTCGCCCGGGATGTCGATCTGTATGGGCAGACCGTTCCCGAGGGCAGCATCATGACGCTGCTCAACGCCTCCGCGAACCGCGACGAGCGGCATTTCCCCGACCCGGACATCTTCGACATCCACCGCCGGATCGACCGTCATCTGTCGTTCGGGTACGGCATCCACTTCTGCCTCGGTGCCTCGCTGGCCCGGCTGGAGGGGCGGGTGGCTCTCGACGAGCTGCTGAACCGCTGGACCGACTGGGACGTCGACTGGGGCAACGCGAAGCTGGCCCACACCTCCACCGCCCGCGGCTGGGAACGCCTGCCGATCACCCTCGGCTGAAATCTCCCGCCGCTGCGCGCGGTATTGGTCCACGCGAGCCGCGAGGTCGGCGCAGGGGTGCAGATCGAGCACGGCCGGGTCCGGGTTCTCCGGCTTTGCTCCGGGCTGGGTAGAGTCGGCGCCTGTCCTGCGGTGAGCGCCGCGTGCCTGCCGCGCCGCTGGCTCGCGCTCGTCACCCCGACGCGTGCCCTGAACCGGGAGTTATCCCATGCCTGTCAACCAGCGTCCCACGTTGGGGCCGATGGTCTCCGCCACCTGTCTTCAGCAGATGCGGATCTACACCGAGGATCTCGTCGGCCGTGGGCCTGTCCTGGGCGCTGGCCGGATGCGCGGGCAGGGCGTAATCTCCGACCTCGGCCTGGACGGGTCCCGGCTGGATGACGAGAAGCTCCTCCGCCTGTTCGTCGACACGTTCGGTATCGAGGGCACCCGGCTCTGCCTGGTGACCGAGGTGACGTCGGACGGCTCCGGGGCGTATGTGGTGCGGCTGGTCGAAGGGGCGTGCAGCCACCAGATGGAGACGACGGAGCCGATGTGCGCCTACACGCTGGGTGTGTTCGTCGGGGCCCTGCAGGCCGTGACCGGCGTCGTCATGCAGGGGACCGAGACCACCTGCGAGGGGGCCGGTGACCCGACCTGCACCTTTGAGATACGTCCGCACCGGGCGCTCATCTGACGCCGCCCACCGTCACGCGCGCCCGACATCCGCGGCTGTCGGGCACAGGCACAGGCACAGGCACAGGCACACAGGCACCGGCACACAGGCACCGGCACGGGGCTCACGGGCCGGGCTGTCAGGCCCCGTGAGCGTCGGTGCCGCGGAGGCTGGCACGCAGGTCCGCGAGCTGGGCGTCCCGACCGGCCAGTGCCGACTCGATCAACGCCGCCCGTCGACGCTCCGTGTCAAGGTCGGCCCGCAGCACTCGTGCGGCGTCCTCGGCGGCGGCCAGGCTGCGCCGCAGACCCGCGACCTCCTGGCGGTTCGAGGCCGCCGCCGACTCCAGGGCGGTGATGGCGGCGCTCTCCATTCTGCCCATCTCGGTCTCGGCCCGGTCGGTCATCGCCTTGGTCGTGCCGCTCATCCGCAGCATCTCGGCCTGAGCCTCGGCGAGAGCGGCTCGGGTCTCGTCGAGCTGGCGGGTCACCGATCGCAGCCTCGCCGAGGTCTCGCCCGGTCGTCGCGGCGCTGTCGCCGGGCCGGTGGACGTCCCGGCGTCGATCAACTCGGGCGTTCGCCCGCCGCCGGAGCGGGGGCGTAGGAGGCGGCTGGCGAGGGTGCCGGCCAACGCGCCCAGCACCAGGGCTGTCGCCGGTGCCGCGACGTGGCTGTCCTGGCGGCCGTTCGGCGTCATCGGTGCCTTTCGTGAAGGAGGTTCGTGGGCGTCGCGTCGGTCACGAACAGACGCCGCAGAGACGGGTGACCACAGTATCCGCAGGTAGCGCCCGTATCCGCCGCAGGCAGCGGTCGCCGGAGAGCCGGAGAGCCGGAGAGCCGGAGAAACGTCACCACCGGAGAAACGTCACCAGTAGTCGCCGGCGGCACGCTGGAAGGTGCCCGACCCGGTGCCGGGCAGGGCGATCTCCCCGGCGAGTCCCGGGTCGACGCTCAGAAGCAGTGCCTGGACGAGAAGGGCGACGTCCCCGCGACGCCGCGCGTCGATCTCGAAGACCGGCGCGATGATGCCGACCCGTGCCAGGACCTGGCGGTAGTCGTCCAGACCGGGCGCGCGGCGGAGGTCCATCCCGGTGACGCCGACCGCCAGTGCCGTTTCGTCGATCACCGTTCGGAAGGTGCCGACGAACTCGTCCAGGTCGGCGAGTGGTGTCGGCCGGGTGTTGGTCATCAGGAGGACGACGCCGATCGCCCCTTCGGCGAGGATGTGCCGCATGAAGGTGAAACGGTCCTGACCCGGGGTGCCGTAGAGGTGGATCCGCTCGGCGCCGTCGAGCCGCACGACACCGTAGTCCATGGCGATGGTGGTCGTCGCCTTGATGTCCCTGGTCACATCCGTGGGCCGGGCCTCGGTGGTTACCGGGGGAATGTCGCTGATGGCCGCGATCGCGGTGGTCTTCCCCGCGCCCACCGGTCCAGAAAAAACGATCTTGTTGTGGGTCACATGTGTCTCTACGGATGACTCGAAGGGGTGGTGTCGGCCGAGGGGCTGTCGGTCGGGCGAAGCCTGTCGAACAGCTTGCGCAACAGGCTCCGTCTTGTCGCAAGGCCGCGTAGTTAGGCGTGGTTGGTGGCTGTCAAGGGACGTCGGCGTGTCGTGGTGCTGGTGGTGAACGCGCAACGGGACCGCTGGTAGGTAGGAGATCCGCCAAGATCCGCCTGCTGCCAGAGGTCCCGTTGCCTGCTCAGTGTCCCACGGTCTGTCTGACGCGTTCCCTCACGGTCGCCGAGGGGGTGTTCGCGCCCGGGCATCTGGGTGAACTGACCCAGCACGCGCCGTTCGAGCTGGTCGATGCCGTGCTGACGGAAACCGGCCGTGTGCAGCAGCGGGTGCGTGATCTACCCAGCCGGGTCGGGATGTACTTCGTTCTCGCGCTGGGCCTGTACGGGCATCTGGGGTACGCCCGTGTGTGGGACAAGCTCGTGGCCGGGCTGCGGGACCTGCCCGGCCTGGTGCTGGTCACGCCTTCGGAGAAGGCGCTGCGGGACCTGCGCCGCCGGATCGGGCCCGCCCCGGTGAAG
>NZ_ADGX01000266.1 GCF_000177675.1 Parafrankia sp. EUN1f
TCCTGGTCAGTCCCGGATGCACCGATCAGCTGCTAGACGCGATGGAGGACAGCGGACTGCCATATCTACCGGGTGTTGCTACCATTTCGGAGATGCTTAAGGTTCTCGACCGCAAGAAGGCTGAGATGAAGTTTTTCCCCGCTGAGGCCGCGGGAGGTATTCCGTACCTCCGAGCGGTGGCGGGACCGCTACCGAAGATCCAGTTCTGTCCGACCGGCGGCATCACCGCCGCTACGGTGGAGGCGTATCTGGGCGAGCCGAATGTCGGATGCGTCGGCGGATCTTGGGTGACACCATCCGATGCTATCCGGGATGGTGATTGGACCCGGATCACGCAGCTTGCCCGCGGTGTCGCGTCATGGCCGAAGAGGAATGGTATGGGTCATCGGTGAACCGCGGCCTCCTCCTAGCCGGGGGGTATTGATATCGGTGATTCGCCCCCGTGGCTTACATCGCGCTCACCCATCCAAGCCGGTATCCACGCTGCCGTGACTAGGTCCAGCATACCGGTCGCATTCTGCGGCGTGGTGGTGAACTTGCATCCGTCGCCGAAATTCGCCGGCTGACACCTGGGCGGTTGGCGATCCACTTTCGAGGGAGGGGAAATTTATTGGCGATCGACGGATGCCCCTGCGCTGCACGGTACGTGGGAGGGTAGGGCCTAGCCCGCGGCCTTTCTGACTCTCCTGCGTTCCCGATCACTGCCGCGCTAACTCATCCGGTCGAGTCGCTCCCCTCGCTGCCGTCGCGACGCGTTATAATCATTGAGGGAAACATCGTGATTGTTAGGTCTGATCATCCACGATGGGATGTGAACTGTCCGCGTCAGCGCGACTCGTGTGCGTCCGTTGGCGCGGGGTCTTCACTCAGGTCGAAAGGCACAGAAGGTGGGTGCCTTCCCGCAGTTGGCTGGACATCGCGATACACGATAACAGCGTGTATGCAATCCAGCGACAGGACGATGTATGTGTATGAGTCGTTGGACGCTACCGGGTTCGGGCTGCTGAAGGATGCCGGATACAGACCCCCATTTGGACTGATCCGCGATCCCAGCATCCTGCGGCACTCCGACGGGATGTACTATGTCGCCCACAGCACGGCTCCGGCTGGAAACCAGATCGGCCTCGCCTCAAGTAGCGACCGAGTCAGCTGGACCTTCGTCGGCAATGTCACGCTGACGGCGTCGCGGGTTGGAAGTGTCTGGGCTCCGAAATGGTTCATTGATGCCGATGGCAGCGTCAACATAGTTGTCTCTCTGCGGGTCGGCGGCAGCGCGCGGGGCGCTTTGCGGCCGTACCTGATAATGGCCAAGAATTCCTCGCTTGCCACATGGAGTATTCCAACGCCGTTGGTTGGCTTACCTGTAGGTTGCATTGAAATGTTCATCGTCGGAGTCGGACAGATGTATTATGCGGTCTATAGAAACAGCCGTTCGAAGCGTATCGAGTTCGCCAGCGCGCCGAGCCTCACCGGGCCATATAGGCCCTGCGGATCGCCGGACTCTGTCGTTACAGACGGCCAGGGGCCGGCTCTGATACCCCTGGACAACGGCGGATGGCGCCTGTATTTCGAACACTGTGTGCTGGGCGGAGTCTGCTTTACCGACAGCTATGACACCTTTCGCACCTGGGCCGCACCGGTCGAGCTTCCGGGACTGACCGGTGTCGTGAAGCAGCTGACGGTTGTGAAGGAAGTGGTCCCGGGCGGTGTGAGCCTTCCTTTGGGTAGACTTTCACTGAGATCGGGCGAACTCGGGAGCCAGTACTGGCGGCTGGTCAACGACGTCGTCTGTCTCGAGGCGGTCTCGTCGGACAGCAGCACTGCTGTCCGACGAGAAGCAACCTTCACCGTTGTGCGTGGCCTCGCCGATCCGAATGGTTTCTCGTTGCGCGGATCCGATGGGCGGTTCTTGCGACAGGACGGATCCCGGCTGCATCTTAGCCGGTTTGGTGCGACCGAGTCCTTCGCCAGAGATGCCACGTTCGCGGTCCGACGTGGCTCGGATGCCGGTTCGGTGGCCCTGGAATCCTATAGCTATCCGGGCCGCTATATCCGCGCTCGCGGCCGAGAACTGCGGCTGGAGCCTTATGATGAGAGCTATCTGTTCGGCGCCGAGTCCTCCTTCGGCATCGCGGCTGCCTGGGCCTGAGAACTGCCTTCCCGCCATCTGATGTGGGCCTGCTTCTTCGGATGGTCATCCCCCATAGCGGTCCGCGTGCGAGGTAAACACACCCCGTCTATCCGCGCGCATGCACCGGGATCCATGTGATCCGGGTCTGTTCGCACTGCGCACATTATTTTGTCGCTGCGACATCACCGGGCGTACTCCGGCTGGAGCAATAGACATCTTCCGGTGTCTGGGCCCATACTATCGAATACCTCGAATAGACGTTTCCTTGACGGGTAACTCGATTCGCGGCTCACCGTGCTGGAGCGTTCCGCCGGCACCGGTACGGCGGCATCGGTACGGGTGGTGGCGCTGCCCCGGCCCGGTCTGTGCTGCCACGACGCCTCGACTGGACCCCGTCACCTGACGGCCACGCATCGGGCCGCCCGGACGGCATGGGCCCGACTTTGGCGTGCTCAGTTCCCAACGATGAGGAGAGTGCGATGAAACCCGTGTGGACCAGTGCATCGTTACACCGCCCAGGCCGACGTCGCCGCGGGTTACAGAGTGCGGCTGCGTTGTGCGCGGCGCTGCTGATCGGTGCCACGCCAGCTGCCACGGCCGCCGCCGGCACGACCGCCTATGACGAAACGTACCGGCCGCAGCTGCACTACTCGCCGGCACAGAACTGGATGAACGACCCCAACGGTCCGATCTTCTACCAGGGCAAGTACCACTTGTTCTACCAGTACAACCCGTCGGGGAACACGTGGGGCAACATGTCCTGGGGGCACGCGGTCAGCACCGACCTCGTGCACTGGAAGGAGCTGCCGCTGGCGATCCCGCAGAACGACGACGAGATGGTCTTCTCCGGCAGCGTCGTGCTCGACCGGAACAACAGCTCCGGCTTCGGCACCGCCAAGAACCCGCCGCTGGTCGCGGTCTACACCAGCCACTTCAAACAGTCCGGCAAGCAGGCTCAGTCCTTGGCCTACAGCCTCGATGGCGGCCTGAGCTGGACCCGGTACGCGGCCAACCCGGTGCTCGACATCGGGTCGAACAACTTCCGTGACCCGAAGGTGTTCTGGTACGCGCCGACCAAGAGCTGGCTGATGGTGGTCGCGCTGTCGATCGAACACAAGATCGGCTTCTACTCCTCACCCGACCTGAAGTCCTGGACGCATCTCAGCGACTTCGGACCAGCCGGCGCGGTCGGCGGTATCTGGGAGGTCCCGGATCTGTTCCCGCTGCCCGTGGACGGCAACACCCGCAACAACAAGTGGGTTCTGGTGGTGAACCTCAACCCCGGCGCGGTGGCCGGCGGTTCGGGTGCTCAGTACTTCGTCGGAACCTTCGACGGCAAGAAGTTCGTCGCGGACGACGCGGTCACCTACACCCCGCCGGCCGGGACCGTGCTGGCTGACTTTGAAGGCGGCAGCTACGGCGGCTGGACCGCCGCCGGCTCCGCCTTCGGTACCGCGCCAGCCAGCGGCACCCTGCCCGACCAGCAGGGCGTATCCGACTTCCTGGGCACCGGCCTGGTCAACAGCTTCCTGGAGCACGACTCGTCCACCGGCACCTTGACCTCACCGAACTTCACGATCAACCAGCCCTACCTCAACTTCCTGGCCGGCGGTGGTAACCACCCGCACGTCGATGGGGCTGGTGACGGCTCCCCACCGCCCGGCGACGTCTTCGCCGACTTTGAAGGCCTCACCTTCGGGCAGGGGTGGAGCGCCACCGGCGACTTCACCACCGCCGGACCCAGCGCCCCGAACCTGCCCGGGCAGATCGGCAGCCGGGTACTGGACACCTGCATCAACACCTGCGACCCGGCGACCGGCACGATCATCTCGCCCGACTTCACCATCACCCATGGCTGGATCGACTTCCTCATCGCCGGCGGCAACCACCCGTGGGGCGGCGACGGAGCCACCGCCATCAACCTCGTCGTCGACGGGCAGGTCGTGAAGACGACCACCGGCAACAACAGTGGTGACATGGACTGGACCGCGTGGGACGTCAACACCCTCATCGGCAAGAAGGCGCACCTGGAGGTCGTCGACAACGCCACCGGTGGATGGGGGCACGTCATGGTCGACCACATCGTCTTCTCCGACCAGGCCGCCCAGCGCCGCGACATGGAGACCTCCATCAACCTGCTGGTCGACAACCAGGTCGTCCGGAGCACGACCGGCCAGAACAGCGAGTCGCTCGATTGGGCCTCCTGGGACCTCAAGGACCTGACCGGAAAGAACGCCCAGATCCAGATCGTCGACCACAACAACAGCGGCTGGGGACACATCCTCGCCGATCAGTTCATGCTCGCCGATGCCCCGGCAACCAGCAGCATCCAGCGGGCGCGCTGGGTCGACTACGGCGCCGACTTCTACGCCGCCACCACCTACAACGACGCCCCATCGGGCAAACGCATCATGATCGCCTGGATGAACAACTGGAACTACGCCACCAGCATTCCGACCAGCCCATGGCGCAGCGCCGACAGCTTCCCTCGCGAAGTGCACCTCAAGACCATCGACGGCAAGGTACGACTCGTGGCCGAGCCGGTCGCTTCCCTGGCGTCATTGCGCCGAGGAGGACCGGTGACCCTGCATGACACCACCGTTCGCAACCGGACCCTGCCCTTGCGAGAGGCCGGGCAGGTCTTCGAAATCAGCAGCGTGCTGCGACAGGGCGATGCGCAACGCTTCGGGATCAACGTCCGAACCGGCAATGGTCAGCAGACCCAGATCGGCTACGACACCACGACCGGAGAGCTCTACATCGACCGCACCACATCGGGCGACGTCACCTTCGACGCAACCTTCCCCGGAGTCCATCGCGCACCGCTGGCCCTGCAACACGGGAAACTCAAGCTCCACATCATCGTCGACGCGTCATCCGTCGAGGTCTTCGCCGGTGACGGGCAGGTCACCCTCACCGACCAGATCTTCCCCGACCCCAGCAGCACCGGACTAAGTATCTTCGCCGACAAGGGTAGCGCCAAGGTGGACAGTTTCACCGCATGGCGCCTCGCCTCCGGCTGGCAGAACTGACCGACGCACCAACCAGCCGGCAGCCGCAGCGTCTACGCGGCTGCCGGCTTCCTTCACCAGGACGAGCGACAGCAAGGACGCATAACGATCACCCTCGGACGGCGCCCAATCCGACATTCTGTGCACCCAGCTCCCACCCGGCCGGCGAACGTCGCTTCCGCGCCCCGAAGGGACTCCCGGGGTTGACGTAGGCACCATCGAGCAGCGCGACCAAAGACGCGATTCAAGGTGGCCGAATCTACGACCTCACCGATCACGCAAATGCCAGCGAGGTGATTCGGCAGGCCCTCCGTGCCTGGCTCGACGTCGCCTGACAACGCGGGATTCATGGGCGAAGAGTCCGCATCCCCATCGAGTGATCCTGTGTCCGCTTGTCCGGGAGATCCGGCAGCGCTGTGATCTGGATGAACGTCATGATATCGGTTATCTCGGGGCCGCGTCGATCGAGATATCAATCGCGACAACCGCCAGCATCCGCTCGTGATGGCCCGCAGGGCTTGTTAGAACTTCCGCAGGTAGAGCTTGCGGCAGCGGCGCAGCCACCATAGTCCGCCGGCCAGCAGTCCGCCGGCTAGTGCCGCATCAGGCAACGTTGGCCCGGTCGACGATCCGCTTGAGTTTCTGGTCTTGGGCGTGGGTGTTCCGCCAGATGATGTAGCGGCGGATCATGCTGGCTTGGGCGCGGTGGTCGGTGCCGTCGAGCGCGAAGTAGCGCAGGGCGGTGAACTTGTGGGGTGCCAGAACGCGGCTACCGGTGTTGGCTTGGGGTTTTAGGCGGCTCGTTCGTATTCGTTGATCAGGCCGCCGAGGACGGGTCGGCGTTTGATCCGTTCCTGGGTCAGGTCGGCGATGGGGTGGTCGGGCCGTGGTGGTTGAAGGTCACGGCCGCGGTGGGGCCGCCGTCCGTTGTAGTGGGCCGCGTACTCGGCCAGGGCGGTGCGCAGGTGCCGCTCTCCGAAGATCAGCATGCGGTCGGTGACCTCGGTCTGAGGTGCCCTTTTTCTTCCGGACAGTGGCCCCTACTAGAATAGGGGACAGGCCGGAAGGAATGATAGTTGACGCAGAAGCGAAGAAAGTTCACGCTTGAGTTCAAGGAAGAAGCCGTGCGGATGGTGATCGAGACATCCCGTCCGATCTCCGATGTCGCACAGGAATTGGGCATCCTGGAAGGAACCCTAGGGAGCTGGGTCGCCACCTACCGGCGTGCCCATGCCGGTGAGGCCCCGCCGGCGACCGCCGACGAAAGTGCCCGGCTCCGCGAACTCGAGCGGCAGAACCGCGAGCTGCGCATGGAAAACGAGTTCCTGAAAAAAGCCGGTGTGCCACGAACGCTGAAAGTTGCTTGTTAGCTGGGTGACGGACGGCGGTGCTGTACGAAAGATGGAGGATTGAAGGCCCTCCGGAGCCGCCCTTCGGGGGGAGGCTTCAAACGTGTGTCACGAACGCAG
>NZ_ADGX01000265.1 GCF_000177675.1 Parafrankia sp. EUN1f
GTGGGGCGCCACCCGTGGGCGCCGGTGCCGCCGGTGTCCCCGGTACCGGCCAGCCGGGCGGTCCGCCGGGGGAGCGCCGAATCCACCGGGAGCCCCGGGGCCCTGGGGTGCGGGGCCTGGCCCGGGCCATGGCCCTGGGGGCGGCGGGCCGTAGGGGTTTGTCATGTTTCTCCCGGGTGCTCCTCGTCGCAGCAGGGCAGGATACTCCGAAGTCCGTCGAAGAACGATTTGTCCCCGAGATCCGATCTGGTGGGCGATGTGGTGACCGCCACCGCCGCTGTCGATCTCGCCGATGCCGGCGACCGGGTAGGACCGGCACGGTCCGGCCGTACGATGGTTTCGCAGCCATTACGTGCGGGCCCGCCATGTGCGGGTCCGTCCAGCCCGGAACGACCGCCGGAGAGTCAGCTCCCTGCGCGGCCCGGTGCTCGGCCGGCCGATCCGTTCGTCCGGTCCGCACCGCTGTGCGCGGTCCTGATGTCATCGGCGGTCCGCCCGTAGCCGAGGGTTCCTCTGGGGCACCGGCCGTGGTCGGTCGTCGCCGGATCAGGGGGCGCCGGATCCATCCGGCGGTCACCTGCCGGTCGGCATCGCCGCGGGCGCCGTCCGGAGAACCCGTGTCCGCACTATTCGAAAGAGACACCACATGATGTCCGACGGCCCGACCACCACCGCCCCAGCCGCGGGCACCTCGCCGACCGGCCCCGGCACGCCGGGCGGCGGGGAGAGGCACGCCGGCACCGCCAGGGTCAAGCGCGGAATGGCGGAGATGCTCAAGGGCGGCGTCATCATGGACGTCGTCACCCCCGAGCAGGCCCGGATCGCGGAGGACGCGGGCGCCGTCGCGGTGATGGCGCTGGAGCGGGTGCCGGCCGACATCCGCGCGCAGGGCGGCGTCGCACGGATGAGTGATCCCGACATGATCGCCGGGATCATCGGGGCGGTCTCCATTCCGGTGATGGCCAAGGCCCGGATCGGGCACTTCGTCGAGGCGCAGATCATCCAGTCGCTGGGCGTCGACTACGTGGACGAGTCCGAGGTGCTGACCCCGGCCGACCCGCACCACCACATCGACAAGTGGGCTTTCACGGTTCCCTTCGTCTGCGGTGCCACGAACCTGGGGGAGGCGCTGCGGCGGATCTCGGAGGGCGCCGCGATGATCCGCTCGAAGGGTGAGGCGGGCACCGGCGAGGTCTCCAATGCGGTGGTGCACATGCGTACCATCCGGGCGGAGATCGCGCGGTTGTCGGCGCTGCCCCCGGAGGAGCTCTACGCCGCGGCGAAGGAGCTGCGGGCTCCGGTGGAGCTGGTCACCGAGGTCGCCCGGCTCGGTCACCTGCCGGTCGTGCTGTTCACCGCCGGTGGGATCGCCACCCCGGCGGACGCCGCGCTGATGATGCAGCTCGGCGCGGACGGCGTCTTCGTCGGTTCGGGCATCTTCAAGTCCGGTGACCCGGCCCGGCGCGCGCGGGCGATCGTCGAGGCCACGACGATGTACAACGACCCCGGCGTGCTGGCCAAGGTGTCGCGTGGTCTGGGTGAGGCGATGGTCGGCATCAACGTCGGTGAGCTCCCGCCGCAGGCGCGCTTCGCCGACCGCGGCTGGTGAGCCTCCCGCGGATCGGTGTCCTGGCGTTGCAGGGCGACGTGCGGGAGCATGCGCGCGCTCTCGCCGGGGCTGGCGCCGAGGCCTGTGAGGTCCGCCGGGCCGCCGAGCTCGAGTCGCTCGACGGGCTGGTCCTGCCCGGTGGCGAGTCCACTACGATCGGGCGGCTACTGCGGGTGTTCGAGCTGCTCGAACCGCTGCGGGCCGCCGTGGCCGGGGGCCTGCCGGTCTTCGGTTCGTGCGCTGGCATGATCCTGCTTGCCCGGGACGTGATCGATGGTCGGCCGGATCAGCCACTGATCGGTGGTCTCGATGTGGTCGTGCGGCGCAACGCCTTCGGCCGTCAGGTGGAGTCCTTCGAGACGGACCTGACGGTGGAGGGCGTCGACGGGCCGCAGGTGCATGCTGTCTTCATCCGGGCGCCCTGGGTAGAAAAGGCAGGGGACGGTGTGGATGTGCTGGCCCGGGTGGGCGACCGCCCGGTCGCCGTCCGGCAGGGGTGCCTGCTGGCCACGTCGTTCCACCCTGAACTGACGGGGGACATCCGGGTGCACCGGCTGTTCGTCCAGATCGTGCGATCCGAGCTCGGGCTCAAGAGGGGCAGGTCATGAGCGGTCACTCCAAGTGGGCGACCACCAAGCACAAGAAGGCGGTCGTCGACGCCCGCCGCGGGAAGCTGTTCGCCAAGCTGGTCAAGACCGTCGAGGTGGCGGCGAAGACGGGCGGTGGGGATCCGGCGGGCAACCCGACGCTCGCCGACGCCATCGCCAAGGCGAAGTCACAGTCGGTGCCGAACGACAACATCGACCGGGCGATCAAGCGCGGCTCCGGTGAGCTCGCCGGCGGGGTGAACTACGAGTCGGTCACCTACGAGGCCTACGGGCCGAACGGGGTCGCCGTCCTCGTCGAGTGCCTCACCGACAACCGCAACCGGGCCGCGTCCGACGTCCGGGTGGCGATCACCCGTAACGGTGGCACCCCGGCGGACCCGGGCTCGGTGTCGTACCTGTTCAACCGCAAGGGCGTCGTGCTGATCGACAAGTCGGCCGAGCTGACCGAGGACGATGTCCTGCTGGCGGTGCTCGACGCGGGTGCGGAGGAGGTCAACGACGTCGGCGAGGCGTTCGAGGTCGTCTCCGAGGCGACCGATCTGCACGCCGTCCGGGTGGCGGCGGGCGACGCCGGCCTCGCGGTCGCCTCGGCGGACATCTCCTGGCTGCCCTCGGTGAGCGTGTCGCTCGACGAGGAACCGGCCCGGAAGGTCCTCAAGCTGGTCGAAGCGCTGGAGGACCTCGACGACGTCCAGAACGTCTGGTTCAACGCGGACATTTCGGACGACGTGATGGAGCTCGTGTCGAGCTGAGCCCGTCGCGGCGTGTCGCGGATGTCCCGGGTTGCCCCGGCCACTAGGATCGAACGGATGTTCGTGGACGTGGCCGGGAGGGCTCGTTGCGTGTTCTCGGGGTCGATCCTGGGCTGACCCGCTGTGGCATTGGTGTGGTCGACGGTGGCCCGGGCCGACGGGCCAGCCTGGTCGACGTCGGCGTGGTGCGTACACCGGCGTCCGACGAGGTGGCGCAGCGGCTGCGGGCCGTCTCCGAAGGCGTGGAGGAGTGGCTGGACCGGCTGCGCCCGGACGCGGTGGCCGTGGAGAAGGTGTTCAGCCAGGCGAACGTGCGCACGGTGATGGGTACGGCCCAGGCCGGCGCCGTCGCGATCGTGGCGGCAGCCCGCCGTGGGCTGCCGATCGGCCTGTACACGCCCAGCGAGGTCAAGGCCGCGGTGACCGGCAGCGGGCGGGCCGACAAGGCACAGGTGGGGTTCATGGTGACCAGGCTTCTTGACCTGGCGGAGGCGCCGAAGCCGGCCGATGCCGCGGACGCTCTGGCGCTCGCGCTGTGTCATCTGTGGCGTGGGCCGGCGCTGGCTCGCATGCGCGCCGCGGACCCGCGCGTCCGGGTGGCGGACCCGCGGGGCAGTCGGGCATGACGGCGACGGCTCCGACCTCGCCGACGGGACCGGCGTCGTGATCGCCTCGATCAGCGGGACCGTCGAGGCGCTCTCGCCCACCTCCGCGGTGGTGGACGTCGGTGGTGTCGGAATCCTCGTGTGGTGCACGCCCGCGACGCTGGCCCGGCTGCGGGTCGGTGAGCGCGCGAAGCTGTCGACGACCCTGGTCGTCCGGGAGACCGAGCTGACGCTCTACGGCTTCGCCGATGCCGACGAGCGGGACGTCTTCGAGATCCTGCAGGGTGCCGCCGGGGTGGGGCCCAGGCTCGCCCAGGCCGTGCTGGGCGTGCACAGTCCGGACGCGGTGCGCCGGGCCGTCGCGGCGGAGGACCTGGCCGCGCTCACCAAGGTTCCCGGGATCGGCCGCAAGGGCGCCCAGCGCATCGTCCTCGACCTGCGGGACAAGATCGGTCCGCCCAGCGCGCCGGTTCCGGCGCCACGCGGCGCGGTGGCAGCCGCCGCCGTCGCCGAGCTTCGGCCTGGCGGCCCCGCCGAGCAGGTTCGCGACGCGCTGGTCGGGCTCGGCTACTCGGCGCGGGAGGCCCAGGACGCCGTCGTCGCCGCGGGCGTCGCGGCGGGCGCGGACGCGGGCGTCACGGGCGATGCGGGCGATGCGGTGGACCCGGCCGCGCTGCTGCGCGCGAGCCTCGCGATACTGCGGCCGCGATGAGGGCGCCGGTCCGGGCGCGGGCGGCGGCGTGGGTTGTCCGGGGGGCGTCATGACGGCGGACGACGGCGGCCTGGTCTCCGCCGCGGCGACGCCCGAGGAGAAGGCGTTCGAGGCGGGCCTGCGTCCGCGGACGCTGAGCGAGTTCGTCGGTCAGCGGAAGGTGCGTGAGCAGCTCTCCATCATGCTGGAGGGGGCCCAGGGCCGCGGGCGGCCGCCGGACCACGTGCTGCTCTCGGGTCCGCCGGGGCTGGGCAAGACGAGCCTCGCCATGATCATCGCCGAGGAGCTGGGAGTCCCGCTGCGGATGACCAGTGGGCCGGCGATCGAGCGGGCCGGTGACCTGGTCGCGATCCTCACCGCGCTGACACCGGGTGAGGTGCTGTTCCTCGACGAGATCCATCGCATCGCCCGGCCGGCGGAGGAGCTCCTCTACGCGGCGATGGAGGATTTCCGGGTTGACGTCGTCCTCGGCAAGGGCCCGGGCGCGACGGCGATCCCGCTGGACCTCGCCCCGTTCACCCTGGTCGGCGCCACGACCCGGTCGGGCCTGCTCACCGGGCCCCTGCGGGACCGGTTCGGCTTCACCGCGCACATGGACTTCTACGGGGCCGACGAACTGGCCCTGGTCCTCGCCCGGTCGGCCCGGCTGCTGGGCGTCAGACTGACCGACGACGGCGCGGCTGAGGTCGCCGGCCGTTCCCGCGGCACGCCCCGCATCGCCAACCGGTTGCTGCGCCGGGTCCGCGACTACGCCGAGGTCCGGGCCGACGGTGTCGTCTCCCGGGAGGTCGCCCAGGCGGCGCTGCGGATCTACGACGTCGACGGGCTTGGTCTGGACCGGCTCGACCGGGCGGTGCTGGACGCGCTCGTGCGCCGTTTCGGCGGGGGTCCGGTCGGCCTCGGCACGCTCGCGGTGTCGGTGGGGGAGGAGGCGGAGACCGTCGAGGACGTGTCCGAGCCGTTTCTCCTGCGAGCCGGCCTGCTGGTGCGTACCGCACGGGGCCGGGTCGCCACACCGGCGGCGTTCACCCATCTCGGGCTGGAACCGCTCGCTGACGGTCTTGGCAGGTCACAGGCGTCAATGGCGCTCTCCGGCGACGACACGCCCCAGGCCTGAACGGACTGCCACTCGAGATGTCCGGCTTCGCCGGGAATCGCACCAGCGGCCTGCCCGCAGTGCGCGCGGTGCACCTACGTACGATCAGCCGCGACACTCAGGAGGGTAGGACGTGCAGGTACTCGCGACCATGACGACCGCGGCGGACAACGACGGCGGCAGCTCCATCAGCGGACTGATCTTCCCGCTGCTGATCGTCCTGCTGATCGTCTACTTCTTCTCTACCCAGCGGCGCCGCGCGAAGGCACAGCAGCAGCAGCTCGCGCAGATCGTTCCCGGCACGCTCGTCGTGACCACCGCCGGCCTGTACGCCACGGTCGTGGAGCAGGACGGCGCCGACATCCTGCTCGAGATCGCGCCGGATGTCGTGTGCAGGTTCAGTCGCAACGCCGTGGCACGGGTGATCAGCACGCCGGACTCGGATGCCACTGACGGCGAGCACGGCGAGCACGGTGACGACGCGACCGCCTCCGCGAACCCGCTGGCCACGACGCATGACGCCGACGAGACCGGGTCCACGGCGGCGGACCATGACGCGAAGTCATCCGGTTCCGCTACGGGAAGTGACGACACGGGCGGCGACGGCGACGGCGATCGCGCCGGGGGCGCGGACGGTGCGGCTGACCGGCCCGGCGGGCCGCGCAAGGAGCTCTGACCCGAGGCAGTTTCCCGGGGCTCCGGAACCGCGGGACCCTGGGACGGTAGGTGTCGTGGGGCTGCCGTGGTGTTTGCTGCCGGGACCGTCACGCGCCCGTCGGCTGCGGGTGGTGTTACGTCAGGCCTGTTGGAACGTACCCTCGGTGACACTCGTTCGGAATCGTTGGGCGCCGCCGAGATCGGTGACGGTGTGTGAGGAAGGACCTGGCATTGGCACGTCGCTCGGCACGAGCGTCGGGAGGCATCTCCGTCGGCGCCCGGCTCGGAGCACTTGGTGCTCTGCTCGCCATCCTCTTCGGCCTCATGGCTGTCACCGGCACCTGGACGCCCAAGCTCGGCCTTGACCTCCAGGGCGGGACGAGTGTCATCCTCACGCCACGGTCGGTGACCGGTGGCTCGATCGACGACTCGGCGCTGAACAAGGCCGTCGACGTCATCCGCAGCCGGGTCGACGGCCTCGGTGTCGCCGAGGCGGAGGTGCGCCGCACCGGCGGCACCATCGAGATCTCGGTGCCCGGCCGCGGCAGCCGCTCGAACGCCAAGGGCTCCCCGGAACCAAGGAACCACCGCGAGGAAAGAGCAACGGCCGCCAAGAACGCGCCGGCACGAGGCGTCACCCACCATCGACGGGACATATGGAGCTCGCGCTACGCGCGAGCTCCCAGGAGCCAGACAACCCCGGAGCCGAAACCAGCCGGAGTCACATGACGCAGCATAATCGCCGTCGGGGTGGCGCTGCGACCGCAGTTCCCGGTCCCAGGCACCCGGAGAGGGTACCCACTCAAGATCGTTCCCTGCACAGAATACGAATGCGCTCACACCGCGCCCACACACACTATTTCGATCTCGAGTGAATGATCTCCAACTTT
>NZ_ADGX01000264.1 GCF_000177675.1 Parafrankia sp. EUN1f
CCCGCGGCTGGCGGCTGACCACCAGAACCCCGACCGGCACCGCCGGAGATCGGGGCTGACCTCCGCCGACATCCCTGGTACAGCCCCCGGCCGTCAGCGAGTGGTGGACGTCGCCACGCCGGGGCCGCTGCGCGTCGGGCGGGTCAGTCTGGGATCGACGCGGCGCAGCATGGCCGCGGTCAGCGCGAGGGTGGCGCAGGCCAGGATGGCGCCGAAGCCGATGTCGAAAGTCCACATGTGCTGGTTGTGCGCCCACAACGGGTCCGCCGGGTCGGTGCGCAGCCCCTCGTAGCCCAGCTTCGAGACCTCGTTGATGTCCGCGGTGGACGCAAGCGCCGCATAGCCCCACCGCGCCGGCGCGATCCAGGAGACCTGGGCCACCCAGGTCCGGCCGGACAGCGACACCAGGCCACCGGAGAGCATGAGCTGGGCCATCGTCACCAGCACCAGGACGGGCATCGTCTTGTCGGCGGTGTCGACGATCGTCGACACCAGCAGACCGATCATCATCGACGCGTTCGCGGTGACGATCATCGCGACACCGATCTCGAACAGCGGGGAGCTCAGCACGGCGGCGTCCGCCGGGGCCCGGCCCACCAGGCCGATGAAGGTGCAGACCACGCACTGCACGGTGGTGATCCCGGTCAGCACGACCGTCTTCGAACCGATATAGGCGGCACGGGAAAGCCCGATGGTCCGTTCCCGCCGGTAGATGTCGCGTTCCTTGACGATCTCCCGGATGGAGTTCGCCATCCCCATGAAACAGCCGCACAGGATCAGCACGACGAGCACCTTCGGCGCGTTGGGGTTCGGTGCGTCCGGAAGTGCACCGAGCCCGTCCGGCGCTGGAATCATTCTGGGGATGAAACCGAGCAGGAACGGGAACACGATAATCAGCCGCAGGTAGGAATGGTCGGCTCGTATCACCCGCAGGTAACGGCGGGTGAGAGTGGAGAGCTGGGCGGCGACCGGCCGTTTTCGCACCCTCGGCAGATCCGCCGGCGGCCTGCGGGCCATCGGAGCGACCACCGCCGACGGCACGAAGTACTCCGACGCCCGGAACCGGGCGGCGGCCCCCGCCCCGGAGCTGTGCTCCAGCGTGCGGAACACCGACACGAACTCGCGGAAGTCGTTCTTCCCGAAGAAGTGCAGCGCCCCGTCGACCGGCCCGAAATAGGCCACGTGCCCACCCGGCGCCAGGACGAGAACGTAGTCACAGAGATCCAGGAAAAGCACGCTGTGAGTGACCACGATGACCGTGCGGCCGTTCTCGTCCGACGGGCCCGCGCCCGCGCCCGCGTCCGTACTCGTCCCCGCCCCCTTGGCCAGGCCTCGCAGTGTCTGCATCACGGACTGGTCGTTGGCCGGGTCGAGGCCGGAGGTCGGTTCGTCCAGGAACAGCAGCGACGGGCAGGTGAGCAGTTCCAGCGCCACCGAGGTGCGCTTGCGCTGGCCACCGGAGAGCCGGTGCACCGCGGTGTCTGCGTGCGCGGTCAGGCCAAGCTCGCCGAGGACCTCCTCCACCCGGGCACGCCGTTCCCGCGCGGTGGTGTCCGCGGGGAAGCGCAGCTCGGCCCCGTACTCGAGGGCCTGCCGGACGGTGAGCTGGCCGTGCAGCGGGTCGGCCTGCGGCACGTACCCGATCCGTCGGCGTAGCTCGTCGTAGTCCGCGTAAAGGTCCCGGCCCGCGTACCGGACGGTGCCGGCGTCCGCGGGCCGGAACCCGGCCAGTGCGTTGAGCAGCGTCGACTTGCCCGCGCCACTGGGCCCGACCACGGCAAGCAGCGACCGGGCCGGCAGCCGGAAGGTCACGTTGTGCATCAGCTGCTTGGTACCGGCGTGCACGGACAGCGCCCGCGCCTCGAAGGCGACGTCGCCGGAGTCGATGTACTCGACGAGGCAGTCGCCCTTGAGCTGGTAGAGGTGGTGGCCGATGGCGATCACGTCGCGCTCGCCGACCGGGGCCGCCATCACCCTCCGGCCGTTGACGAAGGTCCCGTTCGCCGAACCGAGATCGACGATCCGCACGCCGTCGGCCTGCACCTCCAGCGCCGCGTGGTAGCGCGAGGCGAGCAGGTCCCCGACGGTGATGTCGTTGTCGCTGGAACGGCCCAGATGCAGCCGCCCGGGACGCAACGTGTGCAGCCGGTGGTGGGCACCGGCCGGGATGGTGGCGGCAGCGGTGGCGGCGGGGAACGGGGCCACGGCGGTGGCAGCGGTGGCGGAGAGCGACCCGGTGCCGTAGCCGGAGCTGGCAGCGGTGGCCGAGAGCGACCCGGTGCCGTGACCGGAGGTGGCAGCGTGCCGCCAGACGGACGCGGTTGCCCTGCCACCGGCCGAGGCGCGGGCAGCGGGGATCATCTGCGGGACAGCCGAGGCCTGGCCGCGACGCCACTGGACGCCCAGCGGCACTGTGTTCTCGTCGCTCGCCCACCGGGGGGCGGGCCACCGCGTGTCCGCGCCAGCCGCCGTGGAGTCGTGTCGCGCACGCCCGCGCCGGGCCTGCTGTTCGTGGTTTCGCTCGTCATGGTTTCGCTCGGCTCGCAGCGCCCGCTGCTCCAGTTTCGCCACATACGCTCGTCCACGCCGCAGCCGGCAACCCAGGAAGGTCGACCCGACACTCCACAGGAGCACCCCGGCGACGGACCGCGCCACCCCGTCCAGCCCGGCGGGCGCCGCCGGCAGGAGCAGGACAACGGCACCCGCGGCAGCGGTCCACGCGATCTTCGGCGGCCGGTGGGCACCGACGCTGTAGAAGGCGACCCAGGCCGCAATCAGCGACGGCCCGTCACCCGGTGACCCGGCCCGGAGATTCACGAGGCAGGACCACCCGGCGACGAATCCGAGAACGAGCGGCGGCCAGCGCCGGCGCAGCACCAGAACTGCACAACTAATCGCACTTGTAACAAGGAAAGTCGCACTCAGTCCGGAACTATCCACCGGGGCCTGCGTGGCGATCGCCACACCCAACCCAAAGGTAACGCACGCGACGGCGATATCAGCTAGATACGTCCGACGCCGCGACTCCTCCCGACCGACATTTCGGAACCCCGCCAGCCATCCGGACACGGCATCACCGTACATAGCCGACGCCGATATCCACCGCGCAGAAACCCGAAAGTGCCACCGTCTACCACGTCTGCAGTAGCCGGTGTACGGCGAATCCGTCACCTCCCCTCGAGACAGGATCTCGTGGGATGACCGAACATCGCACGAGCCGGAACAGCCGACCGGGACGCCACGGACGCCGACAGCACCGCCAGCCGGACCGAGCCCCGCGAAGCCCGCACGGATCAGGAACGGCCGGGAACCGAAGCCACCCCCAACTGCCGGCGACAGGCCTGCCGAACGATGCTCCGAAGCTCCTGCACCGGCCGCCCCCAGCCGGCATCCCACTCTTCCGCAAGGTGAAACAACGAACCGAGCGGAAGATTCATCACCGATTCGTCGAAGTAGTGGTCACCGGCTATCTCATGAACCTTGTCGACGACCCATCGCTCGGTCGCACGCCCCGCAAAGAGCAGCTCGGCCGCGTTGGTGAAAGCCACCAGCGCAGCTGCCCGCAGGTGGTCTCGTTCCACCGCCGCGACATCAACCTGCAGCGGGCCGCATTCCCGCAGGGCCGCCTCGATCAGATCACGGACCGCGGCCGGATCCCTGCCGTCGAGGCCGGCGAGCTCGACCAGCGCCTCACCGTCATAACCACGCGCGATCCAGTGCGCCGCCCAGCCTGGAACCTGCTCCGTCGGAAGCATTCCCAGTACCAGCCACGCCGCGACCAGGTCCGGAGTGGGAACGCCGTCATCCGGTTCGGTCGGCGGGTCACCGGTGTTCGTCATATCCGGCCGCATCTCATCGTTCTACATCGGTCGGCTGCCGGCTGGGCGACGCGGACGAATCAGACCCGCGGGCGGACGTTCAGCCGGCCAGCTGGCCGTTGGCACACGCCGTGTTCTCGCGCCGCGCACCCACGGGTTGTCGTGACCGAAGTACCAGTTCAGTCGCCGGTGAAGACCTCCGGAGAGAACGGGAAGCCGACGTGGCGCGTCAGCGAGATCCCGCAGGCCGAGCTGGAGCAGACGCTGGCCCTGCTGCGAGCCCCGATCAGAGGCGAAGCTGGCGCTTGAGGACCTTGCCCATCGGGTTACGGGGCAGCTCGTCGACGATCTCCAGGCGCTCGGGGCACTTGTACCGCGCGAGGCCTTCGGCCTGGCAGTGGGCGGCGAGGTCGGCGAGAGTGACCGCGCTGCCGGGACGGACGACCACCACCGCGCAGACCCGCTCCCCGGTGCGTTCGTCCGGCACGCCGATGACGGCGGCGTCCGCGACCGCCGGGTGGCGCAGGAGCACCTCCTCGATCTCGGAGGCCGAGATGTTCTCCGCGTTGCGGATGATGACGTCCTTGAGCCGGCCCTCGACGCGGACCCGGCCCTCGCCGTCGACCGAGCCGAGGTCACCGGTGCGCAGCCACCCCTCGTCGTCGAACGCGTCGGCGTCCAGCGTGGCGTCGACGTAGCCCAGGAAGCACTGCGGCCCCTTCAGCCGCAGCTCACCGTCGACGACGCGGACCCGCACTCCGGTCATCGGCCGGCCCACGGTCGAGCCGGCTCCGACGTCCGACGGTGTCTCGCTGGTGGCTACCGGGAACTCGGTCAGCCCCCAGGAGCCCACAACTCCGGGCACACCGAGTGCGTCGGCGACCTCCTGACCGACCGTTGCCGGGGTCGGCGCGCCGCCACCGACGCAAACCCGCAGGGCGGGGAACAGCGCCATGTCACCGTGTGCGCGTTGCGCGGCCACGTAGGCCAGGAAGAACGGTGTGGCGGATCCGAGGACGGTCGGCCGGTGGGCCGCCATCCGCCCGGGGGTGACCGCCGGATCGAACGTGTCGAACAGGACCAGCCGGCCCCCGGTACGCAGGGCCGCCACGAGCATCGCCACGCCCCCGATGTGGGCCAGTGGCCAGGCGATCGGATACACGTCGCCGGCGCCGAAACCCAGCCCGTCGACCACACCGCTCGACGACGCGATCACCGAGGCGTCGGTGTGCCGCACACCCTTGGGGTCGGCCACCGTTCCCGACGAGTAGTAGATCCACCTGCACTCCCCGGCGCCGACGGGAGGCGCCGAATCCGCACCAGAGGCGGATGGCGCGGGCAGCCCGGGTCGCTCCGTCAGCGTGCCGGGGTCGGCGGCGGGGAGCCGCAGACCAGTGCGCGGCGGGCCTTCGAGGTCGAGCGAGACCACCTCGGCACCGAGGGAACGGGCCATCTCCGCGTGGCCGAAACCGCGCCACCGCTCCGGCACGACGAGCAGGCGGGTGCCGACCTGCCGCGTGATGTACCCGACCTCCCGGTGCCGGAACACCGGGATGATCGGGTTCTGCACCAGGCCGAGCCGGGCACACGCCGCCATCAGCACCGCCGCCTCGAGGGTGGTCGGCAGCTGCCAGGACAGCACGTCGCCCGGCCGCAGCCCGAGCGCCCGCAGGCCGGCCGCCACCCGCTCGGCATCCTCGCGCAGCCCGGCGGACGTCAGTGCCCGACCGTGGTCGTCAGCGAGGATCACCGCGTCGGGCGAACGGCGTTCGGCCTGCTCGACCAGGGCCCAGAAGGTATCCGCTCCTGGTAAGCCGAGGTGAGGCCCGCTCGACGCGCTCGTCGTGCTCGTCATTCGTCAGGCCCTGACCCCTCCGACAGCGGCAACCCACCGAAGACGCTCAATCTATCTATACTTTTGGATGCTGTCGAGCAGATCAGGTGCCCGCCCGACAGCGCGCCCCTGCGGACCGCCTGAGACCACCCTGACGCCGGCAGCCCGCGCACAAGCACCTCCCAGCGGGCCGTCACCCCAGCCGCAGCGGATCTCGACCGGCCAGGATGAGACACCGGCGGCGGGCCGGAGACCAGGCGACTCGGCGTCTCCCTCCCACCTCCTCCCAGGGCCACCCGAGGGCTTCACTGGAAATATATATAGATTTACCCTACGATGGTCTCGACCTGGGAGTAGCGGAAGAGGGACGAGTCGTTGACTGACGGACGTGTGTTGATGGAGCGGGAGCCGGAGTCCGGCATCGCCCGCATCACGATCAACAATGCGCAGCGGCGCAACTCCTACGACGCGTCGATGCGCGACCAGCTCGCCGCCTACCTCGACGAGCTGGCGACCGACGACGACATCAAGGTCGTCCTCCTGCGCGGCGCCGGCGGCTACTTCTCCTCCGGCGCCGACATGCGCAACGCCTACGGCTGGTACGGCGAGACAGCGCCGGGCGAGGACGCCGGCTCCGCCCCGCGGGACACCGCCGCCGGCAACGGCGACGGAAAGGCCACCCGACGACGCCGACCCAGCCAACGCCGCCGCCTCGCCGTCGACCGCCAAACCTTCGCCTTCTACCACGAGTTCCTCGGCTACCCCAAAGCCACCATCGCCCAGGTCGAAGGCCTCGCCCTCGGCGGCGGCTTCGAGATCGCCCTCATGGCCGACATCGCCGTCGTCGGCCAGAACGCCCGCCTCGGCATGCCCGCCACCCGCTTCCTCGGCCCCGCACTCGGCTCACTCCACCTGTTCTTCCACCGACTCGGACCCGTCCTCGCCAAACGCATGCTCCTCACCGGCGACCTCCTCACCGGAACCGAACTCGCCGAACGCGGAATCTTCACCGAAACCGTCCCCGACACCGACGTCCCCACCCGCGCCGAATGGTGGGCCCGCAAAGTCTCCCGCATGCCCGCCGACGGCATCGTCATCGCCAAGGAAGCCTTCCGCCTCGTCGAACAACTCCAGGGCTACCAAGGCGAAGAAGTCCTCAGCTACCTCTTCCACGCCTACGGCACCAACCTCAGCTTCGAAGACAACGAATACAACTTCGTCAAGACCCGCGCCCAACACGGCGTCAAACGCGCCTTCGAACTCCGCGACGAACACTTCGAGATCCCCGAACCGTGAGGT
>NZ_ADGX01000263.1 GCF_000177675.1 Parafrankia sp. EUN1f
CGACCTCGACGTGTGGACCCGCACGCTCGACGTCAACGTGGTCGGCTTCGTCCGGACGGCCCGCGCGGTTCTTCCGCACCTGCTCGCGAACGGCGGCGGCAGCATCGTCAACACCTCGTCGGGTGCGTCCGTCAGCGCCAGCGACGGCAAAAGGCCCGCGTACGGGGCCTCCAAGTCGGCTGTCAACGCGCTCACCCGGCACATCGCGACCAACTGGGGCCGGGCGGGCGTGCGCTGCAACTGCGTGATGCCCGGCCTGGTCATGGGCGAGCTACAGGAACAGCAGAACGACCTCGCCCTGCAGAAGATGTTCCTCGACCGGGTGCCCACGACCCGGTTGGGCCGCCCGAGCGACCTCGCCGCGGTGGTCGCGTTCCTGCTCTCCGACGACGCCGAATGGATCAACGGCCAGGTCTGGGCGATCGACGGCGGCGCCAACATGCGCAACTGACCCGCTGGCGACCGGCGAACAACCCGGCAGACCGAAAAGACCGCAGGCGGACGGTCTCCCAGGCGTGCGCACCCGAGTGCGCACCCGCGTGCGCACTCAAAGGAGTGATCGTGGCATTACATGACGAGCTGCTGGACGCGGCCCGGGCGGCGACCGGGCTCGAGGACTTCGGTGAGCGGTCCTTCGAGGAAGGCCTGGAAATCCTCACCCGCGCCCTGCGGACCGAGGCGCGGCTGAACGCCACCGGGCAGGCGACATTACGCGGCCTCCTCGTCGGACTCCTCTCCCAGCGCCTGCAGGTCGAGGACTGGTACCGACGCCATCCGGAGATCGACGACGAGCAGATCGTCGCGCCGCTGATCGGCCTGGGGCTGCCGCGCACAGGCTCGACCGCCCTGTCCTTCCTGCTCGCCGAGGATCCCCAGGCTCGCTCGCTGCGTATGTGGGAGGCCAACGCTCCGTGCCCACCGCCCTGCGTCGGCGAGGGGATCGAGGACCGGATCGACCGTGGCCGGACGGAGGTGGAGTTCCGGACGAAGACGTCGCCGCGCCGCGGCCGGCTCGTGCCCGCCAGCGCCACCGGGCCGACCGAGTGCCAGAGCCTGATGGCGCTCGACTTCAAGGCGCAGTACTTCCAGGCCTTCGCGCATATCCCCTCGTATTCGAAATGGCTGCTCGAGAGCGCGGACCTCACCACCACATACCGGTACGAGCTGCGCGTCCTCAAACTGCTGCAGTGGGGTTTCCCGAACCAGCCCTGGCGACTCAAGTGCCCGACCCATCTCCTTTTCCTGGACCAGCTCGCCGAGGTCTTCCCGGACGCCCGCCTCGTCATGACGCATCGGGACCCGGCCGAGGTCATGGTGTCGGTCGCGGACCTCTACGCCGCGGTCGCCCGCTCCTACTCCGACGACATCGACCTGCCCTACCTGGGTGCGCTCAACGTCGAGCACTGGTCGGTGGGAATGGAACGCGCACTGGCGTTCCGGGACAACGGTGGCGACAGCAGGTTCTACGACATCGACTTCCGGGCCATGCAGCGTGATCCGATCGGCGAGGTGACGGGTCTGTACACCTGGCTGGGTGAGCCGGTCACGCCCGCCTTCGGCGCCGGAATGCGGCGCTGGTGGGAGGAGAACGCGCAGCAGCGCGAAGCCAACGTGCATCCGGACCCGGCCACCTTCGGCCTCGACATCGACGAGATCCGACCGCTGTTCGCCGCCTACACCACCCGGGCCGCGCAGTGGACCACCCGCGAGACCTCGACCAGCGGCGCAGAAGGGCTGAACCATCATGGCGACTGACCCGTCGATTTCCTTCTCCGGCGGACTGCCCGCCGAGCGGGAGTTCTTCTTCCCGGCGCGGCCGGAGAATCCGGAGATGCGGGATTCGGCCAGTTTCTGGATCGCCGACGACAAGGGCGAGATCGGGATGCCCCGTTTCGGGATCGAGGCCGTCGGCGCGAACTGGGACGAACACCTGGTCACGTTCAACCTGGTGTTCAGGGACGGCCGGGTCTACCGGCTGCGCGGCAGGGGCACTCCGCATTCACCGTTCAACGCCGCCGGCGAGCCGGCGATTCTCGGCGCCGGCGGGCTCGCGTTCGAGGTGATCGAACCGTACCGGACGTGGCGGGTGACCTACGACGGTCCGGCCGTCGCCACCACGTCGCAGCGGCTCATCGACGGCGACCAGACCGGCCCGACGGTCAACCTCCGCGTCGAGGTGAGCACCACGATGGCCGTGCCGCCGTGGGAGCAGGGCGCGCTCCTGACGGATGCGGCCGCGCTGCTGCACAACACCAGCGACGGCGACATGATGGGCCACGGCCCGCGGATCGAGCAGCTGTTCACCGCCGCCGGAACCGTCGAGGTCGACGGGGAGACACACACGTTCACCGGCAGTGGCCTGCGGATCAAGCGGCAGGGTGTGCGGCATCTGGAGGAGTTCCGCGGGCACGCCTGGCAGTCCGCGGTGTTCCCCAGCGGGAAGGCGTTCGGCTACATCACCTACCCGCCGCACCCGGACGGCCGGCCCGTCTTCAACGAGGGCTACCTCTATCTCGGTGAGGGAAAGCTCGTCCCCGCCCGGGTGGTCGAGGCGCCCTGGCTGCGCCGGCTGGTCCCGGCGGGCGACCCGGTGCCGGTGGTGTTCGAGTCCGAGCTCGGAATCACCCGCATCGAGGGTGTCACCGCGCTGACCACGCATGACACGGCCTTCCGGCCGGAGCTGCCGAACTTCCCGGTGCTGTTCCAGGGCGAATGCCGCTACATCTGGGACGGCGAGGAGACCTACGGCATGCTCGAGCGATCCACCGTGCGCGAACTGATCGAGTGGACATGAGTGCGGGAGACGATTCTCCGGCCGAAGGTCACCTGAGCCATCTGCAGCGCCTGGAGGCGGAGAGCATCCAGATCTTCCGGGAGGCCGCCGCCGAGTCGGAACGGCCGGTGATGCTGTACTCGGTCGGCAAGGACAGCTCGGTCATGCTGCACCTCGCGATGAAGGCGTTCTACCCGTCGAAACCACCGTTCCCGCTGCTGCATGTCGACACGACATGGAAGTTCCGGGCGATGTACGAGTTCCGCGACCGACTGATCGCGGAACGGGGCCTGGATCTGATCGTCTATCAGAACCCCGACGCCGTGCAGCGGGGCATCAACCCGTTCGACCACGGCTCCGCGCTGCACACCGACATCTGGAAGACCGAAGGCCTGAAACAGGCGCTGGACAAGTACGGGTTCGACCTGGCGTTCGGCGGGGCGCGCCGCGACGAGGAGAAGTCCCGCGCCAAGGAAAGGGTCTTCTCCATCCGCTCGGCGGCGCACCGGTGGGACCCGAAGGACCAGCGGCCGGAGCTGTGGAGTCTTTACAACACGCGTAAGGCACCAGGGCAGTCGATCCGGGTTTTCCCCCTGTCGAACTGGACCGAGCTGGACATCTGGCTCTACATCCACCGGGAGAACATCCCGATCGTCCCGCTCTACCTCGCCGCGCCGCGGCCCGTCGTCGAACGCGACGGTACACTGATCATGGTGGACGACGACCGGATGCCGCTGGCACCGGATGAGGTTCCCGAGCAGCGCTCGATCCGGTTCCGAACCCTGGGCTGCTACCCGCTGACCGGGGCCGTCGAGTCGGAGGCCTCGACACTCCTGGAGATCATCCAGGAGATGCTGCTGACGACGAGCTCGGAACGGCAGGGCCGGGTCATCGACCACGACTCGTCCGGGTCGATGGAGAAGAAGAAGCACGAGGGGTACTTCTAGCCCGGCCGAAGAGCATGCGAGAATTCTTTTGATCGCATGCTCGGAGGCCTTCCCGGAGGGAAGGTCATATGGCGCACGTGACCAACGAGCTCGTCGCCGAGGACATCGAGGAATACCTGCGGCGACACGAGAACAAGTCGATGCTGCGGTTCATCACCTGCGGAAGCGTCGACGACGGCAAGTCCACCCTGATCGGTCGGCTGCTCTACGACGCGAAACTCGTCTTCTCCGACCAGCTCACCGCCCTGGAATCCGACTCGAAGAAGGTCGGCACCCAGGGCGGTGACCTCGACTTCGCCCTGCTCGTCGACGGCCTGGCAGCCGAACGCGAGCAGGGCATCACCATCGACGTGGCCTATCGGTTCTTCTCCACCGAGAAACGCAAGTTCATCGTCGCCGACACCCCGGGCCACGAGCAGTACACCCGCAACATGGTCACCGGCGCCTCGACCGCCCAGCTCGCCGTCATCCTGATCGACGCGCGCAAGGGGGTGCTCACCCAGACCCGCCGGCACAGCTACCTGGTGTCACTGCTCGGCATCCGCAACGTCGTCCTCGCGGTGAACAAACTCGACCTCGTCGAATACTCACCGGACGTCTTCGCCGCGATCGAGGCCGACTACCGGCAGTTCGCCGCGCGGATCGGGCTGGACGGCGACGCCATCCGTGCCATCCCGCTCTCGGCGCTGCGCGGCGACAACATCACCGCACTCTCGCCGAACACGCCCTGGTACACAGGGCCGACACTCGTCGGGCGCCTGGAGACCGTGCAGATCACCGACGTGGCCTCCGCCGGGCCGTTCCGGCTGCCGGTGCAGTGGGTGAACCGGCCCGACCTGGACTTCCGCGGCTTCTCCGGCCAGATCGCCGGCGGCGTGATCCGCCCCGGCGACAAGGTCCGGGCCCTGCCCTCCGGCCAGGAAAGCGCCGTCACCGGGATCGTCACCGCCGACGGCGACCTGCCTGCGGCCGCCGCCGGGCAGTCCGTCACTCTCACCCTCGCCGACGAGATCGACGTCTCCCGCGGCGACGTCCTCACCGCCGCCGACAACCCCGCCGAGGTCGCCGACCAGTTCGAGTGCCACCTCGTCTGGATGGCAGGCGAACCGATGCTGCCCGGCCGGCCCTACCTGCTCAAGCTCGGCACCCGCACCGTCACCGCGACCGTCACCCAGCCGAAGTACAAGGTCAACGTCAACACCCTGGAACAGAGCGCGACGAAAACCCTCGAGCTCAACGAGATCGGTGTCGCGAACCTCAACCTCGACCGGCCCGTCCCGTTCGACCCCTACACCGCCAACCGGAGCACCGGCGGATTCATCCTCATCGACCGGTTCACCCACGCCACCGTCGCCGCCGGCCTGCTGCACTTCGCGCTACGCCGATCCCACAACATCCACTGGCAGGCCGTCGAGGTCGACAAGCACGCCCGCGCCCGGCACAAGGGCCAGCGACCGGCCGTGGTCTGGTTCACCGGCCTGTCCGGCGCCGGCAAGTCGACCATCGCGAACCTCGTCGAGAAACGGCTCCACGACCAGGGCCACCACACCTACCTCCTCGACGGCGACAACATCCGCCACGGCCTGAACAAGGACCTCGGCTTCACCGATGCCGACCGCGTCGAGAACATCCGCCGCATCGCCGAAGTCGCCAGACTCATGGCCGACGCCGGACTGATCGTGCTGACGTCGTTCATCTCCCCGTTCCGCGCCGAACGCCAGCTCGCGCGCGACCTCCTCGACGACGGCGAGTTCGTCGAGGTCTTCGTCGACACACCCCTCGACGTCGCCGAAACCCGCGACCGCAAAGGCCTCTACGCGAAGGCCCGCCGCGGCGAACTCGCCAACTTCACCGGTATCGACTCCCCCTACGAGCCGCCGCCGCACCCCGAGCTACACCTCGACGCCTCCGGCACCATCCCCGCCGGCCGCAACGCCGAACACGTCGTCACGTACCTCCGCGACGCCGGCCTCCTCACCCCACCGTTCTGACAGGTAAGGGAAGGAATCGACCCGGTAGCGCTGCCACCGATCCCTGCGAGGATGGGAAGCTGGTCGCTGGAGTCGATTCCACCCGGCGCTGAGGGGAAACCATGAAACTGGGCTTTGCCATGCCGCATCTGCTGCGCCTGAAGGCCACCTGCCAGCCGTGGGAGGCCTCTGTGACCGGCGCGGACCAGACCCGACTGGCACGGTGGGCGGAGAAGCTCGGCTACGCGATGATCGCGGTGCCCGAGCACCACATCATTCCCAGGGCCCATGTCGACCTGTCGGGTCCACACTATTTCAGCGCATTCCCGGCCATGGGTTACTGGGCGGGCGCGACGGAGCAGATCCGGGTCAACTCCTGTATCTCGATCCTGCCGTTACAGCATCCGGTTGTGACCGCGAAGGCGGTCTCCACGATCGACTGGCTTTCCGGTGGCCGGGTCACGGTGACGTTCGCGGTCGGCTGGCTCAAGGAGGAGTTTGACATCCTCGGTGTTCCGTTCCACGAGCGCGGTGCGCGGGCCGAGGAGTACATCCAGGCGATCATCGAGCTGTGGACCAGCGACTCGCCGGAGTTCGAAGGGCGGTTCGTCTCGTTCCGGGATGTCGCCTTCGAGCCGAAGCCCGTCCAGAAGCCGCATCCGGTGGTCTGGTTCGGCGGTGACGCCGACCCGGTGCTGCGGCGGGTCGCCCGCTACTCGTCCGGGTGGTGGCCGTTCCTCACCAGGCCCGAGGACATTCCGGCCCGACTCGACTTCATCAGGTCCCAGCCCGACTACAACGGCCGCCTGGCCGAGGTGTTCTACGGCCTGGGCACCGCCCGCGTCGGCGAGGGCCATGCCGTCCAGAAGGACCCGAACGCCCGGCCTGGAATGCCGAAGCAGGAGATCATCGATCGCCTCGGCTGGTTCGCCGAACTCGGCGTCACCATGAGCTCGGTGCCCATTCCCACCCTCAACCACATCCAGGAGTACTACGACTACACCCAGTGGGTCGCCGAGGAGATCATGCCGGCGATTCGCTGACGTGGCGGCCTTTTCTCTCGCCGGCCGGTCACTGATGACGTCAAGAGAATACAACGTTTAACCTCGCCAGGTCGGCCACACAAAATGGCTTGACAGGAATGCTTGACGAGAATAAGGAAAGTTCAAGATGATCGACTTTCGGGGAAACCCGTAGGGCTTCAGGTCGGGTCCGCGTGGGACGCGATAAGGTTTTCCCGACGTCGACGATGGGGTAGACGGATGGACACGCAACAGCCGGTGGACAGCACAGGCCCACGCGATCGCTGGTGGGGGTCCTACGCGAGCCGGGCATCCGGGATGCTCGCCTCCGAGGTCCGGGCCCTGTTCGCAGTCGCGAGCCGGCCGGAGATCGTCTCCCTCGCCGGCGGCATGCCCGCCGTCGACGCGCTCCCCCTCGAAGCAGTCGCAGCCACCACGTCAGACCTGATCACCCGACGCGGGGCCGTCGCGCTGCAGTACGGCTCGGCGCAGGGCGACCCGCAGCTGCGGGCCCGGATCTGCGACGTGATGGCCATGGAGGGCATCACGGACGCCCACCCGGACAACGTGGTGGTGACCGTCGGCTCACAGCAGGCGCTGGACCTGCTCACCAGGGTGTTCATCGACCCCGGGGACGTCGTCCTCACCGAGGGCCCGACGTACGTCACGGCGATCAACACGTTCGCCGCCTACCAGGCGCGGGTCGTGCATGTGCCGAT
>NZ_ADGX01000262.1 GCF_000177675.1 Parafrankia sp. EUN1f
GCGCCGATGGAGGCAGGTTGGTCGACGACGACCAGCACGGTGCCGTGCTTGGCTTGCAGCCGGGTGAATACCTCCCGCAGTTTCGGTTCGTTGTTGGGTAGCCGCTTGTCGAACGCCTTCTTCCCGGCTGGGGTGAGAGCGGTGGCATGGTGTTCGCCCTTGCCCACGTCCAGGCCCAGGTAGACGTCGATGCCACCGGTATCGATCACGTGCTGTCTCCCGCGAGCGCTGTCTACTTTCCCGGCCTCACCTGCGGCATCAGCGTGCCGGCATCCACGTTACGAAGAGCCTGTCTCGCTCACGATGAGTTCGACGGTCATGCCCCTGATCAGCGGTCTGCCGATGCCTCCGGAACTTGGTGACACCACTTTTTCGATCATGACCGACGAGGGGCTCAAGTCATGCCAGGTCCGGAGGCCGGGAGCCCCGTTGCGGGGCCATCCAGAAGGTAACGGGTGCTGCCCACGTACCGAACCGCGCGGTCCCCAGACCGATCATCACCAGGATGGCGGCACAGGTCAGCGCGCCGACCAGCAGCCCCCAGCGACGCCGTCCACCGTCACGACGCTGTCCAGGCCGCGAGCTCACGCCGTCATCCACGCGATCAGATCCGGCGCGTAGGTGATCATCAACGCGCCCCCGCCGCCACCGAGAACCATGCCCCAGCCACGGATCCCGGACGGCGCGGAGCCTGTTACCCGTCCAATGCCCAGCGCGCCACCGCCCACGATCACCGCGCCCACACAGCAGACAAGCCCGAGTTGAGCCGCGACATCCAGAAGATCCTCGATCTTCGATCGGCCCGGGAGGTCACGCCAGTCCGGGGTGACCTCGATCGGAACCGGGCTGGGCCGGGGACTTTCCGTAGGCGGCGCAGAGGTCTCGGCCTGCTGCACCTGCTCGACAGCGCCTGGACCGTTCGCCAACGCCGGCGAAGCCGCGTAGACCAGCACCAGGCCGGCCAGGATCGGCGCCGCGACCCTCCCTCTCACCCGCACGACCATCCCCACCTCCAGAACGCGGATCTCCCTACTCCCCCAGATGTGTGAACGGCGACACCTGATCCGGAAGTCGGGTTCGTGTCAAAGGTCAAGGACCAGCGGATGATCACGGAACCGGCTGATCACCTGGTCGTAGTCGGCGGCGCGGACCGGGTCCGCAGGTGGTCGGCCGAACGCGCGGAGCAGGGGATGCAGGGCGGTGGAATCGGCCGCTGTCCCGTGAGGAAGGCCGAGTTCGCGGTGGCGGTACCGCTCGATGTGCTGGACGTCGGTGTCCCACGCCGCGGCGGCTGGTTCCTCGGCGGGTCGGGGGCCTAGGAGTCCTGTGAGGTAGTCGGCCGGGTCGACGCGGGCCTGGGAGAGCGCGTGGCCGACCTGACGGTCGAGCGCAGCGTCGAGGCGCCGAAGTCTGTCCCCTGACGGGCTCGCGGGCCCGTGACCGAGTCGAGGCGTCGAGGCCCACTCGGCGGGACGGGAAACGGACTCCGCTGCTGTGAGAGCGCGGCGTTCGGTGGCCAGGTCCGCCGGTGGGCGCCGGGCAAGATGCGCGATCTCGGCGAGGTCGAGGAGACCGGCGAGGTCGGCCCATTCATCCTGGGCTGAAAGCGGCGCAGGGAGGAGATAGTGGCCCGGGTCGACGTTGTGGTCAGAACAGAGGACGCCGACGCGGTGGTCGAGGATGGCCGCGCCGGTCCGCGCGCTGGTCTGCTCCTGACGGGTGAGGGCTGCGAGTAGATCGTCGGGGCTGTGACCGGTGTCGAGCAGGGCGTGAAGGCCGGCGATCGCACGGTGGCGCGGAACCTGCTCCGCCTGGGAGTAGAACCGGCGTCGGATCCGGTCCGGAAGCCCGTCGGCCCAGGTCCGCGTCAGGCCGACCGCGAGGTCGTGGTGTGCCGTCCACCGGTGCTGCCCGCTCTCGGCGGAGCCGGGGGTGGGGGTGGTCCGGGTTCGTCCGGTGGCGAGTCCGGGCTGTGGCGGGCGTGGTGGATCGCCAGCGCGGCGACGGCCTGGTCCCACAGTGCCCGGTCGGGTCCGGCGGCGGGCCGGGTGCCGATCCGCGCCGTGAGGGCGGGTGGCGGTTGGGTGACGGACGCGGCGCGGATCGCCGCTTCGGCGGCGAGTTCGGCGCGACGCAGAACCGGCATGGGGATCCCCGCGCCGGCCGTGCCGGCGCTGTCGGCCAGTCCGGCGCGGCCGGCCGGGGCGCGGGGCGCGTCCCGCGGCGCGGTGGAGGAGCCGCTGGTGGCGAGGTGGTGGAGTTCGGCGAGGGTGTGGGCTCGTCGGAGGGCATGGGCGGCGCGGGCGAGGGGGTCGTGGTCGGTGGCGAGCCGTTCGGCGCGGGAACCCGCGAGATGCTCGGCGAGCCGGTCGAAGGGGCCGTCCGGATCACGCAGGACAGGAAGCCAGTCCTCCTCATCGGTGTCGGCTTCGAGATCGGCGCGGCGGATGACATAGGCGGTGAGATCGGTCTGGGCGCGCGAAAGCATCACGTACAGGCCGGCGCGGCTGGTGTCGTCCGGCGCGACCGCGCGGGCGGTCGGCATGGACGCGCCTTCGGCTTTGGCAGCGGTGATCGCGTAGGCGTAGCCGAGGCCGCCGTCCCTGCCGTCCCCGAAACGGTGAGTGAGGTACTTCCAGGGAACCTTGACATCGCCTTTGCCGGGAAAGTGCACGTCGAGTGTCTGGCATTCGGGTACGCCGGGGTCGAGGGTCACCGCGGTGACGACGCCGAGGGTGCCGGTACGGATGTAGGCGGAGGCCGGGCGGCCGGCGGGGACGAGGGTGTGCCCGGCCTGGGTGAGCGTGATGACCTCGTCACCGACCTGAAACTCCCGGCCCGCCACCGTGAGGACGGGTCCGGTCAGGGTGCCGTCCGCGGTGAGGCGCGCCCGCGCGGCGCGGGCGAGGATCTCCACGTCCCGTGTCCGCTCCGCCATCATCGAGATCATCGCCGGCGGCGCGGACCGGCCTGTACGCCCCGAACGGCGCTGCTCGTCAGGCCTCGGCGCGGTCCGCGCGGCGTACCAGTCGTCGACGACGCCACCCAGCAGCGCGTCGCGGTCGTCGAAGAGCCGAACCCGGCCATCCGCGGCGAGGCGGTTGAGCGCGTCTCGCGCCGACGGCGCGGTGTCGGCACGTAGCGCTGTCAGGGCGGCGCGGACCGGCGCGAGAGCCGCGCCGGACTGCCGGTGCAGCGTCGTGAGCGCCGGGATGTTCGGTGTCGTCGCGACGAGGTGCGCGAACCAGCCACCCGCCCCGACCGAACCGAGCTGCGCGGGATCACCCAGCAGGACCACCACGGCGCCGGTGCGCGTCGCCCACCGCAACAGCCGTTCCGCGTCCCGGCTGCCGATCTGGGTGGCCTCGTCAACGATCAGCACGCTGCCGGGCGGCCAGACGGTGGCAGGGTCCTCGGTGTGGTCGAGAAGGGTCAGCCAGCCGGCGACGACACGGGCCGGGACCGCGATCCGGTCCGCGAGCTCCTCGGTCTGCCGGCCACCGTGCGCCGCCGCGAACACCGCGTGACCGGCGTCGAGCAGAATCCTGGTTGCCAGGCGCATCGCCTCCGTCTTGCCGGTGCCCGCCGGGCCCACGACGGGCCGCACCAGGTCCCCGGATCCCAGCAGCAAGCGCACCAGCTCGATCTGCTCGGTGGACAGGCGTGGCCCCGCCGGTGTTCGCGGCCGGCGGCCGGCAGGGTCCCGGCCGCGGGAGACCGAACGTGGACGAGGTGCCGATGGCCCGTTGGACAAGTAGACGTCAAGGAGTCTGGGGGGCACGAGGATCCTCGGGGCCGCGCCAGCGTCGACCCGGCCCTGACGACACAACGCCAGGACCGTGTCCTCGACCTCGATCAGCTCCTGCGTCGTATACAGCGCCGTGGGAACCTGCCGGCGTCGTCTGGCTGGATGGCCGAGCAGGACGACCCGCGGATCCGCGAGAACCTGATCGGTGAAACTCTCGATCTCCTCCGCACCGAGGCGGTCCCCCGCCCACGCAGCAACCTGGCGGACGACCTCACGGCGATCGAACGTGGTCGTCTGCGCGGTCGCGCCGTGGGGACCCGTCACCAGATCCATCAGCGCAGGCAGCTCCTCATCGACCCGGCCTCGTACGTCCCGATCGACCGGTGCGGCCAGCGCGCGGACCTGCTCCGGCGTCCACCCGGCCGCAGCCAGCCGATCGTGCTGGATACGGCGCGCCTCCTCGTCGGCCAGGACCTTCTTCGGCGCACGTGATCCACGCTGCGCCGCGGCCTTCGTTCTCCCCCCGGGCGAAAGCCCGTCCGCGACGAGCTGTTCGTACTCGTCCGCCACCTCACCGGAACGCGTCGAGAACGCGGCAAGCAACGTGGGCGGGAACCCGGCCAGTTCCGCGACCCCGTTCCGGACCGGCCCCCAGCGCAGCCCCCGCCGCCGCGCCAACTCGTGGCGCATCGCCGCAGCACCCAGGAAGCCAGCGGTACGAACATGGGAGAGGAACACCTCCCCGTCGAGCGCGCGCCACACCAGTCCCGACTGGACTGTCGGATGGCCCGTCTCCCAGCCGCTCCCGGCCGCAGGGTAACCGTCGATGCCGTCCAGGGCGTCGTCGCCCTCGCGATCGACCGCCGTGTCGGGAACGGCTACCGCGTTGGCCACGATGAGGTGGATGTGCAGGTGAGCTTCCTGGCTCCGGGAAACGTCATGCAGATAGGACGCCACGGCCAGCCCCAACCCGGCGCGGTTATGCCCGTTTACGGTGCCGACCACCGCGTGCCGCTCCAGATAGGTCACGACCGTGTCCACACCAACCTCGACCGCCGCGTCGATATCCCCGCGGATCTCCTCGTCTCCGAACGCCCGCAGCAACGACATCGTCTTCGGCATCGAACAGGTCACGTCATAACCGATCACCACCGCCGGCGGCACCCGCGATGCCCGGAACCGCTCCACCTCGCCGCGCGCCACCCGCCACGCCCCCGTAGCCGGATCCCGTTCCGCGGCCAGCCACGCCTCGGACTCCCCCGGCGCCTGGCTGTCGTCCCCTGCCGGCTCCACGGATCCAGCCGACGACGATGCGTTCGCGGGGGAACGTGCCGCCGTACGGGCCGCGAGCATCCGCAGGTAGGACGCGCTCACACCCACCAGGCGGGCCGCCGCCTCCAGCGACAGCCAGCCCTGCTCATCAGCCCCGTCGGGCAACGGGTCCGCGGCGGCCGATTGGGACGGCGTGGCTTCGGACGCCATCGCCCGGCCAGCCGATCCGGAGTTCGCCAGCAGCGGCCGGCCCGTCACCCCGTGCTCCCCGCACAACAGCCGTGTCAGCGCCAGCTCGGACACCGCCGGCCCGACCAACCCCGTCAGCGCCGCAGCCTGGCCCCGCGGCCGCCCCGGCGCGTGGCTCTCGCCGTAGTACCGGCGCAACGGCGATACCTCGTCAGGCTGACCGCCCTCGACATACGCCACGACAGCCCGCGCCGCCCGGCCGACCGCCGCCCGGTCCCGAGGCCGCAACGCGAGCACCTTCGCCGTCGCGATCACCGGAAGCTGGTCCTCGAGCCCGGCCGCCTACCCACCCGGGCAGACTCATCCGCACAAGCATCGAAAACGTCATCGCGATGTACCTCGCCAACGTCATCACCCGTGACGAACGCACGGCACAGCACCCACCGCGCCCTCCGCTGGAATCGCCCGCGTCGTCGAGAACGCTGCGATCAGAACGCCGGCCACGCCACCCCGACATCAGCCCGGCCGACCGCACCCGACAGGTCAGTTCGGCGGAGCGATCGAATACACGCAGCAAAGGCGGAGCGCGATGGGGCCGCCGAGCGGCCCCCAGGAAACCGCATAGCTCGAACCTTCATTATTCGCCCGCACAAACCAGAACGCCTGTAGGGAGAGCTACACCAAGGCCTCGTGCACATCCGGGGAAACTCTCCTTATCCGCACCGGCGCTCCACAACCTCGGCCGCCACCACACCCGTTAATTGCACAGCGCAGCACCTTGAAACCTCTCGATGAAAAGGCAGGGGACCAACGACTCCCAGGCCGAACCACTGTTTCCAGCGAAACAAAGGTAGTCGGACCACGGAGGAAACGCCGCCACCGGCAACAAACGAACTAGAATTGGAGTTGGCAAGAAAACACCGGAACCCCCTCCCCCACCGAAGAGGCCCCATGAACCCGGACGCCGCACTCACACGAATCCGCAAACTCCTCGCCATGGCCGAGGACGACGCCATCACCACCGAAGCCCGCGAGACCTACAACCGCAAAGCCGCCGAACTCATCGCCCGCTACGGCATCGACCAAGCCCGCCTCGACGCAACCGCCGAGCAGCCCGCAGCCGCGGCCGACATGACCATCAGAATCGACCGGCCCTACATCGCCGACAAAATCGGTCTCCTCGCCTCCATCGCCGACCCTCTCGGATGCCGCATCGTCCAGCGCACCCGAGACCACAACGGCAACCGCGTGACCGAAGGCCACCTGTTCGGCATGACCGCCGACCTCGAACGAACCCAGATCCTCTACACCTCGCTACTGATCCAAAGCACCCACAGCCTCGCCACCACACCCATCCCCGCCGGCGACGACACCCGCGCGTTCCGACGAAGCTGGCTCACCGGATTCGCGGCCGCCGTCAGCCACCGTCTCACCGCCGCCGAAAACGCCGTCCGACGCGACGCCCAAGCCGAGGACAGCGCTACCGGCGGACCATCCACAGCCCTCGTCCTGGCCAGCCGCGCCGACCGCGTCCAGGAGCACCTCGCCAACACCTACCCGAAGCTGCGCACCACCCGCCGGCGCCGCCTCACCGGCACCGGCGGACGCAGTGGTTACCGGGCTGGAGAACGCGCCGATCTGGGCACCACCCGTCTCAGCCCCACAGCCCAACCGGCCATCCGTTCCTGACACGGCCAGCCCACCGAGAGGCCGGCACCCCGATCGGGGTGCCGGCCTCTCGGCGTGCCCACAATCCACCCCAGCCGCCAGATGGCAGCCGCTCGAACGCCAAGGGCTCCCCGGAACCAAGGAACCACCGCGAGGAAAGAGCAACGGCCGCCAAGAACGCGCCGGCACGAGGCGTCACCCACCATCGACGGGACATATGGAGCTCGCGCTACGCGCGAGCTCCCAGGAGCCAGACAACCCCGGAGCCGAAACCAGCCGGAGTCACATGACGCAGCATAATCGCCGTCGGGGTGGCGCTGCGACCGCAGTTCCCGGTCCCAGGCACCCGGAGAGGGTACCCACTCAAGATCGTTCCCTGCACAGAATACGAATGCGCTCACACCGCGCCCACACACATATTTCGATCTCGAGTGAATGATCTCCAACTTTTCATAACTGCAGGTCAGGCGCCATCCGCTTGGAGCCGGCGAGGTGACTCGAACCCCTAACCGCTCGATTACAAGACGGATACCCGCGTATCGGAGCGTATCGGAGAATGCCGGTCCGTGCCGGAAAATCCGAGGTC
>NZ_ADGX01000261.1 GCF_000177675.1 Parafrankia sp. EUN1f
GTCGGGGTTCGCGACCCGCGACAGGATGAACAGCAGGTCCGACAGGCGGTTCAGGTAACGGGCGGGCAGCGGGTTCGTGCTGTCCGGCTCCGCCTCGAGCAGTGCCCAGCAGGACCGTTCGGCCCGACGGGCCACGGTGCGTGCCACGTGGAGAAGCGACGCGGCGGGAGTGCCCCCCGGCAGGATGAACGAGTTCAGCTTCGCCAGCGTCTCGTTGTACCGGTCGCAGGCCTCCTCCAACCGGTCGACGTACGTGTCGGTGATCCGCAGCGGTGGGTACTTCGGGTCCGCGACCACCGGGGAGCACAGGTCCGCGCCCACGTCGAACAGGTCGTTCTGCACCTGGGCGAGCGTCTCGCGCACCTCGGCGCCGAGTTCCCCGAGAGCGCCGAGATCCCCGAGGGCGAGCGCCGCCCCGATCGCCGCGTTCGTCTCGTCGACGTCCGCGTAGGCCGCCAGCCGTACCGACGTCTTCGGCACTCGCGACATGTCGCCCAGCGCCGTCGTCCCGTCGTCGCCGGTCCGGGTGTAGATCCGGGTCAGGTGCACCGCCATGCCGTCACTGTATGGGGGAGCCTGCGCGGATGCCCGCGGTTACAGGCGGCGCGACCGCGACCGCGACCCGTCCGCGGCGCCCGGGTCGAGAATCGGGTCGAGGATGGCGTGCACGACGCTCGCGTCGTCGCTGGCGCCGAATCTCGGATGGTGGACGCGGTCGGGGTCCGCCGCCTCCGCCGCGCGCAGCCGCTCCACCAGTTCGCCGGCGGCTCCGTCACGGACCGCGGCCAGCAGGGTGCCGTAGCCGTCCACCAGCCCGAACGGCTCGACCAGACGGCCGAACCCGTCCGAGCAGAGCAGAACCTCCGCGTCGCCGGTCAGCGGCACGCTCAGGCAGCGGGCGTGCGAGGCGGCGGCCGGGACGTCGCCGAGGATCCACGAGCCCGCGTCGGTGTTGCGGCGTCTGCGGTGGTCCAGCAGGGTCTCGTGGAGTCGTCCATAGGCTGTGGCCGGATCGTCGCCCCGGTCGAGACTCGCCCGGACCCGGCCGAGCAGCTCGCGCTCGACATCGTCGTACTGCGGATCCGTGAGGACCGTTGGCTGACCGCCGGGCCCGTCAGAGACGTCAGAGACGTCAGAGCTGGCGGTGCTCGCGGTGGTGGCGGGGATGGCGGGGGTGGCGAAACTGTTGAGCACGACGGGGGCGTCGCCGAGCAGGCAGACATCCAGCAGGGCGCCGCGCTGGCGGACCAGTGAGATCGCGGCGGTGGGGAATCCGGACGAGCGGGCAGTGCCCGCGTCGACCAGCCCGGCTCGCCGACCCCGCTCGATCAGGTGCTCGATGAGATCTACCAGGACGTCCCGCAGTGCCTGCCCGTCCCAGTCGACCTCGCTGAGATAGGCCCCGGCCAGTGTGCTCACCCAGGCGGGCCCGGGCAGCCCGTCGAGCAGCGGCCCGGGCTCCAGCGCCGAGGCGCCGTCGATGACCCAGGCGCCGTCCGCGCGCGATCCGCAGGTGTCCTCGTTGTGAGCCTTGAACGACCAGCTCTTGGCCACCGTGGTGCGCATCTGCCGTTACCTTCCCGCCAATACGAGTCCGACGCCGAGGAGTATCGCCCCGAGGGCCAGGGGCAACAGGCGTCGGCGTCCGCCGCTGTCGACGACGAGAACATGGAAGCCCCAGAACACAAGCAGGGTCATGCCCCCGGCGGTGGTCAGCAGACCCGCCGCAGGTCCGGGTGGCTGCCCGGCAGCGATGTTGGCCGCGGTGGTGATGAAAGCGATCACCGCTGCCAGCAGTCCCATGATCTCCAGAATCTGCGCGCGGATACGTCGCAGCTCGGACGATGCCTCGTCCTGGCCGACCCGGAGCACCTCGGCCTGCTGTGCGTGCTGGATGCGAGCCCGAATCAGCTGGTAGTCGCCGATGCGAAGCGCGTACTCGGCGCCTGAGCTGTCCTCGTCCTCGATTGCCCGCGCGATGCTGGCCCGGGCCGAGCCGTAGGCACCCCGGAGTGTGGCTATGCGCGCGTGTGTGGCGTGATAACGCGGGTAGGTGCCGTGGCTTAGGGCGATCGCCTGCCGAATCAGCCTTTCGCCCTCCAACAGAAGCTGCGGGTCGGCATCGGCGTCCGCCTCGTGGTGGTCGGCGATGATTGAGGCCGCGAGATGCAGCACTCCCGGGATCGCGGAGAGACGACGGACCGCCTCGAGCGCGAAGGTCAACGCGGCATGTCGGTTTGCTGGTTCGCTGTCGAGGGAGGAGTAGTACTCCGCCTGCATGAAATAGAACATCGGGTGCGTGCCGAACTCGGACTGGTACAGGTCTACGTTCGCCCGGTGTGTCCGATGGTCCCGCCGTCGCCAGGCGCGTGCTTGCAAGCAGTAGAAGGCATTGAATCTGACCTGTTCGGGCTGTGACATGTCGGTGAGGACCTCAGAGAGAGCGTCGTCGGTTGCACCCGGTTCCTGCAACAGGGCGCGAGCCTGGAGGCCGTACGATGCGTCTGTTTCGCGGGGCAGGGAGGCGAGACGCGCGACGAGCGCCGCTGATGTCAAGGTTGTTCAAGTTCTATTGGTAACTTTTTGGCATGCATTCTGTCAGCGTAGCCGCGGTGATCCGTCGGGGTGACGGTCGTGTGGTCTGCATTCGGCGGCGGGACAACGGGGCCTGGCAGATTCCGGGTGGGGTGCTCGAACGCGGCGAGACCTTTCACCAGGCACTTCGCCGTGAGGTTCGTGAGGAGACCGGAATGTCGGTCGAGCCGGAGCGGCTCACCGGGATCTACTTGAACCTGCCGCTGGGCGTGGTCGCGCTGGTCTTTCTCTGCCGAGAGGGGCACACCGAGGCACTGGCGGAGACGGAGGCACTGGCGGAGACCGAGGAGGCCACGGCGGTCGAGTGGCTCACGGTGGAGGAGGTCGTGCGGCGGTCGACGCCCGCGTTCGCCGTGCGGGTCACGGACGCGCTGGCGGGTCGGCAGGAGCCTGTCCTGCGCCACCATGACGGCGTTCGTCTCCTTGGTGTGGAGAGTGGTGCGTTGGACGGCGCGGGAGAAGAGGTGTCAGCGGAGGCCGGACCGGGGGTCCGATCGTGGTCCACAGCGGCCAATCCCCGGGGTTGGTCTGAAGATCCCCCGCGCAGCACCTAGCATCGGAGCCCGTGGAACGCTTCGTCGTGACAGGCGGGACCAGGCTGGTCGGCGAGGTCGCCGTTCCGGGTGCGAAGAACTCGGTGCTCAAGCTGATGGCGGCGAGCCTGCTCGCGCCCGGCCGCACCACGTTGGAGGCCGTGCCGGACATCCTCGACGTGTCGGTGATGGCGGACGTCCTGTGCGGTCTCGGTGCCAGCACGTCACGTGACCGGGATGCGGGGCGGGTCGTCATCGACGTGCCCGAGATGGTGGAGTCCACCGCACCGGCGGAGCTGGTCCGCCGGATCCGTGCGTCGGTCGCCGTGCTGGGGCCGCTGGTGGCCCGCCGCGGCGAGGCCCGGGTGGCGCTGCCGGGGGTGACGCGATCGGCTCGCGTGCGCTCGACATCCACATGAACGGCCTGGCGAAGCTGGGCGCGGTCGTGGACGTCGAGGCGGGGGCGCTGGTGGCCCGTTCGTCCGGGCGCCTGCAGGGGGCGTCGATCTGGCTGGACTTCCCCAGCGTCGGCGCGACCGAGAACCTGCTGATGGCCGGCGTGCTGGCCAAGGGCACCACGGTGATCGACAACGCCGCGCAGGAGCCCGAGATCGCGGACCTTTGCGCGCTGCTGGTGGAGATGGGCGCGCGGATCGGCGGGGTCGGCACGTCCACGCTGGTCGTCGACGGTGTCGACACGCTGAGCCCGGTGTCGCACCGCACGGTGCCGGACAGGATCGTGGCGGGCACCTGGGCGATCGGCGCGCTGATGACCGCCGGCGACGTGATGATCCACCATGGCCGCGCCGATCATCTGGGGATCGTGCTGGAGAAGCTCTGCGACGCCGGTGCCCTGGTGGAGCTGCACGCGGACGGTTTCCGGGTCAGCGCGCAGGGGCGGCCGAAGTCGATCGATGTCGTCACACTGCCGTATCCGGGCTTCCCGACCGATCTGCTGCCCCAGGTGATCGCGTTGGAGGCGATCAGCGAGGGCACGTCTCTGATCACGGAGAACGTCTTCGACAGCAGGTTCGTGTTCTGCCGCGAGCTGCACAAGCTCGGCGCGGACCTGCGCACAGACGGCCATCATGTGGTGGTCCGGCCCACCTCCCGCCTGGTGGGCGACTCCGTGCTGGCATCGGACGTCCGGGCCGGCGCGGCGCTGGTGCTGGCCGGGCTGGTCGCCGAGGGCACCACGGAGGTCCGCGACGTGCACCACATCGACCGGGGCTACGCGAACTTCGTCGAAAGCCTCACCGCGCTGGGCGCCCAGGTACGCCGCGAGCCGCCCTCGGTTGTGGCCGCCTGACGCCTGGCGGTCCGTGCCACCGTGCCCACCCGCCGCACGGCGACCCCACCGGGGATCTCGCGCCGCCGCACAGCGTCAGCGCAATTCGTGCCAATAGGTGCAAACGAGGCGCGGAGTCGCTTGGCAATCCGCAAGAGGTGAGGATTTCGGTTGTTGCAGCAGCCGAAATCCTCGCTTCTTGCTCGGAAGCAGTGGCGGCGGCGGGCTACCTGAGGTCGGCCCGTCGCAGGGCCCGCAACGCGTGCGGGACGTCGTCGGCGAAGACGAGCACGTGGGCGAGCTCGACGGGGCGGCCGTGCCGGGCCCGGGCCGTCCCGGCTGGGCCGAGGGTGGCGCGGACCCCACCGGCACCGAGCAGGGCCCGCACCTGCGCCGCCCGCTCCTTCGGCCCGGTGGCGATCGGCACGAGCAGGCCGAAGTCCTGCGGCTGCCGGGCGCCGGGCCAGGCCCGGCCCGCCCCCGAGCCACGGTTGCGGGGATGCCCACGCCGCGGCCCGCGGCGCCGGGATCTGCTGTGCCTGGATGTGCCGTCTCGTGGGCTCCTGGGCCGGGCGCTCCCGTTCCGGGGGCTGCCGGCCCGGCCGCGAGGGGCCGGACCCGATGTCAGCCGGCAGATGAAGACCAGCACGCCGATGGTGAGCAGTACCAGGGTCGGCCCGTAGAGAAAACCGAGCGCGGTGGTCTCCACGGTCGCCTCCTGGACGCGCGACGTGCCGTTGGACGATCCCGCGCAGGGCGCCGGGTCGCTGCCGCCGGGTCCATCGTCGCACCGTCGCGGGTCTGCCGGAGAGAACTTCGTCCCTGATCAGGCTGTCGCGGGGGCGGAACCGAACATCCCGGCCGTGTTGGTGGGATCATCAGTTCGAGTGGGCTCCGAGTGGTCCACTTCCGTGGTCGGATGTCCGGTTCGTGCGGGCACCTCGAGCGCGTGTCAAGGTGCCCAACGGCGGGCCCCGACAGACGTCTCGGGCAGCCGGTGCATGGGATCGGAGGCCTCGGTGGACGTGCTGTCGGCAGGTCAGGCGGTGGTGCCTCCAGGCGCCGTACGGGCGGTGGCGGCAGCCGATCGTCCCGACCTCGACCCACACCGAGCGGACCCGCACCAGGTGGACCAACACCAGGTGGACCCGCACCAGGTGGACCAACACCAGGTGGACACGCACCAGACGGTGCGGCTCACCGGGACGGTGGACGTCCGATCCGTCGGCGAGCTGCGGATCCAGCTGCACGCGGCGATCGACGCGGGGTGTGGGCCGCTGCATGTGGATGTCGGCGGCCTGGAGCTCACGGACAATGCCGGTGTCGGGGTGCTGCTGGGCGGTGCCCGGCGGGCGCGTTCGATCGGGCGTTCGCTGGTCCTGCTGGACGTACCCGCGGCGCTGTGGCCGCTGCTGGCAGCCGACCGCCTCGGGCAGCTGCTGCGGGTGCGCAGTGTGCATGAACCGCTTGTTCCGGCTGGCTCGCGAGGTACGTCACCGGAATGATCTGTTGTGAGACGGTGCGTGACTGACGGCCGCCCGTCGGAGGATGTCGAGTCGCGATAGGGCATGCTTTCCCGATAATCAGGCCGAGGCATGGCATGGTGGAGGGCAGACGCAGACATGCTGGACGTGGAGGTGCCCGCAGGGGTGGACTCAGCCAGTGGTCGCGTGGCCGGATCCGGCGCCGCGACGTGGACCGAGCGGAAGCGACCTCTTCTCGTCGCGGGCTCGTTCGTGGTCGCGATCCTGCTCGGGGTTGTTCTAGGCCTGGCCTGGGCTTCCGACGAGGCGCCGGCCACTGTCACCACCGTGACCGAACAACCCGACGATTCGATCCTCAGCCCGGAGGTCCCGGCGGTGAGCTGGGCAGCCAGCCGAGTCGAGGGCAGGCCGCACAAGGTGACGCTGTCGTCTGCCGAGCGGCAGAGTGTGCGCCTGCCGCTGCAGTGGCTCGCCGCCTGGAAGGTGCGCCAGAAGACCCCCGGCAGCACCATCCCGACCATGGACGACGTCACCATCGTCAAGGACACCCTGTTCTACGGCGCGATCGAGGGCGCAGACACCGCACATGACCAGTTCTGGGCCGTCGCCCAGACCGAGATCAAGGGCGTGCCGGATACGGAGGCGCCCGACCCGCATGTGTGGAAGCGCGTCGGCAGCGCCCCGTGGACCCTGGTCGCCCTCGGGCCCGGTGCCTGCAATTCGATTCCGGCCGAGCTGATGACGGTCCTGAGCCCGGGTATCTGCGCCTCCTGAGCCAACCGGACTGGATCTCATCGCCCGGTTCATCTCCCGCAGGCCGGTTCGGCACCGGCGCGGGCCCCGGATGTGACCTCCCCGTAGGCCAGGTCACATCCGGGGCGCGCGGGTGGCTCGGGCCGTTACTCTGCTCCGGTCGCCGGCAGCCTTCGGGCTGGCGGCGAACGATCTCTGTCCCGGCCCGGCGTCGGTGACGGCCAAGCCTGTGCTGCCCTGCCTTGTGCCGCCTGGCGCCGTCATTCCCGACCTGCCGGTTCCGGGCACCCCCCGCACGGAGCGCGAGGAGACGGCGATGACGGAGACGGCTCGGCCAGAGCGGGATCGGCCGTGGATCATCCGGACCTACGCGGGCCATTCGAGCCCGGCCGAGAGCAACGCGCTCTATCGGCGCAATCTCGCCAAGGGGCAGACGGGCCTCTCGGTGGCCTTCGACCTGCCCACCCAGACCGGGTACGACCCCGACCACGTGCTGGCGCGGGGCGAGGTCGGCAAGGTCGGCGTCCCGATCGCGCACCTGGGTGACATGAGGGCGCTGTTCGACCAGATCCCGCTGGGCAAGATGAACACGTCCATGACCATCAACGCGACGGCGATGTGGCTGCTGGCGCTCTACCAGGTGGCCGCGGAGGAGCAGGGCGCGCAGCCGGCCGAGCTGACCGGCACGACGCAGAACGACATCATCAAGGAGTACCTGTCGCGCGGGACGTACGTCTTCCCGCCCGGCCCGTCGCTGCGGCTGATCACCGACCTCGTCGCCTACACGGTGACCGAGATCCCGCGCTGGAACCC
>NZ_ADGX01000260.1 GCF_000177675.1 Parafrankia sp. EUN1f
TCGAGGGCTGGCCACGCTCGAGCGCGCTGAGGGTGGGGATGGCTGTGACCGGAGGAACCGTCACCGGCAGTGACGTGGTAGGCCGGGCTGGCTCTGGCCAGGCCTCGGCAGCCTCCCCCGGCCCCTCACCGACGGATCCCGGCACGGCCACGGGAACAGGCTCCGGCGGCACGGTGTCCGGCAGTGCAGCGCCCGGTGGCGCAGTGTCCGGTGGCGCAGTGTCCGGTGGCACTCCGGCGACAGCACCCCCGGCGCCGTCGCCCGCGCTTTCCCCGTCGGCCGAGTGGCCCGGCCCCAAGAGCGAGATCCGCCGGCGCCTGCTGGCGCTGCGGCGCGCGGGCGTCACGCCGGACTCGGCGGTCCTCACCGAACGGGTGCTGGCGCTGCCCGAGGTCGCCCGGGCCAGGTGCGTGGCCGCCTACGTCGGGATGGCGGACGAGCCCGACACCGCCGAGCTGCTCGCCCGGCTGCGGGCGCGCGGGGTTCGGATCCTGCTGCCCGTCGTACGCCCCGATCTCGATCTGGACTTCCGCGAGTACGGGACCACGCTCGTGCCCGGGGCCATGGGCACCCGCGAGCCACCGCCGAGCGCCCCCCTGGTCGAGCTCGCCCGCGCGGATGCGGTCATCGTTCCCGCGCTCGCGGTTGACCAGGCGGGCAACCGGCTGGGGCGTGGCGGTGGCTCCTATGACCGGGCGCTGGCCCGCACCGCCCCCTCCACGCCGGTGATAGCGTTGGTGCACGATCGGGAGATTCTGACCGACGTCCCCGCGGAGGAGCACGACAGGCGGGTGACAGTGATCGTCACTCCGTCAAGAACGCTTCGCCCAGCATCGTCATGAAGCCCACGTCGTCATTCGGGAAGCCATCGGCCGCCTTCAGGCGTTAGAGTTGGCAGTCCCTACCGCCGAGTGCCAACTTCGGGAGGAGTCCGTGCCGACCTACCAGTACCGCTGCACCGCCTGCGGGCATGATCTTGAAGCCGTGCAGAGCTTCAGTGACGCGGCGCTGACCGAGTGTCCTGCTTGCACGGGCCAACTTCGGAAGGTGTTCAGCTCCGTCGGTCTCGTCTTCAAGGGCAGCGGTTTCTACAAGACCGACAGTCGTTCGGGCTCCTCCTCCGGGGTTCCGGCGCGCCCGAAGGAGTCGTCCGCCACTTCGTCGGACGGCGACTCGTCCGGCAAGAGCTCCGCTGCGGCCGAAAGCAGCACCGCAGCGTCCGCCGGCAGCAGCACCAGCTCGTCGACGAGCGCTGCGTCTGCCGCGTCCAGCACGGCTGCCGCCTGACCCGTCAGGAAAGAGCAGCATCCAACGAGCAGCCCCCGGCGGCCCTTCCGCCGGGGGCTGCTCGTTTGCCAGCACTGCTATTCAGTCAGCACCGGCACCACAGTCGGAATGGCTCGCGCCCAGCTCCTCGCCGCCGACCATTTCCACTGATCGCTACTTGTGGTAGCCGTTTAGGTAGGCGAGGGTAACGCCAAGGCCCGCCTCGGCGGGTATCGCGGTCTCGCTGCCGGCGGTCAGCACGGCCCGAGGGGCGGCCATCCGTAGCGTTGAGGATTTTGGTCGTCCCAACGACCACGATCCTCAGGTCCTGCTCGGCAGCACAGCGGCAGCCCGAAGCTCAGGATGTGGCGGCACGCCCTGCAACGACCGAAATCCTCAACTCCTCATCGCGGCTGGCCCCGACCAGGCCGAGACCCCCGGATTCCAGCACCCAGCCGGCGCCCTGCCCGTGGCACCACGACACCGAAGTCGATCACGCCCGCCACCTCGGCCGGCCATCCTGCCCCACAGCCGGAACCCGACCACGAGGGCCTACCAGCGGCCATCCGACATCACACATCGTGACCGGATGTGGAAAGGAACTACTGAGGCGTACCACCAGCACCGCCAGCAGGCACGGCCGGGGCACGCAGCCATGGCAGGCCAGGGACGGACCGGCCGATTCTGACAGCGGCTCCTCGATCGATGTGCGGGCTGTCCGCTATCCGACCAGGCGCAGCCGCTATTCCGCGGCGCGGACACAGACACGAAGACAATCGACTGAACGAATCGACCTGTCTCAGCGATTCAGTCGGCAATTTCGACACAGCGTCGACTCAGGAAGCGCGCACGGGAACAGGGGTAGCAGGCCACACGGAGGTTCAGCAAGAACCACGACTCGCACCGCAGGCGCGCCACGAACCGCCATGTGGCCCGGGAGACACACCAGACCTCGAATACCGTCAACCTGCGGGATCAGACCGCGAGCTCCACCCCGCAAGGACGGATTCACGTGCATCCGCAGGTGCGCAGATGTGGGCTATATAGCGCACATTGCCCGATTCACGATTCCCGCACCCCCGGGCCCGCCCAGGATGCCCGTACCCACAAGGCATCCTGGACAGCTCGGGCACCCCAGACAGTCCACGGAGCCCGAGGCGCCCGCGGGGCGGGCATGCCTACTGTTTACGCCGCCGATAGTGCTCCACGATCCACGCGTCGACCTCGCGCTTACGCCAAACCCTGGTCCCTTTGGCTCCGCTACCCGCAGGCGCGTTGATGACCTGCAGAGGCTCCGGAAACTTGGCGTCCTTGCGAGTCCAGTAGTCCACAGCCTGTCGCGTGATCTTGAGTTGGAACGCGATGTCCCCGATGCCAACCAACTGCTCACCGTCGTCCACGACAACATCGTAACCACTTTGCTCTTGCTCAAGAACCTCGCTAGGGTCGTTTTTGCTTATCGACAAATAAAGGCTGTGGAGGAAACATGCCAGCGACCCCCGGTGGACAGGACGCGATCAGTGAGCTGATTGACCGCGACGAGGCCTACGACGCGGACCCGTCCGGAGACCCTCCACTCCTGGTGGCGAGGTATCGAGCCGCATTGCGGGCGGCGCTGCGCGCCCGGCAGCCGGCGCCGGACGGCCAGGCACAGGCCTGGACGCGGCGGGAACGCGACGCCTACCTGGCCGGCGGGCAGGCCGCCCGCCAGGCGGTCGTCAGTGCGATGGCCGCGGCGATCCTGGGCACCGAGCCGGAACCTTCTGAGGCCGAACGCGCCACTGCCGAGCCACCCGACCGGCCTACCGGCGCAGGCCGGGCCGACTGATCACGAGACACCGACCATCGCCGTTCGTGTCGTCACGCACTCCCGGCCACGGATGGCCGGTAGATTGGCCGCGCCGGCACCGGTACGCGCCCAGCCAGGCGCGGCCCCGTGGCCCGGCTCGATGGACAGACCGACGGACGGCCCTTTGCCGCCTGCCACCGCGCAGGGGCCGCACGCCGATCAAAGGAGATCACCATGGGGCACACGCCGCTGCCCGGCGACGAGATCCCGAGCGACGAGCGCGAGATCGGCTGGGGCGACGAAAGCCTGTTCGACGACGAGGTCGACACCGACCTCGCGCGGCTCATGGAAGACCTGCCACCACACCACGTCGATCGCTGACCGCCACCGACCTCACCGCGCCGGCGCACCCCGCCGGCTCGTCCACTCGACCGCTCACCCGCTCGCACCGCGGTCCCGACCGGCTTCGCCGGCGGACCTCCCGCCCGGCGTGACATTCCTCGCGCCGCGGCGGGCTGGCGCGCGCCTCGCGGATCCGGCCGAGTTCCCACAGTGCCCTCGGCAGCCTGCCGACGGGTGACCGCGCCCACCGGCTCGGACGCGGTCGATGCCGGCCGACACGGGGACTTCATGCCCGGGTCGGACGGCGTTCACGCCAGCGACTGTGACGTGCGATACACCCGGCCTGGACAGAACACAAGGTGACCTTTGGCATTGGCTTCTGTCACCCAAGGGCGCAATACTGGTCGAGCCTTGCATCTGCGGTAACCCTCATGGGCCTACCGCCACATCGTTCCCCTCGGAGACGACGTGATGCTCACCATCGGCGAAGAAGCCGACACGCTCATCGCAGGCGCCGAAACGGCCCCCTCGCCATCGAAAGCCGCGTCCACGCCGACGTTGCTACCACTCGGAGCTCCGTCCAGCCCGCCAGTCATGACGAGCCTGCTCGCGACCGTCCGCCCCGGCACCGGCACCGGCATGGGGATCGAGATCGGGGCAGCGGCCGGGCTGGCCGTGAGCCCACCGACGACCGTGACCGCGCATCGTCCCGACCGCCCGCTTCGGGCCCGGGTCGAGCAGCGCGCCGAGGGCGCCGTGATCCATCTGAGCGGTCTCCTCGCCGCGGGGGCGATCGGCGCGGCGAGGGCGGCCGTGGACGACGCGGCCGCCTCGGGGCCGCGGGACATCGTCGTCGATCTGGCCGGCGTCCACGGCGCGGACCCGCTCGGCGCGGTCCTCCTGGGGGCGATGAGCCGCCATGCGGCCCGCCGTGGCTGCCGGTTACGCCTACGTGGCGTCGGGCCGCCGGTACTGCAGGTGCTGGCAGAACGGGGCGTACCGGTCGAGTTTGTGGACCCGACCAGCTGACCTCGACTGCCACCCCTGTTCACCCGTACCGTAGGGGGGTATTTCGCGGCCACGGCGCGGGGGCAGGTGATGCGGGTGAAGGCCGAGACCGACCAGATGACCCAGGTCCAGCCCCAGGGCGACCATCAGGAGCACGCCGAGTCACACCACGGGTACACCTCTGGCAAGGACGAGTACACCGCGCGGCTGCGGCGGATCGAGGGCCAGGTGCGGGGCCTTCAGCGAATGATCGCCGAGGACAAGTACTGCATCGACATCCTCACCCAGGTCTCCGCGGCGACCCGGGCCCTACAGTCCGTCGCGCTCGGCCTGCTGTCGGATCACCTCGCCCACTGCGTGGCGCAGGCCGTCGCGGATGGTGGGCCCGCGGCCGACGAGAAGCTCCGCGAGGCGACCGCCGCGATCGCTCGCCTCGTCCGCTCCTGACCCGCGGAAAGTGGCGAACAGCGACGACACGGGGCGCGGAGCCGAACCCAGCCCCGAACCCGAGTTCGGCCCCGGCCTGTCCGCGACCTTCGAGCGCGTGTGGCTCGACGCCCACTCGTGGGTGGATGTGGCCCGCGCCTGGATGCCTGCGGCGGACGCGCTCTACGAGGCCGTCCGCGACGGCACCCCCTGGCGTCAGGGGACGATGTGGCGGTACGAACGTCACGTAACCGAACCGCGGCTGAGCGCCTTCATCCGCAGCGGAGCCCCCATTCCGTTCCCACCGCTGCTGGCCGCCTACCGGGCGCTGCGCCAGCGGTACGGCGTCGACTTCGACGGGTACGGGCTGTCCTGGTACCGCGACGGGAACGACGCCGTGGCCTTTCACCGCGACCGCGAGATGCGCTGGCTCGACGACACGATCATCGCGATCCTCACCCTCGGCGCCCGACGTCCCTTCCTGGTGAAGTCGCGCCACCTCCCCGCCGGCCGCAGGATCCTCAACGATCCCCAGGACCGCACCGGCCGCGACTTCTCCCCCGCGGGTGGTGACCTGCTCGTGCTCGGTGGGCGGGCGCAGGCCGACTGGCTGCACGCGGTGCCCCGGGTCGCCGGCGCGGTGGCCGGGCGCATCTCCGTCCAGTGGCGTTGGACGTCCCGCGCGGGTCGCCCGGAGATCGGCCCCGGCTACGGAGCCGCGCGGACCTTCTCCTCCCGCTCCTCCCGCTGACGACCGCCTCCCGCTGACGACCCCGCCCGCGCTCCTGCCTGCGGCGCGGGCGGGCTCGTCAGGTCAGGATTCCTGGCAGGGCGGAGCATAGTGGCGGTCGCCGACGTAGTGCCGCCAGTCCGCACGGGTGATCGTGGTCCCGGTCCGGGCGCAGATGTTCTCGGCCGCCGCGGCCGGATCAAGCTCCCAGACCCGGGCGGCGTTCCCGTCGGCCACGACGAGCGTCCGCGCCGTCCCGCTGGCGAGCGCAAACCCGACCGGCGCGTCGAAGCCGTCGGAACCATCGGTGGTGCCGCCTTCGGACCTACCGGGCAGCGACAGGCTCAGCCGGGGCGACGGGTGGCGCGGGCTCGTCAGGTCCCAGACGGCGACGTCACCACCGACGCGCGCCGGTCCCACCACGAGCGCGCGGCCGTCCGCGGAGAAGGCGACCTCGCCGGCCCCGCCGGCCGGCGAGAAGGAGGTCAGCCGATGGAGGCCCCGCGGATCGCGGGGGCGGTAGATCTCGACAATCGAGCGTGACCTCGGCGCGGACGTCGGGTCGGTGGCGTCGGCCGTGACGCCGGCTGCGCCCTCGGCGGGCAGTCCGGTGGTGGTGACCGCCAGCGTGCGGCCGTCGGGCGAGTACGAGGCTCCGGCGACGACGCCGTCGCCGCGCAGCTCGCCCGCCAGCCGAGGCTGGCGCGGGTCCTTCAGGGACCACATCGAGAGACGCCCGACGCCGCCGGCCAGCAGCTGGTCGCGTCCCGGCGCGAAGGCCAGCGCGGTGACCGGCCCGGCGATGCGCACCTGGGCGAGCCTGGCGGGCTTGCGGGGGTCGACGACGTCCCACAGCCGCACCGTGCCGTCGGACGATCCCGTGGCCACCAGCCGGCCATCGGTGCTCACCACGATCTCGTCGACGGTGCCGCTGTGCCCGGCCAGGACCCCGAGCCGCTCGACCGCCCCGTCCGCCGTCACACGCCACAACCCGACCGTGCTCGGGCCGCCGCCGAGCCCTGCCCCGGCCGCCGTGATCACAATTGTGCCGGCGGAGGCGGGCCGCCCCGGCTGGGACAGGTAGGCGACGGCGCTGACCGCCGGCCCGTCGACCGGAAGCGCGGTGATCTGGGTGCCGGCCGTCGGATCCGACAGGTCCCAGAAGGCGGCTCCGGTCGCGCTGGCGGTGAGCAGGGTCCGCCCGTCCGGTGCGACGGCGAGGCCGACGACGTCGCTGGAAAGGTTGCCGACCCGCCGGACGGACGCGTCGACCAGCGCGGCGGCCGCGGTCGTGGTCGGAGAGATCCCGTAGGCCGCCAGGGCGAGCTGCCCGGCGAGATCCGGCTGGCGTTCGAACAGATCCCGCGCCTGGCGCGCGATCTTCTTGGACGCACTCGCCGCCGTGTGCGCCCGGACCAGACCGACGATCTCGATCGCCAGGGTGACCGCCGTCAGACTGGCGATCAGGCTGAGGAACACCCGGAACCGTCGGTCCCCCCTGCTGTAGTGGGTTCGGCTCCCTACCGGAGCGGGCGACTCGGCCGGAGCCTGCGACTCGGCCGCGTCCGGCGACTCGACCGGCTTGGCCCGGTCCGCGGGCTGGGTCGACGGTGCGTCGCCTCCTGCCTGCGGCACACCGGCCGCCCGCGGTTCGTCCACCGGCTTGCGCCCACCGGCCTCCCCCGTGCCGCCGACCGGCCCCGGCTCACCCACCGGCTGGGGCCCGCTCGCAGCCGCCGGCTCACCCACCGGCCGGGGCTCACTCTCCGGCTCGGACCTGCTCTCCGGGGCTTCGGCCGCCGGCACCGTCTCGGGCACCGGCACCGCCTCGTCCGCCGGCACCGCCTCAGGCACCGGCACGAGCGCAGGCGCCGGAACGTCCGGGCCGACGGAGCCCGGTTCGCCGCCGGGTCGGGCTATGAGCCGCGTGGTGGCCTGTGCCGGATCGGCTGAGGCTCCGCCGACGCCGCCCGCCCCGGCGACGCCGCCCGCCCCGGCGACGCCGCCCGCCCCGGT
>NZ_ADGX01000259.1 GCF_000177675.1 Parafrankia sp. EUN1f
GGAGCCGCACCGGGCGGTGTGGATGCCGCTGGATGCCACCCCGGTACCAGACGGGTCGGTCGGGATCTACCGCGACGGCGGCGCCCGCATCGCCCAGGTGAACCCACCGTCCGACCTGCCCGGCGGCCGGTGGCAGCCGCACTTCGCGACCTGCACGGATCCGGATCGGTACCGGCGGCCGCGGACCTGAGACCCCGGCCCAGTCGAGGCCGGTGACACCACATAGCACGGAGAGGGAGGGGCGCGCGGTGAGCGCTGTGGAGGGGGCCGGCTCGCCCGGCTGGATCGTGTTCGTGGCTGGTGGGCGGTGAGCGTCCCGCTGCGCGTCTCCGTCAAGCTGCCCGAGACCGCTGAGGTGAACGGCCTGCTGGAGATGCTGTCGCGGTTCAAGCGGGCGGACCAGCATTCGTCGGTCCTGGCGATCGTGCGTCTTGACGTGGTCCGGCTGGTGACCCGCACCGAGGACAAACTGATCGTGCCCACGATCGAGATCAAGGAGGCCGAGCCCGAGGGTCGCGCGCTGCCCGCCTCGCAGCTGCGGGAGCTGATGGACCAGGCGCGGCACGCCCGTAACCGGGTGCCGACTCTGCCACTGGGCATCGAAGGGCTGGCCCTGTGATCCCCGAGTGGCTGGCCCTGCTCAACGCCGCGGTCGGCGCGTTCGGCTCCGGCCTCGCGCTGGCGTACGCGCTGCTGCGCGCCGGCGACGCCGCGGTGCGGTCGGTCCGGGCCGCGCGCCCGGTCCCGGCCACGCCGGCGGACGAGGGCACGGCGGACACGGAACCGCTGTCCGTGCTGCTGCCCCCGCCTCTGGCAGGTGAAGCGTGAGCCGGTCCTCGCGTCCGTCGTGGCTACCCGTCACAGCCACGGCCGCGACCCGCAGGCCCGACGCCGTCCCTGACAGCACCCGCGCGCTGGTACTCGCCCGCGCCGGAGGGTGCTGCGAATCGTGCGGCGCGGGACTCGTCCTGTCGAGCTACTCGATTCATCACCGTCGGCCGCTGGGTTCCGGGGGATCCCGCGCGGCCGACCGGCACTCCCCGTGCAACCTGCTCGCCTTGTGTGGCAGCGGCACCAGCGGATGCCACGGCGCCGTACACGCCAACCGGACGCACGCCCGAGACGCCGGCCTACTCGTCCGGCAGTCCGCCAACCCGGCCCGCGTCGCCGTGCAGCTGCACGGCGGCCGCCGCGTCCTGCTCACTGCCGCTGGCTCCTACGCCCCCGAGGAGGCCTCGTGACGCTACTGTTCGTCCCCGTCCAGTCCAGCGCGGTGCACGCGCACCGGGTAACCCGGGACATCCTCGGTCGGCATGTCGAGGCCTTCGCCGGCGCCGTCGCCCGCATCGGCCGCAGCGACCTGCCCTCCGGTGTGGTGCTGTCGCCGCCCGGCGCCGAACCGGAAGACGTCGCCGCCGAAGCGACGCTGGTCCGCGCGGGCCTGTGGCGCCCGGCCGGGATCACGTCTGCCGGACCGGCCTACTACCTCGACGGCTGGGACCTCGCCGTCGCCGCGATGCTGCGGGCGCGCGGCTGATGCCCTGGTTCCGTATCTCCGACGATGCCGCCGACCACCCGAAGGTCGTGGCGGCCGGCAACGAGGCGTTCGGCCTGTGGGCGCGCCTGGGTGCCTATGCCGCGAAGTACCTGACGAACGGATTCGTGCCTGCCGCGGTGGCGTTGCAACGCGGGCCGCAGGAGCTGATCGACCGTCTCCTGGCGGTGCGTCTGCTCGACCCTGCCGAGGGCGGCTGGACGATCCACGACTACCTGGACCACAACCCGAGCAGGGCCGAGCTGCTCGCCGCCCTGGCGGTGAAGAAGGCCTCCGCGATCAACCCCGACCTTCGCGGCACGGTGAAGCGACGCGACGGTGACCGGTGCCGCTACCAGGGATGCGGCCGTGTCGTGTCCTGGGGGGACCGCCGCACGATCCGTGGCGCGGTGCTCGACCTGGTCGACCCGGCCGCGGCGGTGAACGAGAACAACCTCGTGGTGGCCTGCCGCGGCTGTCAGAAGCGGCACGTCGGCCGGGCGGCCGAGGAGGCCGGTCTGGCGCTCGGCCCGATCCCGCCGCCCACCGGGCCCGGCCGGCCGACCCAGATCCGATCCAGAACCGATCCGGATCCTGTCCGGAACCGATCCGGAGCCGATCCAGATCCGATCCAGAAAGAAGCTGAATCGACTCCAGATCCGATCCGGAACCCAGGCCCATACCCATTCCCATCACCCCTTCGGGGTGGTGATGGGAATGGGGGACAACCTCCCACCGAACGCGAGCCGGTCCCCGAACCGCGTGCCGATCTCACGGTCGTGCCCGATGACGCTGCCGAACTTCGTGACCAGGCCCGGCAGACCATCGCCGCTACCGTCCGTCGCTGCTACGGCAAGAACCACGTCGTGGGGCTGAACGGCGCGAAGCGCTACCTGCACCCCGAACCCGCGGAGTCAGCGGCCGCGAATGCTGAGCCCCCGGCCATTCCTGCGGCCCCGGCGCCGGTCCCGGCCGCCCCGCCGGCCGAGCCCGCGGCCGCGTCACGCCTGCATCTGGTCACCACCAGCCGCCGCGCCCGCCCGCGTCCGCAGACCAACCCGCCGTGGCGCCAGCTCGCCCTGCGCCTGTTCCTGCAACCCGCAGCGCTCGAGCCGAGCCCACCAGCCCCGCAGGCCCAGCCGGAACTCCGGCCCGCAGCCGTCGCCTGACCCTTACGAGAGGAAAAACCTATGGATCATGACCACTTGATAGATCACACTTCCCGTAGGGAGGTGATCAGCCGTGTACTCGGCCCCCTACGTCGCGTCCGAGGACAGGCCCAACCCGGACGACACGCCCGCCACGCCACCGCCGGCGCACAGCCCGACCTGTACCGGCTGGACCGGAACGGACGACCAGGGCCGCCCCCGGCCGTGCCTCACCTGCCGGCCGTGGCTGCGCCGGCGCACCCGCCGGTCCCGCAGGCCGATCCGGACCACGACCTGCGGTTAACCGAGTCCGCTGGCTCCTGGTCCTGGACCTGCTGGACCTGCGGTACCGGCCGCATCTCGCTGCCGTCCGATGCCGCGTGCATCGCGGATCACGCCGGCATGCGCACCGCGCGCCACACCGACCCGCTGGCCACGCTGTCACCACTGCCCACCACCACGCCGCTCGCCGGCGAGCGGCATCTGTGGACGGTGCTGATCGACCGCGCCGGCGACAGCTGGAACGCCCGGGTCGCCGAGGAGGCCGGGGTCACCGCTGACGGCGACCGGCCCGACCTGGCACTCGCCGGCCTCGCGGTCGCGCTCCGCACCTGGCTCGCCTGCGGCGAACCCGCACACACCACCCTGCTCGGCGCCCAGCTCGCCGGCGCCGTGCTGTACCTGCCCGAACTCTGACCCCGCCGAAAGGCCCATGACCATGACCTGTGACAGTCGCTGGGACTGGCTCGCCGAGGACTACGTACGCCACTACTGGTCCCGCGTCGGCGCCAGCGTCCGTGTCGGCGCCCTGGCCCTCGCCGGCGGCGCCCTGCCTACCTGGCAGATCGCCACCGCCGCCGGAGCGGCCGGCCAGCCACTCCCGTACGCCGCCGGCACCACCACGGCCGCCGTCATCCTCGCCACCGTCGCCGGCGCCGAGGTCCACACCCGCCGCAGCGCCGGCGGCCGCGGCCTCCTGCCCGCCGCCGCGTTCCTGCTCCCGCTCGCACTCGCCGCCGCCTGCGCCCTCGTCGCGGTCGGCCCAGCCAGCCCGCCACAGTGGTGGAACAGCCTGCTCGCCGTGTGGCCCGCCGCCGCCCTCGCCGGGGCCGCGGCCTGCCGGCTCACCCGCCCCGCGCCCCGGCTCACCGCCGCCGAGCCACCCCCGAGCCACGCTGAGCCGGCACCTGAGCCGCCGGCTCAAACCGATGAGCCGGACGCTGAGCCGCAGGTCACGGGCACCAAGACCGCACGGCTCCTCACCCTCGCAGCCAAGATCCCCGACGACGACCCCCGCACCACCTCCGCCCGCGCGACCGACCTCGCCGCCCAGATCGGCATGCACCCCGCCACCGCCCGCCGCATCCTCGCCAGCGCGAACCGACCCACACCGGCCGGCTCAACACCGGCTCAGGCACTCAGCGCATGACCGCGAGCATCACCATCCCGAGCCGCGACGTGTTCGCCGACATGACCCGGCAGATCCTCGGCACGCACACCGAGTGGGACACCCCGCTCCACCACTTCATCTCCCTCACCTGGGACGGCACGGCGCTCAAGCCCTCCACCGCCGTCGCCATCACCACCGACATCCACCCCCGCGGCCACCCCCGCCTCATGGAGATAGCCACCCGCAAAGAGCTCGCCCGAGACCTACCCGTCCCGTACGCCTACGCCCTCCTCCACGAGGTGTGGGCCGTCGCCCTGCACCCGGACGCCAGCGCCGCCGAACGCGCCGAGCTCGACCGCGCTGCGCAACGCCGCGAACTCGACCAACACCCCGACCGGTACGAGCTCGCCGTCGTCTACTGCGTCGACATCCACGGCCGCCTCTGGACCGCCTCGAAACAACGCGGCGCCGAACACGACGGCGTCGACGAGCACTTCTACGGCGACCCCGACCACCCCCACGCACCGGGCGGCACCCTGATCCGGGCCTTGCGCGACTGCGCCGCCCTCGCGAAGCAGGCCCGGACATGATCCGCGCGGTCGCCCTGTTCCTCGGCCGGCGCCCCTGCCACCGAGCCGGATGCGGCCACCCCCGCCACACCCACCGCCACCACCGGCCCGGCAGCGACTGCTCCCTCTGCCCCTGCCCCGCCTACCACCGGCGCATCGGCGGCCGCCGATGAGGATCCGCATCGAAGGCGGCCGCGCCGAGCTCGACACCGCGCTCGACGCGCTGCGCCAGGCCCTCGACGTCCGTTCCGTCTCCCGGCCCTACCCAGGACGCGACCTCAGCACCCGGCGCCGGATCTACCTCGACGCCCGCGTACGCCAGCCCGAAACCACCGATCCGACCACCGACCACCGACAGAACAAGGCGGACACCCCATGACCGACCTCACCGGCCTACGCATCGTTCCCGACATCGAACGCGCGCCCTGGACCGACCTCACCGACGCGAAGGACGGCCGCCTCACCCGCATCGGCCTCCAGCGCAACGGCACCACCGAGGGTCGCGCCACCGTCGGCATCGTCGTCCAGCTCGACGACGGCACCCACGTCATCGCCCGGACCACTTGGCGACTCCTCCAGGCCGCCGTCCGCGGCCTCGCGGCCGGCCCCGTCGGCTCCGAGGAGACCCAGGACTGATGCACGACGACACCGAAACCACCCAGCTCGACGAGTGGATGATCGTCGAGCTGATGGGGCGTGTGCGTCGCGCCGGCCGCGTCCGCGAAGTCGAGGTCGCAGGCAAGGGCTTCCTACGCCTGGACGTCCCGAACGGCGACGGCTGGGCCACCCAGCTCATCGCCCCCGACGCCGTCTACGCGCTCACCCCGACCTCGGAGGAGACCGCACGGGCCGCGGCCGCCCGCTGGCAGCCCGAGCCCGTCCATCGCTGGGAACTCCCGGCCGCGCCGGCCCGCACCGTCGACGCCGACGACCACGACGACGAGGAGGCACCGTTCTGATGAGCAGCATCCCTCTGACCATCGACGGCCGGATGACCATCGAGCCCGCGGCCAGCATCGCCGTTGGCCGCGGCGCTGCGCAGCTCGACGTCTTCGCACCCGGGTGGGCCGAACGGGTCGACCCGGACGCCCTCGACAAGGAGACCGGCCTCGGCCCCGACGGGGTACTCGACCAGGTGTTCCGCGACGACTACAGAGCCACCGACTGGATACATCTGGATCGCGCGCCAGCCGGTAGCGCCTACCACTACGGCCTCATCCGCCTCGGACTCGTCCGCGACCGATCCGCACGCCCCCGATCCCAGCCGGCCGACGAGGTGCGCCCCGCCGACTTCGGGTACGCCGCCCCAGGCGATCCCGTCTTCTGGGCCGCGATGCGCACCCACTGGATCCGACACATCAAGGAACGCACCTCGGGCCACGCCGCACCCGCACCGGTCCGACCCTCATGGGTACGCCCGTCGGCCGTGCCCGACGACCACCCGCTCGACAGCACCGACGACGTCGCCCTGGCCCTCGGCGGCTCACCGAGCAGCTGGACCGCCGACCTGCTCAGGCTGTTCGCGAAGTCCGACCCCGAACGGCTCGCCTACCTCACCACCGCCGCCCCCTGGTACGCCCACGCCTACGGCTGGTGGAGGACGACCACCCCCACCGCGACCGCCGGCGAGCTGCTCGCCGAACTCGCCCGGGCGGAACAGGCGGCCGATCGCGGCGTCCCGGAGCCCGTCCGGGATCTCATCCTCGGCCTCTGGAACGAGAGCACGACCCGCGGGTGGGACTGCTATCCAGCAGTCGACCTCACCTCCGACCAGTGGGTCCACGCCTCCCTGACGTGCGAGCACGGCACCTACACCGCCGTCTCCGACGGATACGCCCAGCACGTCCAGGCCACCCAGCGCGCCGCCGACGCCTGGCGCGCCTCCCACCCGCCACAGGAGCGCGACAGTGCCTGACCCGCTCCCGATCGTCCCCGGGATGACATGCCACTGCCTGTGCGCCTGGCTCCACCCTGGCCAGCGAGACCTGTGTACGGACCGGTACGAGACCAGCAGGCCGCTTGTGACCGCGGCCGACGAGCGGCCTCTGCAAATGTGCCGGCCCTGCGCCGAGGCGTACGACCGGACGTCCGGCCCGGCTACCGCGCTCGGCCAGGCTCACCGCCAGCTCACCGCAGTGTTCGACGTCATCGATCACTGGCTCGAGCTGATCCGGATCATCACCCCGACCGCACTGCCCACGATCCGGCTGACGGCCGCGGCCGCCGAACTCCTGTCCGCGCTCGGCGCCGACCAGGCCGAGGTGCAGCGGCTCCTGGACCGCGCCCGCGCCACCGAACAGGCCGACCCGCGGCCCCGCGCCGGTAGCGAGCTTGCCGACCGCGACGACACGATCCTCCGGCTCGCCCGCCGGGTGCATTACCTCGAGGACGAGCTTGTCGACGCCTGGCATGACGGCCACCGCACCAGTGAGCCGCTCCGCGACGTCCTCGGGATGACCGAGGGCCAGTACGCCACCTGGGCATCCGCCAGACCGGAACAGGCCGCCGAAGCGCCACCCCCGGAACAGTGCCGCTCCTTCGTCATCCAGGACAAGGACGGCCAGGACGTCACGGTGACCGTCCTCGGTGCCCACGAGCTGACCGGGCAGGGCCGCGAGGCCCTCGGCCAGCTCGTCCGCGCCGCCGAGGAGCGGTTCCGTGCGGACCTCGATCCTCTGCTGCGGGTTGTCGCCGAGGGCGTAGCCGAGCGGGCGCAGAAAGAGGGCCTCACCCTTCGCCAAGCCGCACAGGCCGCCGAGGTGACGCCCGCCGCGCTGTCCCGCATTACCCAGGGCGTCGGTGGGACGACCTACGTCGACGACCTGCTCTGCCTGGCCTCCTGGGCCGGCCTCGACATCGTCGCCGTGCCCCGCGATGACGAGCCGTTCCAGGTACCACCGAGGCCCGAGAGCGACACCATCCACACCTGGTTTGGGCTGTCGTACAGCAACTACCTCGTGCTGCCCCGCTCCCTGCTGCAGTCCATGCCAGACCGCTGGCAGGAACCGTTCGTCCGG
>NZ_ADGX01000258.1 GCF_000177675.1 Parafrankia sp. EUN1f
CCGAGTTCGGTTCAGGAATCGATCCGCGCCGGCGGGGCAACCAGGTGAACGGCTCCGACGGTAAAGAGGATCACGGGTCGACCGGGCGAGCGGTCGGCAATCTTACCCGCCGCACCTATGAGCAAATTGAGATCACCGGATGGAAGCTTGAGAGCTATTCATCAGAGAACGCGACGGTACGGTATGTTCTCACCCGGTTCGGGGGCGGCGATGACGTCGTCTCGGTGACGATGCGGGTCGAGGTGAACTGGGCCGATGGCGACTGGCGGGTCGTCGCTCCGCCTACGGGGGAGTGGTTCGGCGTGTTCAGCGCGGACGGCGATATGTCCGGTTTCATTCTCTTTCCCGCAGACGTTACGTCGCTGTCGTCGCCGCGCCGCTGACAGGCGGGTCCTGCCAGCCGTGGAGTCGGGGGTTCGTGCCCGCACAGGCCGACACGAACCCCCAACACCACGGACGGGGGGCTGGAGTCCCACATCTGTCGCGGGGTGCGAACGCGTGCATGGCGCCGCCTGAGCGTGCACGTCTGAAAGCCCCCAACATCTTCGCGCCAGGTCCGGGTGTTCAGGCGCCTTGATTCTGACGGCAACAAAGGAGCACATGAATGTTGAGATCGTCCGTCCGCCGCGCTTCCGCGCGCGCGACGCTGATCCTCGCGGCGCTGGCGAGCATGCTCGCCCTGACGGTCGGCGCGGCGCCGGTGGCCGGGGCGTCCGCTTCGGTGTACTACCTGCCGGTCGGCTGCTGGTCGGGCACCGCCACCACGACCCTCGGCACGACCGAGTCGGTTGAGTCGCACTTCTACCTCAACGGCAAGTTCGAGGTCTCCACGCCCACCGGCGACTTCACGGGCAGCTGGAAGTCCACCGGCCCGCGCACCTTCACCTACGGGTTCGTCCGGACCCTGCCCGGCCCCGGCGGCGTGGTGATCGGCACCATCGACATCAAGCACTCGGCCACCTTCACCGCGTGGAACACGTACACCTCCACCGGGACGGCCACTGCCTACGACCTGAACGGCAACGTCCTGTTCTCCGGCCCGGTCAGCTCCACCGGAACGCGCACCCTCTAAGCGGCACCAAGCACCCGGCGGCATTACTGGCTGGGAAGAGCAGCCCGACCGGCCGCATCCGACCCAACGGCGAGACCCGCCGATCCGGCCGGACGCGTCAACCGGATCGGTCGACCAGAGCGGTCGGTCGGGCCTCGGGTGCCCCCCGATGCCAGACAGTCACAACACCCAGGCGCCCCGGTCCGCCGAACTCCCGGATTGACGCGCTTTCCTCCCCTACTGTGATCTTCGGTGGGAGGGGGAAAATTCATGAATCAGGCCGCTCTGTTCTCCGCGGTGTTCATCGCGTTATTTGTCGGTCATCATCTTGGTGACCACGTCGCGCAGACCGACTGGCAGGCAGCCCGCAAGCACGGATCCGGCTGGGCCGCGGCCCGGGCGATGATCGGCCACCTGTTCAACTATCACCTGTGTATCGGCGCCGCGCTGCTCGGGCTTGTCGTGATCGACGTCCCGCTGCGGCCGGCCGGCATCGTGGTGGCGCTGATCTGGTCCGTCCTCACGCATGGATTCATCGACCGCCGGTGGCCGGTACGCGTGCTGCTCCAGCGAGGCCGGTCACCCCTTTTCGCCGAGAGCACCAGCAGCGGCGTGAACGGAATCTATCTCGCCGACCAGTCGCTGCATATCGGCTGCCTGTTCGTCGGGGCGCTGCTGGTGTCCGCGCTGAGCTGAGCCGCTTTCAGGAATCCCGACCTTTGGCGCCGATGAAGAGGTGGTATTCCCCGATGACCCCGTCGCCCGGCGCCGGGGGCATGACCTGACCGAAAGCCGCCTGGCCGCAGGTGAGGCGCTGCAGCACCGCCGAGGTGACGATTTTCGTGCCTGGGGAGAGCGCCTGCAGCGTGCGGCAGGTGCTGCTCACCAGCGGCCCGGCCAGCCCGAAATCCGGGACGAAAAGATCGCCGTGCGCGATGACGGCGCTGAAGGCGAACGGCGGCTGTTCGGCCTCGTCGGGCTGGTCGGGCTGGTCGGGCTGGTCGGGCTGGCCAGGTTGCTTGGTCCGCGCCGTGGTCGGCGGATCTGCCGGGAGGCGGGAGAGCCGGTCGAGCGCGATGAGAAAGGCCGCCGCGTCGTCCGCGTTGTCGTGGGTCGCGAGGATGTTGTCGCCGGCGACGGAACGCAGCCGGCCATGGGTCGTGCCCAGCGCCTCATGGTGAAGCTCGACCCAACGATGCAGCCGTTCGTTCAGCGTGGTCAGGGACACGTGGGCGGCGAGGGCGTTCAGGCCGACCAGGTCGGTGACGGTGAGGAAGGCGTTGCGCTCTATGCCGCGGTAGCGGTCCGCGAGGAGGCGGTGCACCTGCACCGGCCGGGGAATCCCGTTGAGCGCCAGCTCCCCGACGAGGTCGAAGCCGAACTCCGCCGACTTGGCCGCGTCCCGCGTGGTCGACGTCACGTACACCTCGTTCGTGGGTACGTGCTTCTCCATCCGCGCGGGCACGACGACGCCCTCGCCCAGCAGGTCGTTCTCGAACCTGATCGTGTCGCAGGTGTGGATCGCGACCCGGCAGCCCTCCACCCAGTCGCCGATCGGCAGACGTGGACCGGAAATGAACAGGTTGACGATCTGGGCCGCCGCGTGCAGCGAATCGGTGGCGGAGCGGAAAGCTGTCAGATATCCGTCACCGGTGAACTTGATGATCTCGCCGCCGAGCTCTTCCACGATCCGCCGAATCGGCAGGACCGCCTCGGTCATCATTTCGGTCATACGAACCCGTGGAACGGAGGCCATGGCCCGGGTGGAGCCCACCAGATCCACGACCAGCACGGTCGTGGTTTCCATTCTCACTATGCCGCCCGCCTTCCCGAGACCCGCCGCCGCCGCAGGCACGGCCGGAATCATAGCGGCGTGCAACGGCCCGCCATGGCGGATTCGAGGGAGAACCCGCGCGGCTTCATCGGGTATCCACCCTGGACTACGTAACCGGCCGCGGTTCGCCTGCGGCTCAGCGCGAACTGTGCTAGCCCTCTTCGGTCGGGACCTGCGCCGGGCTGCGGACCGTTCCCTTGGCCGGCGCCAGGATCGTTCTCGAGGTAGTCAGGTCCGGGCTGACCCCCGTTCCGCGCGAATCGGCCCGGTATGCGTGTCACGGCGACCGCGTATGTCGTGATTCCGACTTGCTGTCGGGTATGTCCATTTTCCGGGTGAGGAGAACGAGGCGAGGGCCTGCGATTCTCAAGGCGAACCACAGGCCCTCGGTTCATTTCAGCTCTGGATGACGTTCCCTGGCGGGCATGCAATCGTGATCTCGGCGGCTTCGGTTCCTGCTGGTGTCTACCAGCCCCAACCGCCGTGCCGACCCCAGCCGCCCCAGCCGCCCCAGCCGTGGCGCCAACCCCAGCCGCCCCAGCCGCGACGCCAGCCCCAGAAGAACGTTCCGGTGACGTCTCGGAAGTAACCCTGTGCCCGTATCGACGGTGCCGCGTACCTGTCCTTCATCGCCGCTTCCTCATCCCGAGTCCGCGTAGGAGAGGGATCCCCCTTCCGCTGATCGGTCGCACGCCCGGCAGCCCTACCGGTGCGGTCGGGCGTGCCCACCAGGGTCAGGGCGCTCAACCGACCACCTCTCATCGTCGCTCGGCGGCCTTCACCGGTGGTTCAGAAAAGGTTCATCACCGAGCCGTTTCCATCTCACGGTTCGTGGTCAGGGCCGCCGCAGGTCCGAGTCGACGATGGAAAAGGCTCACTCTCCGGCCACGAGACCGGCATGAGGCTGACGGCCAGATCGTGGATCTCCCGCCGCCCATGACCCAGGACCCAGATCTGGGTGCCGGCCCGTTCAAAGCGCACATGGCCCTGATCGGGGTCGTCGGCAGGGGACCACCAGCGTGCCGGCGTGCCGTCCGCCAGCGCGATCGGCTCCCATTCGGCGGGGTCCGCCATCCGCGCGCCCCGGGACTGAACAAACCACACCCGGTTGATCGGGAGACGTCCTCCGTAGGAATGCGCGACTATCGCTGACCCGTCCTCGTCGTTCTCCAGAACACCCGCGTAGGTCAGGTCGCGCGGGGCGAGCACCGTGAAATCCACTTCGCGGGCCAGCGCGGCCAGCGGTCGGGCCTGGCCGCCGAGGTGCTCGGACTCGGCGACGGCGCCGACCGCGCCCAGATCGAAGCGGCGCGGGTCGATCGGCGCGTCGAACCGCGGGGCGCGCAGGCTCAGCTGCTCGGTCTTCCGCTCGCCGGACCAGGCGGTCAGCTCCAGCAGCACGCCGGTGGCCTCGTCCACGACGAGGCCGTAGGAGTCGCCTTCCGGCAGGTTGTGCAGGCGGGGAACGAAATTCTGGTCGCGCGGAACCCCGCGTACCCAGGTCGCCGGCCGTCCGTCCCGTTCCCGTGTACCAGGGCCCGGTGCGGCCAGGTCCAGACTGGACAGGACCAGCCAGGGCCGCACGAGGAGGAGCTCGGACATCCCGACGGTGGTCAGCCCGAATCCAGTGGCGGCGGGCCGCGAGCCGTAGACCGTGCCGCAGTGACGCCGCCGCCACTGCAGACCCCGCACGACGACGCCGTCGCTGTCGATGTCGGGGTTGCCGTCGCTGTCGCCGTGCCAGTCGACCCGCAGCGATTCGGGCGTGGCCTGGAACGACCCGCTCCGCACGTCCACCCCGGTTGGCGGCCGCTGGTTGCCCGGCGCGCCGGGTGGTGAGACCACGACACGGAAACCGTGGGTGGCCTGGGCCGTGCTCATCGCCGCCGACACCGCCGCATGGTCGACCCAACGCCGCAGGTCGGCCTGTAGCGAGCTCCACCGCCGGGCCGACGTGGACATCGCCTCCAGCGTGTCTCCCAGGGCGGCCACCGGGCGGATCCTGACACAGGATCCGCCCGGAGCGCAGCCCGTCCCATCCCGGATGGAGAAGTGGCGGCCGCCGCGGAACCGTTGGTGGCCAGGAACATCCGTCTCGCGACAGATGTCAGTGCCGGGTGGGCCCCGGCGCTCGCTGCCGGGTGCCTACATACCTGTCGTGTGACCGGTCGCGATACCTGTCGTGTGACCGGTCGCGGTGAATCCGCGGCAATCGACGTTTCCGGAAGCGCGGCGAGACCGACCGGGTACGACTCGTGGCTCGGCCGCCTGCCGCACCGGACTGGCTGCCCGGCGGTGTCCCACACGTGGCATATTCAGCCTGCGTGGAGTATGCGCGCCGCGTGACCCGATAAGTCGTAGCCCGGACCGCTGAGGAGCGCCACCGACGATGACCGAGACCGGTGTTCTCCTTCAGGAGCCTCGGCCTGGCGACCCCGAAGTGCTTGGGCGTCACCGGGTTCTGGGCCGGCTCGGCGCCGGTGGCATGGGTGTCGTCTATCTTGCTGAAGGTCCGTTCGGGCGGGTGGCGGTCAAACTCGTCCGTGCGGAGCTGGCCGATGACGCGGATTTCCGCCGCCGCTTCCAGCGTGAGGTCCAGGCCTGTTTCCGGGTGGGGGCGCACGTACGGCCCGGCTGGTCGACTTCGAGCTCACCGCCGACCGCCCGTGGCTCGCGACAGAGTTCTTCGACGCGCCCAACCTCGCCGAGCAGGTGCGGGCGGACGGCCCGCTCGCCGCGGACGCGCAGCTGGTCCTGGCCGCGGGGCTCGCCGAGGCGCTGCTCTCGATTCACACGACGGGCCTGGTCCACCGCGACCTCAAGCCGTCGAACGTGCTGTGGACGCCCAGCGGGCCGAAAGTAATCGACTTCGGCATCGCGTCCGTGACCGACACGGTCGCCCTGACGTCGACCGGCCATTTCGTCGGCACCCCTGGATGGCATTCGCCGGAGCAGATCTCCGGCCAGGAGGTCACGGCCGCCGCGGATATCTTCGCCTGGGGCGCGCTGCTCTGCTTCGCCGCGAGCGGAAAGGCGCCGTTCGGCACCGGCAGCCCGGAGGTTGTGCTGGCCAGGGTCGCCGTCGCGGAGCCCGTAGTCGACCGCGAGCTGATCGCACCTGCGCTGCGTGATCTGGTCACGACCGCGATGGTTCGTGATTCGGCGAGCCGGCCGACCGCCGTGGATCTTTATGAAGCTCTCGTGGGGCTGGTGCCCAGCGGCGTCGCCTTCCCGGTGACCCGGGTTCTCGAAGCAAACCTGGCGGACACCCCACCGTCGACCCCGGTGCGTGCGACCTGGACGGATCAGTCTTCGGCGGATCAGCCCGCACGGGAGGGCGTGCCGCCGGCAGCTCCGCCCGCAACCGGACCCACCGGACCCACCGGACCCAGCGGAGCGCGCCGGCTCGTCGCGGTCCTGGCCGTGCTGCTGATCGCCGCGGTGGGTGGGATCATCGGCCTCGTCCTGACTCAGGACGACGACACCGAGTCCCCCGCCGAGTCCGCCGAGTCCGCCGAGTTCACAGCCAGCGAGCCATGGCGCATCACCATCGACGACCAGATCGAGGGGAATGACGACACAGGCTGCACGGTGACGGTGCTGGACGCGGATGGTGCCGTGGTCCAGCTGTTCGAGGGGGTCTACAGCCGGAAGGCCTACCAGGTCGCGAACACCGGCGTGTTCCACTGGACCGTCAACAATGACGGCTGCCTGGTGAGCGCCGACGACAGCCCGGCCAAAACCCCGCTCCCTTTCGTCCAGATGGCCTACAGCGGGGACACCTCCGTGTTCGACACGTCGGGGAGGATCTCGGTCGACCCGATTGACTTCGGCGACGCGACGGACTGCGAGCTCACGCTGCGTGCGATCGACGGTCGGTCACTCGACTTCGTCACGGCACACAAGGGCGACGGCCCGGTCATGCTCAACGCGGGCAGTCCTGGCGAGGTTTACCTCGCCGAGGCCGGCTGCGCCTTCAGGGTCTCCGTCCAGTCCTGAGAGCAGCTGGTTCACTCGGTTCGCGCGTAGGTCACGACCGGCAGTGCGTACCAACGCCGGTGCCTGCCCGGGGGTGCTGCCCGGGGGCGCCTGCCCGGGGGTGCCTGTCTGTGACGGAGGTGCCTGCCCAATAGGTGACACAGGCGGGTGCCTTCCGGGCGAAGGGGTCATTCTGGACCGACCCGGCTCAGGTCATGTCGACCTCTGCTCGAGACGTGTCGACCTTGTGTGGTGGAAGGCAGGACGAGAAAACATGACCAGGCAGCAGCGGACACCCATGGTCAGGGGCGGGATCGCCCTCGTGCTCACCGCGAGCGTGTTGACCGGTCTGACGGCCTGCGGCTCCAAGAACGATGCGGACAAGTTCGCCGAGAAGCTGCGCACGAAAGGTTACGGCAAGGTCCACGTGTCCGCGGACATCGAGCGCAAGGGTGGGAAGAAGCGCACCGTCGCCTACGACGCGCACGTCCTGGTGAACACCGACGCCGACCCGCAGACCTGCGACGTCGAACTCGAGAACGACGTGCGCTCCTCGGGCCGCGGTCTCGTCGACTACTTCGACGTCGACGAGGTCCGCGACGCCCGCGGCTCCGGGCACGAGGTCGAGGACGACCGCACCTGGCCGGACAACCCGACCCTCACACAGCTGCGGGCCGAACTCGTCGAGCACTCCATCGACTGCTGACGTCCGACCGGACTCGTCCACCCCCGCCGCTGCCGAGCAATTTTGGCTACTACAGCCCGTCGCAGATTCCCGAGCCTCGGGCTTCCGTCGAT
>NZ_ADGX01000257.1 GCF_000177675.1 Parafrankia sp. EUN1f
GGGACGCCGCGTGCGGGCACCTGCTTTTCCAGCGTTCGGGTGGCCGAACACATTCCCGCCGAGCACCGCGGTGGCGGGAACCGGTGGTGCTGCGCGGTGGCGCCGCGGTGGCCTGGCGCCGCGGTCTTACTGAGGGTGGTCCGAAGGTTCTCGGTGCGGCTCCCCGGCCGGTCTTCGCCATCGGACGCTTCTGCCGGCCATGCCGACAATTCATGAAAAGTTTGGATAAAACGGTCGCAGAGTCATCTGCTGATCCGCAAGAGTGAAGGATTGTGGTCGTCCCAGCGACCACAATCCTTCCTTCTTCGGACTCGCGCCACCGGGCCACCGCGTTCAGGGGCCCGGCCGCGTTCGTGTACCTGCGTCGAGTGGGGCGGCCAGGACTCCGTACCAGCCGGGGTGCTGTATCAGGCGGCCGTTGCCGCCACGGCGAGGAGCACCAGAGCGCTGACGGCGGCGGTCGTCCGGATCGAGTTGAAGAAGTCCCAACGGGCACGCTGGGCCTGCCAGTCGCTCGGCGGCGCCTCCGGCTTCCAGGTGGCCATGGCGTTGTTGATTGGAAGGTCACCCCGCACGGTGACGAGGATGTTGGTGAGGACCGCGGCCGAGGCCACCGCCGCGAAGATCGCGGAGGTGGTCGCGCCATCCACCGCCGCGGCCACGGTCAGGGCCACGGCCGAGAGCAGGCTGGTGATCTGAAGCGGCTTCATCAGCTTCGGGTAACTGATGTCGAAGGCCTGCTTGACCAGCACATATGAGGTTGTGGGCAGCGAGTGCAACGCGGGTCGAACCGCGACGAGGCCAATGGTCATCGTCCCCGCGACGAGCCCGGTCAGAACGAGGGAGACCACGACGAGTGCCGAGACCATGGCTTCCGGCTCTCCATCCTTCAGGCGCGGCTGAGTGGATGCATTCATACCAAGCCGGGATGGTCCGGGTGGCCCACTGTCCTTTTCATGCAAAGCACCTGGCCAGGGCCCTGAATGGGCGGCGCTCGCACTGCTCGCGGCCGCGGCGTCCGCTGTGCCCTCGCACCCGGGGCGATATGCCAGGTTGGCATGTCACGGCCGGATCGGGCCAGGGGCAGGCTGGGCCGGATCGGGCTGAGCCGGGTCGAGTGGTTCCACGCAGCGGTTCCATGCACAGCGGAACCGTGCGGAGCTGCGCGGATCCAGATCGGCGCAGGCGTAGGTGGATATCAGGCCGACCGGCGGACCGGCGGTTCAGAGCTGGGCGACGATCCGGTTCAGGAGATCCGGTGTGGCGGCCGGCGGCGGGCTGTCCACCGTGAGACGGTTCATCGCATTTGCGTAAATGTCTACTTCTTCCCTTTTGTCCATATAAACGGCGCCGGTGAGCTGCTCCAGGTAGACCACGTCGGGCAGGTCCGACTCGGGGAAACGCAGGATCGTGAAGGCGCCGCCCTCCGCCGCATGGGCGCCGAAGGTGAACGGCATGACCTGTAGTGTCAGGTTCGGCAACGCGCACATCGTGATCAGGTGTTCGAGCTGGCGACGCATCACCTTGGGGCCACCGATCGGCCGGCACAGCGCGGCCTCGTCGATCACCACCCACAGTCGGAGTGGGTGCTCACGGTAGAGGATCTTCTGCCGGTTCATGCGCACGCTCACGCGTCGCTCGATGACGTCCGGGGGGTCGCCGGCGCTGCCCTGCGTGATGACCGCCCGAGCGTATTCCTCGCTCTGGAGCAGGCCTGGGATGAACTGCAGCTCATAGGTTCGGATGAGCTGCGCCGCCTCCTCCAGCCCGATGTAGGGCTGGAACCAGTTCGGCAGGACGTCGCCGTAGCCGTGCCACCAGCCCGGGCGGTTCGCCTCGCGGACGAGGGTCAGCAGCGGCTCGCGTTCGTCCTCGTCGGTGACTCCGTACAGGGTGAGCAGGTCCTCGACGTCGCGCCCCTTGAAGCTCACCCGGCCCAGCTCCATCCGGCTGATCTTCGATTCGGAGGCCCGGATGTGGTAGCCGGCGTCCTCGCGACTTATGCCCTTTTCCTCCCGAAGGCGACGCAGCTGCGAGCCGAGCAGGATCCGACGGACGGTCGGACCGCCTCCCGGCTGAGTGCTGGTCACTGTCGGCCCCCTTGACATAGGTCAATACAAGAGTACGTCATTCGATCTTCTACCCTCGTTCACCCCGCGGCCTCTCGACCCGGTTCAACCGGTTCCGCCTTCGCGCTGTGAACTAGATACGTATACACGGTTTACGTTGAGTGTTCGGCACCGGCTCGGCTTGACGAGCCACAAGCAGGCGTGATCAGGTCCTTCCGAGTACCGCCTGTTTCATTGCCGCCCACGCACCGTTGCATTCCTCCTCGACGTGGACCGTGCCGGGGGAGGCGCGACCGGGTGGCTGCGGCATCGATGGTGGCCCGGCCGGTCGGATGGGTCGGTCGCCGATTCTTGTAAGGACTCCACCATCCCGGGGAGGCCTCTTTGTCGCGGCCCGCGCACCGACCAGTTGCCTGGCCCAGGTGCCTGCCGCCGAACCCCCTCGAACCGGTCGGTGTTGCCGGAACCTCACTGTGGCAGAAGGGTCACGCTGTGGTCGAGCGGTAGTGCTCCGCCGGAGGGTGTTCCGCGACGGTGCGTGTCCTCTTCCACTGTCGGGCCGCGAAGCCGCCCGCGGCCGCATGGTGCGCACCGCCTTCCGTTGTCCTTCTGTGTCGTTCACGTGGGGCGCCGTTCATTCGGTGCTGTCAATCCCGGCGGGCCGGTCGCCACGGTGCCGCCTCACGCTGCTGCGGTGTCACATCCTGCCGGCCCGGCGAATACCCGGCGTGCGGCCCCGGTGTACCCGCCGGAGTCGGACGGCGTGTTGACCGTACAGGCTCGCCATGGCGCGTCCGGCGGGTGAGGGGACCTTCGTCGTTGCCTGGAAGGTGGGCCGCCGCCGCCCTGGCGAGGGGGTCGCGGTGAGCTGGCCGGGTGCCCGCAACCCAGCTCGGAGCACACATCGCGGCATCTGCGGGGCGTAGGCCGGTGTCATTTTCGTGGCGTGCGAGGGAGCCGTTCGTCATCGGAGGCATCCGGGGGGAGAGGGCACGATCGGGTAACCAGCTGCGATGGCGGCGCGTCGAACGGGTTACCCCGCGGGCCGCGTTTACCCGGCCCGTAGTGGGTCGGGCGGAGGGTCGGCGCCGGCCGCGGACCTTTCGATTGGTTGCTCCCGATGGTTGCTCCCGACCCCCTCGTCGCCCCTCGTGGAGCCCGTGGTGGACCGGAGGCTGCGGATGCCGCGCTGTCATGGCCGGTGTGAACAGGTTGCCGGTGCGTGTGGCCTGGTCGTTTCTCGGTGCCCGAGATTTGATCCCGTATTGCTTTGCCGCCTCAAAGGGGTGGCGCGGTGGGGGAGGTGGGAGCCTCGTGAGCGAACGCTGGATGCGGCAGGCGAGCGTCGTGTGCACATGGATAGCGGTCCGATGCACGTGCACACGCGCGTGCTGTATCGTGAGCCGAAGTCCGTGCAAGCGCACGAGCTGACCCCCGGAGGGAGGTAGGACGAGGCCTCTCGTCGGCTTGGACCCCTTGCGCGTGGGGCGGTTTCGTGGCCGCGGGCGAGCCGTGAGCCGCCTGAGAGAAAAGGCTCCCAGACCCTCGGTAGCACTCGCCTGGCTCCGGACGAAGGAACTTCAGGAGATCGACCTTGTCCAAGATCTACAGTGGTATGCCGGCCACAGCACTTCAATGGGTCACGTGGCAGAAGAGCCGGCGGAGTAACTCGCAGGGCAACTGCGTCGAGATGGCGCGGCTACCCGGAGACGCTGTGGCTGTTCGGAACTCCAGGCATCCCGACGGGCCCGCTCTGGTCTACACGCGGGCCGAGATTGAGGCACTCATCCTCGGTGCCAAGGATGGGGATTTCGACAACCTGCTCATCTGATGGGAACGACCGTGTCGGTACTCGGTGAGTACCGGGGACTGCCTCTGGGGGTGGCGGTCACCGTGAACCACGGTCTATCCCCGTCTTGGGCGGGTACCCGGAAAACCCGGGGCGAGGCCCCGGTCGCACCACCTGTAATCGCGCCACCTGTAAGTGCACCACCGATAACACCGTGCCATCGCTAGCGCACCACCTGCTAACGCACCAACGCCGACTAGCGGGTAACCGGATTGTGCGGGGACCAGCCGACTGCTCGGCGCTACGACGGGATCTTGTGATCTCGAGGTAGTCCGCCCCGCTGGGTCGCGACCGGACACCGGCGTCCGGTCGGCGATCTCGTCAGGGGCTGGCGGATCTCCCCGCCGCGGTTTTCCCGCTGAGCCATGCACGGGTCTCCACGAGCCCTGTGCGGCCTGTCTGGAGGTTGTTGGTGTGAGCCGGTACGGCAGCGATCTGGCAGGTTCCTGCCGGCTCGGGCCTTCTCGACTGCCTGCCGCTGATCCGGCGGCGTCCTACCGCCGCGTCGCGGCTGGGTTCGACACCTACCGATTCGACCTCGACCCGCCGGGGCTGCCGCGAGCGCTGCCATGCCCTGTGCGCGCACCGGAGAGCCGAATGACGCCGCCGATCACAGATCGGATCTTCACCTCCGGGGATCTCCCGCTTCTGTCGCTGCCACGGGCCGATGGTCTGATCGTCTGCCGTTGGCTGCCCGACCCGGTCGTGGCCCGGCTGGGAGGTCCCGCCGACGTCGACACTCTGCTGGAGCGGCGCCGCACACAGGTGAGTTTCGACATCGTGGAACCGAGCTGGCTGGCGCGTGCCGCCGCCGAGCGGGTGCGGGGGCCGGGTGTCGACGCGGTCGTGATGCACGAGCATGGCGGCCTGCCCGGCCGAAGCGCGCTGGCGCTGGCCTTCGCCTCGCACCTGCGATCGGTGTTCCTGCGTGCCGAACGGCAGGTCCACGTCATCACCTCCGGCACCCGTCCCGACCTGACCGGCCTGGCCGAGCTGGTCCGCGTGCCGCATCTGGTCACCGTCACGGATGCCACGGGCGCCGTCGCGGATGCCGTCGTATGGGAGGTCATGGCCGGCGGCGAGTTCGACGCCTGGCTGGACGGCGCACCGCGCCCGGACCAGTGCGCCATCGAGTCCCACCTGCCGGGCCTGCTGCGGCTGCGGGGCCTGCACCGGGCCGGCCGGCTCGACCGTAGGCGCTGCGCGGTCCTGGCGGAGGTCTTCGGCGAGGGCGGGGAGAAGACGATCTCCGCGACCTTGATCCACCGGTTCCCCGATGTGGTCCTTCCGCTGGCGGCCGCCACAGTGGCCGCCTAGGGAACCGAAGCCTGGGTCGGCGATCGGTGACCGGCGATCGACACTCGCGCCGACGATTACGCTCCGCCAGCGACAGCGCCCCAGAGTGCCTGGACTGTGGCTGTTCGGGCTCCCCGGATCGGCCAAGTGCAGTCGAGCGAACACTCTTCGTGCTGGTCGGGTCGAGTGTGACCAGCCATCGCCGCCGCCCCATTGCATTGGACGGCACGAGGGTGCAAACATGTACCAGCTGCCCGGGGATCCCCCCGTACCCCGGGCGGCCTTTTTTATGTCCGCTCCCGGCCATCGCCGCGTTCCGGGCCGGGCCCGGAACGGCCCGGCCGCCAACCGTCAGCGGGGCCAAGGGCGACCTTGCCGCGAGGCGGCCCCTGGCCGGGTGGTCCTCAGGTTGCCCGTCTCCTCAGCCGTGACGCTGGTGCGGTTTGGGACGAGGCGGTCGGGTATCTGGACGAAGGTCGGCGTGCCGGGTACCGACCCGTCCGCTCGGATCTGCCCGACTGCCTGGTTCAGTGCGGCCTCGACGAGGCCCGGCAAGCCGTCGATCATCGATGGAACGGCGTAGATCGCCCGGGGGAACCTGCGCAGCAGGTCCACGGCGGCGGTGACCACCGAGGGCATCTCGCGGAACACCCGTTCCACCTGGACGGCGGCGCTGGAGCCGTCGGCGAGGCGGGCAACGCCGTCCGGCACGAGCGCGCCGGCGGCGACCACCGACTCGTTCTCCGCGCGCCATCGGCGCGGACTCACCCAGCCGACGACCGCAACGCCCACCACCGGTGTCTGGTGTTCCAGGAGCAGCCGGGTCCGCGCGGCCTCGGCCGCATGCACGGCCGCGGTCACCGGCTCGTCGGCGCGGTGGTCGACTTCGCCGACGAGGCGCGCACCGTTCTCGGTGAGGCGCACGATCCGGCCCCGGTTGGCGAACAGGCCGTCCGCGTGGACCAGATCCGCCTGCATCCAGCGCCGAACCACCGCCCGCGCCGCGTCACGGGAGGTCTGCATCGCGGGGTCGAGCACGATTGCCAGGTCATCCTCGTAGACCGAACCCATCTCCAACAACCAGGTCAGGCATCGAAAGTCCCGCGCGTTTACCCGTACGCGCCCTTTGTCCGATCTTTGCTTTCTGGCCGCCTGTACCATTTTGTGCCTTTCCTTGGCGCCGGTGCAGGCGCCGCCACAGTGTCCCCTCCGGGGCATCGCGCCCATAAGGGACGCCCCGCGCTGGGCCGGGCAGGCTCGGGCCGGGACGTTCGGGGTCGATTCCACGGCTGGCCAGCTTGCGCGGGGGTCCTTCCGCGAGCCGGTTCATTTTAGTGCAAATAGCTAGACGATATTTGTCTCTGCTAGACCTCAACGCTTCTGTGTTCCGAGTGCTGGCCGGGCCGCGAAGACCGGACCTGAACTCTGCTCGGGGGGCGCTGGGACCTGGGCCGATGCTGCTTCTATGGGCTCGGTCCACTGTTGCCCGCTCCGCGTTCGAACGTCGGGGTGTTTGTCGGGTGCCCGATTGTGTCAAAGAGGTGCATGCTGTCAAGGGGGTGTGGTGTGCCGGTCGGAATCGGTCGCTTTGCACATGCATTTGGCAGCGTACTCCTTTCGGTCGCGCGCGAAGTGAGCAGGAAGGGGCTTCCGTGCGCTTTCCGACCCCATGGCTGATGCCGGCGCGGCCCAGTGGCAGCTGGACACGGGGCGGCCGTACCGCGTGGATCCTTCGGGCTTACCGGCCGGGCGGTGGGACACCCGGCCGGGCGCGGACTACGGTTCCCGCCATGCCGTCAACCGTGACACTGCCAACGTGGACCCAAACCGCGAAGTATCTCGCTCTGACCACATTCCGCAAGGACGGACGTCCCGTCTCGACGCCGGTCTGGTTCGTGGTCAACGGAGCGGAACTGTTGGTCCTTACGGACGAGAGCAGCGGGAAGGCACGCCGGCTGCGCGGCTCGCCGCGGGCGACCGTCGCCCCGTGCGACGCCCGCGGGCGGGCCTCGGAAGGCCCGATAGAGGTCATGGCGGAAATCGTGCCGGAGCGGACCGGCGCGACCCGTGCCATGGTGAAACGCCGATACCGGTTGGCAGCCCCGCTGGTGGCGGCGACGTCGAAGGTCGTACGCACGGTGCGCCGGCGCGATCCGGAGCGCCCGACCGCGATCCGGATCACGATGCCCGGCTGGTAGGGCGGGAAGGTCTGGCAGGTCGCTGGCCCGCGTGCCTGGGCCCGGTGCCCGGGTCGGTCAGGTTCGGTCGGGGGCGGCTATCGCCTCCGAGCGCAGCCGCTGGCCGACGGTCCCTTCAACGATCTTCTGTAGAACGGCCGACCGGGGATCACGTCCGAGGACACCCTTGATTTCCAGGTCGGCCGCCAACTTCCGTAGCGCCGGGACGGTGAGCGGGCCCAGGTCGTCGATCAGCCCCATGGCGACCTCCCGGCTGGGGGCGGCCCGCAGCGACCGGGCCAGCGCCGCCAGCATCGCCCCCGCCGGCGGCTCCACCGGCCCGCCGGGTCGGGTGGCAGCGGCGGCCCGGCGCGGGCGGC
>NZ_ADGX01000256.1 GCF_000177675.1 Parafrankia sp. EUN1f
AACCACAGGTCGCACTGCGCGACCTGTCCCGGCTCGTACGTCACCCGGTCCACCGGGTCCACGCCGGCGTACTCGGGGCGGATCTGACTGATCCGGTCCCGCAGGATCGACGACGAGTGCGTCCAGCCGATCCGCTGCGCGATCACACTTGCTGGCATCCGCGGATACTCGGCCAGCAGCGCCCGCACCGCCGGCTCGACCGCGTCGGTCAACCGCCGCCGCGGCGCTCGCTCGTAGCGGGGCGGCCGGTCCGAGACCAGAGCACGCCGCACGGTGTTCCGCGCGATCCCCAACCGCCTGCTGATCTCGCTGATCGAGACACCCTCAGCGCGATGCAGCCGCCGGATCTCGGCCCAGTCCTCCACAGTGATCACCCTCCAAGGCTGGAGGGTGCGCCGTTTTACTTCGGCAACGCCTGGTCAGATTTCGCTCGGCACCGACAGCCGAGCTGGTCCGCGATTTCGCGTGCTGTTCGGCCCGCGCGGTCCATCTCGGTCGCGACGGTTTTCCGAATGGTGTGTGGTACCACCCAGTCGAAGCCTGCCTCGGTGACAGCCTCCCGCCAGTAGGTCTCGACGTTGGTGACGTCACGTATCCGCCCGTTGGCGGTTGGGAATGCCAGTGGGGAGTTCCACGCCTCCCCGTTCAGTACGGGCACCGGCTTGCTGATCTCGGCCGACTTCTTGAACCTGTGCTTGAGGAGGTCGACCGCCCAGGTCGGTAGGAGGAGCCTACGGAAGCCGGCGGCGCTTTTGGGGGCAGGTTTGATGATCGGCCCCGTACCCTTGAGCCAGATTACCGTCCCCCGTACCTCGATCGAGCCCTCGCCAGGGTCGAGGGCGTCCTGGACGAAGGCCAGGCATTCTCCGATCCGTACGCCGGTGGCGAGCAGGATGCTCGACAGCATGGGGATGTCCCTGCGCACCGCGACGGGGTCGTAGGTGAACAGCGCGCGTAGCTGCTGGAGTTCGGGGATGCTGAGGGCCTTGGGCACCTTCTTGACCTTCGGGCGGACGGCGCCACCTCGCGGATGGGGTTCGTCTTCATCACGTCGCGCTGGCAGGCGAACGCGCACATGTTGCTGAGCACCGTGCGGGTTGCCTTGGCCACGCCGGCGCCGTTGTTCTCGCTGACCGTGCTGATGTGCCGGTTGGCGGCGCCGGTCGTCAGCTCCCGGACGCGCAGCTTCCCGAGTGCCGGGATGATCTGGTTGTCCAGCCGGTCGCGGTAGAGGCGGAAGGTGCCGGGGGACTTGTCCTGCGTGGAGAACTCGGCCCACCAGGCGTCGGCGAGCGCCTCGACGCGGGAGTTGGAGGTGATCTCCGACTCCGCGCCGGCCTCCCACACCCGATCGCGTAGGTGGCTCTTGAGGGCGGCCTCCGCGGCGTTCTTGCTCGCGCCGTTCCGGGCGACCGGACGGGTGACGCCGTCGAAGTCGCGGTAGAGGGTACGTGCCTTGTAGCGCCCGGACTCCATTTTGTAGGTCCGGATCTCGCCGTAGGTTCCGAGGCCGAGCGGTGGTCTGCCGGTGCGGGGCATGGCGTGCTCCATCGTGTTCTGGGCCCCCCGACCGAGAATGATGGTACCAGAATAGAGCCATAAAACGCCGAGCGATGATGCTTGTCGATGGTGGGTGACGCACGGTCCGCATCACTATCAGTGCAGGTCAGGGGTGCTGTCGAGCGATATCGAGAAAGATCGAAAAGTCCCTGCAATGTTCCGGGTGGTTATAGGTCTGAGGTTTGTGGTGGGATTATTCGGTGTCGGTGGTTACGGCGACCTCTGCATAGCTCGTGCTTATCTGGGCTTCGCTCGTGCGGTGGTGACAATTTTGGGGACGGCGAAGGGGTTCCCTGTCGGTCTTCAAGGGGGGAGGCGTCGGCGAGTGAACATCGAGTTTTTCGTGCTCCTGTGGTGTAAGTCTGGGGGAAAATTTCGGGGATCGTCAGGCTGAGTGTTCATTGGCATGACAAGTTCCTGTGTGGGAAAAGGTTTCAGTCGGTGCTCGGGGATGCTGGAAGTCTTGCGGGTGGGCGGTTGGCTGGCCGCGAGGTCAGGGAAATGGTGTGATCGCTCCTACTGGAGTCTGTCGGCGGTTCGCGAGTGTGGGAGCCGGTGACCGTGAGAAAGGAGAAGCAAGGCTCTTCCGCAGAGTCTGCCGATCTTGAAAGCCTGGGTGAGGAAGCTGGCGCTCGGCTGCATGGCGGCGAGGAACCGGCTGGGCGGGACGAGGCGGGTACGGCCTGTAACCGAGTAGGTGGACGTCGTGACGACACTATTCGTGTCATCTTTCTTGATGATTCTCTGTCGCTTTCCCCTGATGCGGCGCGGGCCTTGTTGCGTATACTGCTTGCTGTCGGCGAGCATAGACCTGCCGGTGAATCCGCAGGGACCGGAGACGATGGCCGCGCCCGTCGGAGGCGGGGAGACCGTTCTTGAGTATTCCCAGGTGCGCTGGCCAGGTAGAGCCGGCCATCCGCAGAACATCAATCCTGTGAGACACGGAAAGTGGTGATTTGGATGACGTCATCTCCCACTCTGACGGCCGCCATCGGAAGACCGAAGCCGGCTCGGATACGGTTTGCCTTCACGGGGCGAGTATCGACCGAGGACCAGCAGGATCCTGAGGCCTCCCGGAACTGGCAGATGGCCCGCGCTGCGGCGCTGATCGACGGCCATGGGGAGATCGTTGCCGAGTACTTCGATGTCGGCCAGTCACGTTCGCTGCCGTGGAAACGGCGTCCGCAGGCGAGCCTGCTTCTTGCTGCGCTGGCCGACCGGGACCGCGGCTTTGATGCTGTGGTGGTCGGTGAACCGCACCGCGCGTTCTACGGCAACCAGTACAGCCTGACGATGCCTGTGTTCGAGCATTACGGCGTCGCGCTGTGGGTGCCCGAGGTCGGCGGGCCGATTGACCCGACGTCGGAAGCCCACGACATGATCATGTCGGTGTTCGGTGGCATGTCCAAAGGGGAGCGGAACCGGATCAAGATCCGGGTGCGGTCGGCGATGCAGGCGCAGACCAAGGTCGAGGGCCGCTATCTCGGGGGCCGGCCGCCCTACGGGTACCGGCTCGCCGACGCCGGGCCACACCCGAACCCGGGCAAGGCCGCCGATGGGCGACGGCTGCACCGACTCGAACCCGATCCTGCGACCGCCCCCGTGGTGGTCCGGATCTTCGAGAGGTTCCTCGCCGGCGCAGGGGTCTTCGCGATCGCGGAAGGGCTGACTGCCGACGGGATCCCGTGCCCGTCCGCCAACGATCGGGCCCGCAACCGCCATCGTGAAGGTCTGGCCTGGTCGAAGGGCGCGATCCGCACGATCCTCTCCAACCCTCGGTACACCGGCCACGAGATCTGGGGGAAGCAGCGCAAGGAAGACGTTCTGCTCGACGTCGACGATGTAGCTCTCGGCTATGAGACCAAGTTTCGGTGGAACTCGACCGAGACCTGGGTGTGGTCTACCGAGCAGGCTCATCCGGCGATCATCGACATCGAGACCTTCACCCAGGCCCAGACCCTGCGTGCTGCCCGCAGGATCGTCCCGCCCAGCGAACGCGGCCAGCGGCGCGACACCCGTCGCTACCTGTTCCGCGGGATGCTGCACTGCGGTCTGTGCACCCGCAAGATGCAGGGCAACTGGATCAACGGGAAGGCGCACTACCGCTGCCGCTACCCTCAGGAATACGCCCTGGTGAACCACGTGCACCATCCGAGCAACGTCTACCTGCGTGAAGCGGCGATCGTCCGGCCCCTCGACGACTGGCTGTTCACCCGCTTCGCGCCCCACCACGTCGCCGACACGATCGACGCCATGACCCAGGCCCAAGCGGAAGCGCAGGAAGAGGACGACCCTCGCCGGTCCGCCGCGCAGAGGCAGGTGGCTGAATGCGACCGCAAGCTCGCCCGTTACCGGTCCGTCCTTGACGCGGGCGCCGACGAGACGACTGTCGTGGGTTGGATCGCGGAGACGACAGCGCAGCGCGCCGCCGCGCAGGCCGTCCTCGCCACCCGCTCCCGACAGGCACGGCCGCGTTTGTCCCGCCAGGAGATCGCGGATCTTGTCGAGCGATTTGACGATCTCCGTCGGGTGCTTCGCGACGCCGATCCGGAGGACAAGGCGAAGGTCTACGCCGCGCTGGGAGTCCGCCTGACCTACAAGCCCTCTGAGCGACGCCTGCTGGTCGCAGCGACGCCTGCCCCAAGGCAAGTAGGCGTAAAGGTTGTGTCCGAGGGGGGACTCGGCCACTACGCACACGCCCTCAACCGGCGCACCAGCTATCCGGCCCGCGGGCTCGCGGGCGACCGATGACTACGGCGTCGGCTAGGCCTTGGCCCGGAACATTCGCCCGCAGACACTGCAGAACTCGCCGTCGAGACTAACCCGCGGCTGAGGCGGGTGCCGCGCTCACCGCACTCGTTGGCGCCGTCTGACAGCCGGCGGGACTGTTTCAAGATCGGTGTTTCTGGCCCGACATCCTGAACACCCGGGGCAACCTCGCGGGCTGGCGGGGCCAGGCGGGGGACCCCGCCGGCGCCGCGACCGCCTTCGAGCAGCTGCTGGGGGAGTTCCTGCGGGTGCTGGGCCCCGACCACCCCCACACCCTGAATACCCGGCACAAGCTCGCCCTCTGCCGGGGCCAGGCGGGAGATCCCGCCGGCGCTGTTTCGTCGGAGGCCGGTGCGTCAGGTGGTCGTGGTCCTGTCCCGTATTCGGTGGCGGTCTCGAGGGATGAACGCAACGCCGCTGGTGATGGCCAGTGCGACAGCACCGGATGACCCGCAGGCGGGTCGGTGTTCAGGCGAAGGCTGCCGCGGTGAAGACCTGGCGGGGTACGGCCGCCGAAGACGCGGCAGGGCCGATCGTTGAGCCGGTCGGCGATCGCGTCGAGCCGGGTTTGCGTGACAGAGGCCAGATCGGCAATCGCCAGGCCAACTCCGCGCTGCGCTGCATTGTCATTACCCGGCTGCGCTGCGGCCCCCGCACCCGCGCCTACCAGTAACGACGCCTAGCTAGCCGTCGATCGCCCGCTGGAGGAGGCTTCGCAGCGCCTCGACGGATTGCACGTTGGGTGTCGGAGTGCCGCCGGCTGTCACGATCGTCGGGACGCCGGTCACGGACAGCTCGATGGCACGACGCTCGTCGGCGCGCACCGCGTCCGCGTAGGCGTCGCCCGCCAGCACGGTCCGCAGGTCACCGTCCGGGAGCCCGGCCGTCTGGCCCACCGCACGCAGCACCTCCAGGTCGGCGATGTTGCGTCCCTCGGTGTGGTAGGCGTACAGCAGCCCGCGCAGCACCTGACCTGCCCGACCATGGCGGGCGCCGAGCTGCACCAGCCGGTGCGCGTCGAAGGAGTTCACCGGCCGGGCGGCCTCGAGATTCAGATCGAGGCCTTCGGCCGCGCCGAGCGCGCGAATACGGGCGATCCGGGCGCTGGCCTGGTCGCCCCACCAGGTGCCGTCGCGCATCTCCGCGGCCGCGGTCGGGCCCGGCACCCGACTCAGGTCCGGGCCGAGCTCGAAGCTGCGCCACACGAGGTCCACCTGTCCCGGATCGTCCACCTTCTGGATCGCCGCGATCAGGCGCCGTTCCGCGAGGTAGCACCAGGGGCACAGGACGTCCACCCACACCTCGACCGTGACCGTCACCCGGCGTCCTCGGTGACGTCCTCGGTGCGCTCAGCGGGTTCCGAGCTGGCGGGTGCGGCGGCGGCGTCGGCCGGGCGCGGGCCGGGCCCGACCTCCCGCGCCACCGTGAAGCGGGGCGCCCCGGTCATGCGTGGCTCGGCCCAACCGGTGACCCCCGCGACCGCGGTCTGGATCGCCGCGATCCGCCCGGCAGTGTCGGAGACCTGCTCGAAGTGCCGGAAGTCCGCCTCCGACGCCCAGCGCACGATGTTGTAGACGCGGGTGCCGTCGATGCTCGCGAAGATCTGGGCCGAGTGGTAGCCCGGATAGAAGCTCACCCACTGTCGCTGGATCTCCGCGAACGCCTCGACCAGCCCCCGCTGCGAATCGGGTCCGTCTACCGCGTAGTCGATGATCGAGTAGAAGCTCTTGTCGGCCATGCACCCTTCTCCGTCGCCTGGCTGTTCCGTCTGGCCCGCCTGCCGTCGCGCGGGCCCCGCTCCCAGCCTCGATGCTCAACTTCGGTTGAGGTCAAGCTCGGGAGCCGGGCCGGGCGAGCGGCGACGTGCGACGGCCGCCGCCCATCCGCCCCGGCGATGGCCGACGGAGACAATCACGGCTGGCGTCGGCGATCTGATGTTGTATGACCCGGTCATCTTGGGCACCAGCCTGCGGCTACAGCGCGACGACCACGGCACCGTCCCGGCGCGGCTGGGCCGGGCGGACACGGTGGCGTTCACCCAGCGGCTGGCGTTCCTGGCGCAGTCCGGCGCGCTCAGCGCGAACCGGCGGATTGACATCCTGCGCCACGTCCGCACCGTGCTGGCCGCCGCCCGCTGGCAAGGGCTGACCCGGCCCGGCGAGGCGGCGGCAGGACTGCCCGACGACTTCACCCTCGTGAAGGAGGACGTCCCCGCCAAGGACCGCGTCGACCGCCCCGGCCGGGCACTGCCCGCCGAGATCCTGCGCCAGCTGTGTCAGGGGCTGCCGGCGGTGGCGACCGTGACTACCTGCCAGGACGCCCGCACGGCCATCGAGCTGCTCATCGACATCGGCCGGCGGCCTGAGGAGATCTGCGACCTGCCGTTCGACTGCCTCACCCGCGGTGGGCAGGGCAAGTACATCCTGATTTGGAACAACATCAATGCGGCCGTTCCGGTCGGGAGCTGCCGATCACGGACGCGACCGCGAGCCTGATCGTCGCCCAGCAGCAGCGGGTCCGGGACCGCTTCCCCGACACCCCCGCCGCAGCTGCGACTGCTGCCGGCGCCGAAGATGAACGCGCACGGCGCGAAGCCGTTCCGCGTCGGCGTCCTCTACGAGGTCCACCGCGCCTGGGTGGACGCGCTGCCGCCGCTACTGGTCACCCACGGCGCAACGACGGCCGAGTTCGACAAGCAGCCGGTGTTCCCTTACGCCTACCGGCACTCCTACGCGCAGCGGCACGCCGACGCCGGCGTCCCCGTCGACGTGCTCCGCCAACTACTTGACCGTGGCGGTCTCGACCGCGCCGGCGGTCATCACCTGTTGGGGCTGGGTGGCGGACCACGAGCCGACGGTCCGGTCGTCACGCTCTCAGCGAGTTCGGTGATGTGGGTGTCGACATCGGCTTCCCACGCTGTCGGGAGCACTCCGCCAGGCACCTTCCCGGACGATCTCACCGATCAGCGACGGCCGAGCGCCTGACCATCCCCCAGCCCGGCCCACGCCGCACGCCGCGGTTCCGGTCAAGCCACACCTCGATGTCGCTCGACGCCACAGCCGATTCGTTCGACCGCCGGATGTGCCCGATAAGCGACGCCGTCGACGGGGACAACCAAGGCGATGCCGCGTCGAAGTCCGTCACGCGGCTCGTCGAGAAGCTGAAGGAGCTCAGCTGGTGAGAGCCATCGTTCGGGTCGCCGGGCACCGCAACATCACGCCACACGACTCCGAGTACATCCATGCGAAGCCGCAGGTCGGTGACGTCGCCCGCCTGGTCGTGGCCACGGCGCGGGGACAGCCGGAGCACGCGGGGGTTGCCCGCATCGTCCGTGTCTCCCCCAGAAGGGAACTTCATCACGGTGGACGGCATGCTGCCGCACCAGGGAGCCCGGCGAGCATTACATGGATTTCATCGCACCGCCGCCTTCCGGAACGTCAACC
>NZ_ADGX01000255.1 GCF_000177675.1 Parafrankia sp. EUN1f
CCGACGGCCCACGCCCGACGCCCCGGCAGGCCGAGGCGGCGCGCCGCGACGTGCTGGCCCGCCGCGAGATCCGCGACACCCTCGCGGCGCTGGCCGCGACCGGCGCCACCGCGGTCTACCTGAGCGTCGACATCGCCGACCGGGCGGCGGTACGGGCCGCGCTGGCTCCCTACCGGGACGTGGCCAACGCCCTCGTTCACGGTGCCGGGGCACTCGCCGACAGCACGTTGGAGGCCAAGACCCCCGACGCCGTCCGCCGGGTCCTGACCCCGAAGCTGACCGGGCTGCGCAACGTCCTCGACGCGCTCGGCGCCCTCGACTCACCCGAGGCATCCCGTTCCGGCGCGGCCTCGCCGCTGGGGCATCTGGTGCTGTTCACCTCTGTGGCGGGCCTGATGGGCAACCCGGGTCAGGCCGACTACGCGGCGGCGAACGAGGCCCTCGGCCGGCTCGCCGCCGGCTGGAAGCAGGCGGCGCCCGGCCGGCACATCACCGCGATCGACTGGGGCGCCTGGGACGGCGGCATGGTCGACGCCGACCTGCGCGAACTGTTCCGCTCCCGCGGTGTCGCGCTGATCGACCGGGCGCAGGGCGCCGAGGTGTTCGCCGACCAGTTCGAGCCGCCGGGCACCGCCGACGTCCGCCTGCTGGTCGGGTCAGCCGAGGCGCTGACCGGCGCGGGCGGGGTGCGGCCCGCACCGGCCCTGGTGGCCCGCCGCGACCTCGGCGAGATCGCCGAGCACCCGGTCATCAGGCACCACCAGGTCGGCGGGTTCCCCGTCCTGCCGGCGACCTTCGCGATCGGCTGGCTCGCGGGCGTCGTCGAGCGCGCCCACCCGGGGCTCGCGGTCGTGGAGGTCCGCGACTTCGACGTCCACAAGGGTGTGGTGTTCGACGGGACGGGTGAGCTGACCCTGCGGGTGCACGCCGCGGCAGCCGAGCCCGACCCGAGCGCCGGCGGGCCGGCCGGTGCGGGTGAGCGGCTCGTCGTGAAGGCGAGCGTGCGCAGCCCCGGCGCGCTGCCGATCGGCGTCTCCCGGTACGCGGCGACGCTGGTCCTCGCCGCGCGGCCACCGGCGCCGACGCAGGTGGAGGACTGGTCGCGGCTGGAGGCGCTGTGGTCGGGGCCCGGCGCGCAGGACGGCCTGGAGATCTACACCGGCGGCACCCTGTTCCACGGGCCGCTGCTGCGGGGGATCACCCGGGTCCTGGAGCGCGGTGACCGCAACCTGGTCATCGAGTGCCGGCTGCCGGCGGCCCCGGTCGCGCACGGCGCGTTCGCCGCCACGCTGCACGATCCCGCGCTGGCCGACCTGCTGCTGCACGGCCCGTCGGTGCTCGGGCGCTGGGTGACCGGCCAGGCCTGCCTGCCGCTGGCCGTCGGGCGGATCGACTACCGGGCACCGCTGCCCGCGGACGAGCCGTTCGCCGTGGTGGTCGACGAGACCCGGGTCCGCGACACCGGCCTGCTCAACCGGGTGACCGCCGTCGGCCGGGACGGACGGATCCTCGTCCGCCTGCACGACGTGGCGATGGTCGCCACCCCGGACATGGCGGCGAAGTTCGCCGAGGGTGCCGCGCGCTGGGCGCAGGAGGGGACGTCATGACGATCGCCGAGGAGGCGCCCCGCATGTCCGTGCCGGGCTTCGGCCCCGGGGCGCTGCCGGCCGCCGCGTTCGACGACGAGCTCGGCTTCGAGGGCGAGCCCTTCGACGCGCTCCGGCTCACCGCCCCGGCCACGCCCACGGCGGTCACAGCGACCACAGCGACCACAGCGACCACAGGGACCACGGCGACCACCGTGGCACCCACGGGGGCGCTCGCTCTGGTGCCCCCCGTGGCGACCACGGTGGCGGCGGTGGAGCGACCGCTGCCCGCCGGGACCGCGCTCACCGGGGCGGGTGATCTCGCCACAACGCGGATCGCCGGGCTCATCCGCGAGGCTGGCGCCGTCGTCGCGGCGGCGCACGACTCCGCGCTGACGGCGCAGCTCGCGCTGAGCCGGCTCACCCTCGCCGGCCCGGCGCCCACCGGCACCGTCACCGTCACCAGCCGCCCCGCGACCACCGTCACACCGGCGATCGCCACGGCGGCGACACCGGCGATCACGGCGGCCGCACCGACCCTCGCACCGGCGATCACGGCTGCGGTCACGGCGGCGGCCGTTCCTGAGACCGGGCCGGCGGAGGTCGCGCCAGCACCCACCGGTCCGGGCTCGGAGACCGACCCGGTCACGGAGGCGTCCTTCAAGGCGCTGGCGCGCACGGAGCGCCGTGAGCTCACCGCCGCGGACCTGGCCGCGCTCGGCCGCGGCGAGATCGCGGGCGTCTTCGGGCCCGCCTACGACCAGGAGGGCGTCAGCCCCGACCTCACGCTCGTGGACCCGGGCACCCGGCCGCTGCTGGCCTGGGTGGCGGGGCTGCGCACACATGGTGGTGCCAGCGCGGCCGGCTCCCTGCGCGCCGGCCTGCTGCCACTGGACGCCGCGAGCGGCACCGACACGCTCACCGCCGATCTGCTGACCGCGGCCGGGCAGGCACTGCGGGTCTTCGCGCTGTATGTCGGCCTGCACCTGTGCCTGGCGGACGCACGCTTCGTCCCCGCGGCGCCCGCGGAGGACCCGGACGGCCGCCCGCGCACCGGCCCGGCACATCCCGCGCCCACCGTGACGCTCGTCGGCGCCGGTGCCGGCACCGGCACCGGCACCGGCGCCGACGGCGCGCCGCGGTGGGACGGCACCGGCGGGGAGGTCGTGCTCGACGTCGACACGATCGACCTGCTGCCACGGCCCTGGCTGGCCGCCCGGGTGCTGGTCCAGGCCGGTGGACGGGTCGTCGCCGAGATCCGCGACGTGGCCGTGACCGTCCGGGAGCGCCCGGGCACGCCGATCGGGCCCGACCACGGCGGCGCCGTCACGGCCTTCCTCGGCCGGCGCAACGCCGCCGGGGAGCGGGCACTGCTCAGCGAGTTCCACATGGCGCACTGCGCCCGGGGGGACCAGGGCATCGGGCTGGGACCGGAGTTCGGCGCCTACCGGGGGCGGCGGGCCACCCGGCTGCCCGGGGGCGGGCTGCGGCTCGTCGACCGGATCATGGCGTCGGACTCCCGCCGCGGCGACCTGCGCGGCGGCGCCACCCACATCACCGAGTACGACGCGGCGGCGGACTGCTGGTACTACGCCGACACCGCGAACGCCTCGATGCCCAACTGCGTCTACATGGAGACGTCGCTGCAGTCGGCGCTGCTGCTCGGCTACTACCTGGGCGCGACCCTGGCCGAGCCGGAGGAGGACTACAGCCTGCGCAACCTCGGCGGGAGCGCGACGGTGCTGCGCGAGGTGGAGCTGCGCGACGCGACCATCCGCCAGCACTCGACGCTGATGTCGACGAACCCGATGCCCGGCACGGCGCTGCAGGACTTCTCCTACTCGATGGCCGTCGACGGCGAGCCGTTCTACACGGGCGAGTCGATGTTCGGCTACTTCAACGCGCCGGCGCTGGCCCGCCAGACCGGCCTGGACGGCGGGCGGCTCGTGCCGACCTGGCTCGACGAGGTCGTCGAGCGGGGCGGTGAGCCCCCGGCGGTCCGCACGATCGACGTCGCCGCCCGCCGCGCGGACCCGGCGGCGCCGCTGTGTGCCCGCGGCCAGCTCGCGCTGCTCGACGACGTGCAGGTCGTCGACGGCGGGGGCCGGCACGGGCGCGGCTACCTGCGGGCGGTCCGCCCGATCGACCCGGCCGACTGGTTCTTCGCCCGGCACTTCCACCTCGACCCGGTGATCCCCGGATCGCTCGGGGTCGAGGCGGTCATCCAGGCCATGCAGGAGTGGTCCGTCGACGCGGGCCACGCGGACGGGATGGCCCGGCCCGGGTTCGTCCTGCCGGTCGGCCTGACCATGCACTGGAAGTACCGGGGCCAGCTTCTCCCGTCCGACGGGACGTTCACCCTGGAGGTTCACATCTCGGATGTCAGCCGCCGGCCCGGCCGGGTCCGCGTCACCGCCGACGCGAGCCTGTGGAAGCCGACGATGCGGATCTACCAGCTGACCGACATCGCGATCGAGCTGCGCGACGAGGGAGCCCCGTCATGGTGAGCCCGCCCCTGGTCACCACGCCACCAGCCGCCGCGGCCCCGCCCGCACGACTCGCACCGCCCGGGCGGGCCACACCGCTCGCCCGGACCCCGGCGGACGTCCACCGGGTGCTCGCCGACCTGGAACGGCCCGTCTACGTCGTGCGCGACGCGGCCGGGATCGCCCTCACCGGCGACGAGCAGGCCGCGGCGGCGGCCGGGCAGGTGCTGGCCGCCGCGGGCCCGCTGCCGCCGCGGCGCCTCGGCTCCCCCGCCTTCCGCCGCGACCACGGGGTCGACCAGGCCTACATGGCCGGGTCGATGGCGAACGGCATCGCCTCCACCGATCTGGTGGTGAACCTGGCCCAGGCGGGCTACCTCGCCTCGTTCGGCGCGGCCGGGGTGGTCGCCGCCCGGGTCGAGGAGGCGCTCGCCGACCTGCGGCGGCGGACCGGCGGACGTCCCTTCGCCTGCAATCTGATCCACAGCCCGACCGAGGCCGCGATGGAGCGGGAGGTCATCGACGCGTGCCTGCGCCATCAGGTGCGCTGCATCGAGGCGTCGGCGTTCCTGGACCTGACCCCGCAGGTGGTGCGCTACCGGCTCGCCGGCCTGCACCGCGGCCCGGACGGGCGGGTCGTCGCGGCGAACCGGGTCGTGGCGAAGGTGTCCCGCACCGAGGTGGCCGAGCTGTTCCTGCGGCCGGCTCCGGAGGCGCTGGTCCGTCCGCTGGTCGAGCAGGGGCTGGTCAGCGCCGAGCAGGCCGCGCTCGCCGCGGCGGTGCCGCTCGCCGACGACATCACCGCGGAGGCCGACTCCGGCGGTCACACCGACCGCCGCCCGCTGGCCGTCCTGCTGCCCGAGCTGCTGGCCCTGCGCGACGCCCTTCGGGACGTGCCGGGTGGCCCGGGGGGCTCAGGTGGCGGGTGGTCCGTACGGGTGGGTGCGGCCGGTGGGCTCGGCACCCCCGGGCCGTCGCCGCCGCGTTCGCCCTCGGCGCGGACTACGTCGTGACCGGCTCGGTCAACCAGTCCTCCGTCGAGGCGGCGCAGTCGCCGGCGACCAAGGCGCTGCTCGCCCAGGCGTCGGTGACCGACTGCGCGCAGGCTCCGTCCGCCGACATGTTCGAGATCGGCGCCGAGGTGCAGGTTCTCAGCCGCGGCACCATGTTCGCGTCGAAGGCGCGCCGGCTGTACGACCTGTACCACCGGTACGACGGGCTGGACGACATCCCCGCCGAGGAACGCGCCGCGCTGGAGAGGCGGATCTTCCGCCGGCCGCTCGACGACGTCTGGGCCGACACGGTCACCTACTTCTCCACCCGCGACCCCGAGCAGATCGAGCGGGCGCGGGAGAGCCCGAAGCGGCGGATGGCACTGGTGTTCCGCTGGTATCTCGGCCTGTCCTCCGGCTGGAGCATCGGCGGCGCGGCCGACCGGGTCGCCGACTACCAGGTCTGGTGCGGCCCGGCGATGGGCGCCTTCAACACCTGGGTACGCGGCAGCGTCCTGGAACCGCTGGAGAACCGGCACGCCGCCGCGATCGCCACCGAGCTGATGCGCGGGGCCGCGTTCACCAGCCGGGTCGCGGCGCTCGCCCAGGCCGGCGTCCGGCTGCCCGCCGCGGCCACCACCTACCGGCCGCTCCCCCACCGACCAGAACAGGAACGACGGCCATGACCGCACCGGTACTGCAGCACCAGCACCGTCCCGAGGGGGACGACGGCACCTCCGTGTGGCTCGTCTGCGACGGCTGCCGGCGGATGATCTACGGCCGGCGGTTCGCCCGCGGCGGGAGCGTCTGCCCCGAATGCGGCTGGCACGCGCGCCTGACCGCCGCGCAGCGAATCGACCTGCTGCTGGACGCGGATTCCGTCGAGCTCCTCGACACCCCGGTCACCGCGGCGGACCCGCTGCACTTCATCGACACCCGTCCCTACACCGACCGGCTGCGCGGCGCCCGTGCCGCGACCGGAATGTCCGAGGGGGTGCTGGTCGCCCGCGGCACGATCGAGGGCTGCCCCGTCGTCACCGCCGTGATGGACTTCCGCTTCCTCGGCGGAAGCCTCGGCGCCGCCGTCGGCGAGGCGATCACCGGGGCGTGCGAGATCGCCCTGCGGGAACGCACCCCGCTGCTGCTGGTGACCGCCTCGGGCGGCGCCCGGATGCAGGAGGGCGCGCTCTCCCTGATGCAGATGGCCAAGACAGCCCAGGCCATCGGTCAGCTCGACGAGGCCGGCATCCTCACCGTCTCGCTGGTCACCGACCCGACGTTCGGCGGTGTCGCGGCGTCCTTCGCGACGCTGACCGACGTCATCATCGCCGAGCCGGGTGCCCGCCTCGGCTTCGCCGGCGCCCGGGTGATCGAGCAGACCATCCGCCAGACCCTTCCGCCCGGGTTCCAGACCGCCGAGTTCCTGCTCGAGCACGGTGTCGTGGACCTGATCAGCCCCCGGGCAGCGCTGCGCCCGACGCTCGGGCGGCTGCTGTCCGTCGCCACCCGCCGCCAGGCGACGGCGCCGGCGCCGGCAACAGCCGCGGCCTCGGCCGCGGCGAGCCCGGATGGGGAAGCCGGCGGGCACGTCTCGGCGGGCGTCGTCCGGGACCCCGCCCGGCTCGCCGAGCGCCACCCGTGGGAGGCGGTGCGCCTCGCCCGCCGGCTCGGCCGGCCCAGCGCGCTGGACTACGTCGGTGCGCTGGTCGAGGACTGGACCGAGCTGCACGGCGACCGCGCCGCCGCCGACTGCCCGGCCATGGTCGCCGGCCTGGGCCGCTTCGACGGGATGCCCGTCGTCGTCACCGGGACGCAGAAGGGCCATACCGCCGCCGAGCTCGCGGCGCGGGCCTACGGCATGCCCTCACCCGCCGGGTACCGCAAGGCCGCCCGGGTGATGCGGCTGGCGGCGAAGCTGGGCCTGCCGGTCATCACGCTGATCGACACCGCCGGCGCGCATCCCGGCATCGAGGCCGAGGAGAACGCCCAGGCCGTCGCCATCGCCGAGAACCTGCGGCTGATGGCCGGCCTGCCGGTGCCCGTCGTCGCGGTGGTGACCGGTGAGGGCGGCAGCGGCGGCGCGCTCGCACTGGCCGTGGCGGACCGGGTGCTGATGTGCGCGAACGCGATCTACTCGGTGATCAGCCCCGAGGGCTGCGCCGCCATCCTGTGGAAGGACCCGGCCGCCGGACCGGACGCCGCGGCGGCACTGAGGGTCGACGCCCGCGCCCTGCTGGAGGCCGGCATCGTCGACGGCGTCATCCCCGAGCCCGATGGCGGCGCCGACGTCGACCCGCTCGCCGCGGCGGACGCCCTGCGCGCCGCCCTGGCCGGCACCCTCGCGGACCTCGTTCCGTTGGACCCGCCGACTCTCGTCTCCGGCCGCCGGGCTCGCTTCCGCCGCTTCGGCGCCCCGGCCCCGGCCTCAGCGCCGGCGCAGGTCCCGGCTCCGGCTCCGACCCCAGGCGCCGCCGTGCCCACCTCGCCCACCGTGCCCGCCCTTCCTGCGGCGCGCCCGCCGACAGGGCAGCGCTCCACCGCCGATCTCGACGACGTGAGGCACTCATGACCATGACGACCGCGAACGGCAGTCACACCACCCCGGCCACCGGGCCCGGCCAGCGGGCCGGGGAGAGCGGCCTCGGCGAAGTGATCGCGGTCCTGCGCCGCGAGGCCCTGGAGGCCGGAGCCGGCGGGGGGCGCCCAGTGAGCCGGGTACGGGTCAGCGCCGGGGACATCACCCTGGAGATCGACTGGACGACGCCCGCGGGGCCGGGCGCCCGGGACGGCTCGGTCGCCACCGGGCCGGCCGTG
>NZ_ADGX01000254.1 GCF_000177675.1 Parafrankia sp. EUN1f
GCGCGTTCCTCAACTCTGTGGACGAGCGGACGTTCGGCGTCTACCAGCCGCGCGAGGAGCTTGCGGATCCCGAGGCCCTGAGCCGTTGGCTCGCGGCTCGCGGTCTGGCGCCCGAGGGAGCGCCCACGGGCGAGACCGAGCTCGCGGACGCACTGCGCCTGCGCGCGGCGCTTCGGGGTGCCGCCGCGGCCAACCAGCGGACCCCGCAACCACCGCCGCGGGACGCCGTTCTGGGCGACGTGGCCGATCGCCTCGCGCTGCGGGTCCGGGTGAGTCCCGACGGCGTCGATCTCGAACCCGCCGGAGGCGGCGAGGTCGCTCAGGCGCTGGCGCGCCTCGCGGCCGCCGCGGTCCTGGCGACCGCGAACGGCACCTGGCAGCGAGTGAAGATGTGCGCGGCGCCGGACTGCCGGGTTGTCTTCTATGACGGATCGAAGCCCCGGACCGGGCGCTGGTGCGCGACCGCCGTCTGCGGCAATCGGGTCAAGACCAGACGTTACCGGCAACGTGTCGCGGTCGCACCGTCGCGGCAGGTGACGCACACCGACACCCCGCCTCCGCCTCGACCGGGCTGATCTGCTGCTTCCCGTGGCGTCGGCGCGGCGCACGGCCTGGTTCTCCCTTCTCTCGTCTCCCGGCGCGATGCGTCTCCCGGCGCGATGCGTCTCCCAGCGCGATGCGCAGGTTCGGTGGGCGCCACCGGGTTTGCCGTCGAGGCGCTGGGTAAGGACCCAGCTGGCACTCAATGACCTTGAATGGTCACTTCTGGTAGTGATGCGCTTGGGTGTATCGCTCGGGACGAGGGCGGGTGACCTGCAGGTGGCGCTGACCGGGCGCGACGGCGGCTTGGAGCCCGACGGCCTGTTCGACCGGTTCGGACTGGCAAGGGCAGGCATGGTTCTCGTGGGTCGAGACGACGGGCGGGTTCGATGCGTCAGCCCGGCCGCCTGCGAGATCGTCGGATGCGGCGAGGCCGACTACGTGGGCAGACGCTGGAGCGAGATCGCCGACCCGGTGCAGGCGGACGGAATCGCCGCGGACCTCGCCGGATCCGGTGCCGCGCCCCAGGTCGTGCACATCACCCGACCAGACGGCACCGCTGTTCAGGCCCTCCTGACCACGGCCGAGGTCACCGTGGACGGTGACCGCTGCCTCCTCGCCCGGTTCGAGGACCTCTCCGAACTCGCCTCCACTCATCTGCAGCTGCGGCTCGTCCTCGGCCGCACCCCGTTCTCGATCTTCCGCATCGACCCTGAAGGGCAGGTGCCGCTCGGTGGGGGCCCCGGCCCCTCGGCGCCTTCCGTCATGTTGCGCCAGGCGGCCCGGTCCGCCGCCCTCACGGCGTTCCGCGACCAGCCCACCATCCTGGCGATGGTGCGCCGCGCGATGCACGGGGAGCAGGCCCACCAGGTCGTGAAGACCGGCGGGCGTTGGTATGACCTGCACCTTGTACCGGTGCCAGAAGCCGAAGGCCGGCCTCCATCGGTCGCGGGCATCGTCAGTGACGTCACCGCGCACGAACAGGCGACCGCCGAGCTGGTGATGCGCACCGCCCGTGACACCGCGCTCGCGGATCTCGCGCAACAGGCCCTGCGGATCGCGGGCGAGCACACGCTGTGGGACGTCGGCGTGCGGACCCTCACCCAGCAGCTCGACGCCGACCTGGTCACCGTCCGCCACGACGCCGATGCCGACGCCGACGCCGACGCCGACGCCGACGCCGACGGCGACGGCGACGTCCGGCCCGTGGACGCGGAACCCGCGGACATGGCCGTGCCCGTAGGCCATGCCGACAAGCGGATCGGCACGGTCCTGGTGCGCCGCCGCGCACACCCGCTGACGCCCGACGACGAGGCGTTCGTCCGCTCGGTGGCGGCGATCCTCGGCGCCGCGGCGATGCGGATCCGGATGGAGGACGGTGCACGCTACCTGTCACTGCACGACCCGCTCACCGGCCTGCCGAACCGGGCCGCGTTGCTCGACCACCTGAGCCGAAGCCTGCGCCGCGCCGCTCGCGACGGTCGGCACACCGGCGTGTTGTTCATCGACCTGGACGGCTTCAAGGCGATCAATGACACCCTCGGGCACAAGTGCGGCGATGAGCTGCTGCGGGTTGTCGCCTCCCGGCTGCGCGACGCCGTCCGACCCGGCGACGTCGTCGGCAGGCTCGCGGGAGACGAGTTCGCGGTGCTCTGTGACGACATCGGCGACCTCGACGAGCTGCGAGCCATCGGCGAACGCGTGATCGCCACCGCGCTCACTCCACCCATCGAGCTGATCCGACCGGTCGGCGTCAGCGGCAGCGTCGGGCTTGCCCGGTCGGGTCCCGACCTCACCGACGCCGAGGACCTGCTCAACGCCGCCGACATGGCGATGTACGAGGCGAAGCGTCGCGGGCCGGGGCACGTCGTCGCCTACGACGACCGGATCCGGGCCGCGCTGGCCACCCGGCTGCGCGACACCACCGACCTGCGACGTGCCCTCGGCGCCGGCGAGCTGACCCTGCGTTTCGAGCCGGTCGTGTCCCAGTCCGGCGTGATCGTCGCCGCGGAGGCGGTTCCCTACTGGGCCCATCCGACCCGTGGCCTGCTCGGCCCGGACGACCTCTACCCGATCGCGTTCAATGCCGGACTCACAGTCGCTGTCGACCGCTGGCTGGTCGACAGCGTCGCGTCCCTGCTGCCGACGGCCGCGCCCGGGCAGCCACCCGATCGCCAGGAGGAGCGCACACGGCGGGAACTGTGGCTGCGGATCTCCGAGCGAGGGCTGTCCGACACCTCGCTGCGCAAGAAGATCATTTCTCGAGTCGCCTGTCCCTCAGGCGCCGGTGACATCCAGGCCACGTCCCTCGGCATCCTGGTCCCCGACGCGCTCTCTGTCCGGGGTGACCGCACACTCGACACGATCACCACCGAGCTGTCGGGCGCCGGAATGGCGGTCTGGGTCGACCTCAGCGAGGTCCGGCCGTTGCGAAGCACGACCCGCGACACGGTTCCCCCCGGCATCGCCGGTGTTCGGCTCGGCAGCCAGAACATCCACGGCGCCGAACACGACGCCATGGCCGAGGCGGTCATCGCCGGGCTCGTGCGCTTCGCCCACCTGCTGCACCTGGGCGTCGCCGCCCGTGGCGTCGACACCTTGCTGCAGCTGGCCGCCGTGCGCGGCGCAGGTTGCGACCTCATGCAGGGCGCCGCCGTCGGCGAGGCGCTCCCGACGCCTCCCTGGTCCGGGTCCGCCCGGACCACGAGGTGAGGATCTATGTCCATGCCGCCGGGATATGGCGCTACCGCGCGGACAGTGCGCCGAGCAGGGCGACGGTGCGGGCACGTTCCTCAGGCGTCGTGACCCCGGCGACGTTGGCGATGAAGTGGGTGGCGCCGGCGTCGGCCAGCCGCGTCAGCGCCTTCTCCACCGCGCGTTCGTCGCCGATGATCGCGACGTCGGCCGGTGGCCGGCCGCCGCCCTCGTGGTCTCGAACCGCCCGGTAGGACGGGATCTTCTCGAAGATCGCGAGCCTGGTCGCGGCGCGGGTGCGGGCGTCGTCCGGAGTGTCGGTCACGCAGATCGGCAGGCTGGCGACCCGAGCGGCGCTGACCATCACGGGAGAAACCAGGGCGGCTCGGGTCGGGCATGCGTCCGCCCGTCCACGGCCGGGAAATGGTCAGGTGGAGACGTCGGCCCAGTGGTCCCAGGTGACGTCCACCTGGGTGTAGGTCGGATCGAAGATCAGAAGAAGGCTTTCTCGGAGATAGACCGAGGTGTTGTAGACGTCGCCGGACAGCATGGGGAAAGACAGGTGAACGGCGCGGCCGGGGCGGACCTCGATTTCTGCGGTTTCCAGCCAGGCGCCGCCGCCGAGGCGGTCTCCACCGGGGAGTGCGGCGCCGCCGGGGAGCCAGTCAGCGGGGCCGGGCGGGCGGGTCTCGCGGGTGTGCGTCCTGGTATTGCCGACGATGGTTTCTGTTTCGGTGAGCGTCATCGCCACCGGGTCACCGTCGAGAAGGATACGAAAACCATCGTCCTGATCGTTCAGTTCGGTCGACATCCGATGGTTGTCGACGACGATTTCCAGCATTGCGCCAGAATACGACCGGGCGTCCGTCGCCATCACCGGCCAGACCTCTCCGCTCAGCGCCGGCCGGGCGGATGTGGAGGGGTCAGGTTGGTTCGCCGGCGACGACGACGCCGTTCTCGTAGGCGAGCACGACGGCCTGGACCCGGTCCCGCAGCCCGAGCTTGGTGAGGATGGCACCCACGTGGCTCTTCACCGTCGCCTCGGTCACGACGAGACGACCGGCTATCTCGGTGTTCGACAGGCCGCGGGCGACCAGCACCAGCACCTCCCGCTCGCGTGGCGTCAGGAGGTCGAGCAGGCCGGGTGGCGTCGGCGGGCGGGTGCGGGCGGCGAAGGTCTCGACCAGCCGCCGGGTGACGGCGGGCGACAGCAGCGCGTCTCCGGCGTGCAGGACGCGGATCGCCTCGACCAGGCGCTCCCGGGAGGCGTCCTTGAGCAGGAATCCGGCCGCGCCGGCGCGCAGCGCGCCGAACACGTACTCGTCCAGGTCGAAGGTGGTGAGGATGAGGACGCGCGGGGCCGGGATGAGACCTCCGCCGGTCAGTCGGGCGGTGGTCTCGACACCGTCCATGCGGGGCATGCGGATGTCGAGCAGGACGACGTCCGGTCGCAGCTCCTCGGCGCGGGCGAGGGCTTCCTCGCCGTCCCCGGCCTCGCCGACCACCTCGAAGTCGTCCAGGGCCTCGAGGATCAGCCGCAGGCCGGTCCGGACCAGTTCCTGGTCGTCCACGATCAGCAGGCGGATACTCAATCCGGTTCTCGCTCTCGTGAGATTCGCCGAACGGCGCGGCCCGGGATCATGTTCTCTCACCTGCCGGGAAGCGGGCAGCTACGCGGAACCAGCCGTCGTCCTGATGACCGAACTCCAGCTCGCCACCGAGCACAGCGGCCCGTTCCCGCATCCCGATGAGGCCGTGCCGTGCCGAGTCGGCGGCCACGGGTACGTCCCGGGCGCCACCGAAAATCGACGACCCCGCCGACTCGGCGGCCACCCCGTCATTGACCACCTCGATGCCGAGATCTCGGGCTCGATAGGTGAGTGTGACCGTCACCCGGCTCGGCCGCGCGTGTTTGGCCGCATTCGTCAGAGCCTCCTCGATGATGCGATAGGCGGACAGCTCCAGGCCTTCGGGCAGGGATGTCTGTTCCCCCGTCACCCGTAGCTCGACGGGTAGCCCGGCGGCGCGGTATTCGGCGACGAGCCCGGTTAGATCTCCCAACGAGAACGCGGGGTGGGAGTCGGCGGGAGTGCCCGGCGTGCGCAGCACGGTCAGCATCCGGCGAAGTTCGGCGAGACTCTGCTCCCCGCTCTTCTCCACCCGGGCCAGCGTGTCGTTGGCCCGGTCCGGCGATGTATGCAGCACGTCGCGTGCGCCGCGTACACCGATCAACATCACGGTCACCGAGTGGGCGACGATGTCGTGCAGCTCGCGGGCGATCGACGCGCGTTCCTCGTGCACCGCGATGCGGGCCAGCTGCTCCTGTTCACGCCGGAGGTCCTCGGCGCGCTCCTCGAGTGCGCGGACATACCGCTGGCGGGTCCGCGCGTAGGCGCCCAGCGCCCACACTCCTGCCGTCACAGGGACGGACACGATCGACAGCGCGGCCAGGAGCACGGCGGTGGGTACCAGCGCGGCGAGCGCGCGGCGCCGGTCGGCACGCTCGGCGACCGTGAAGAGCGCCACCAGGACGGGCACCCCGCCAGGTGAGTCGCCGGTGGCTACCAGGGCCCCGGCCAGGGCGAGCGTTGCCAGCAGCACCCTCCACGGGACCCGGCGGCGCGCGGTGAGCGCACCGCCGGACGAAACCGCCAGCACCACGGTCGACGGCCGCGCCCAGTGGTCGTCGTTGAGGAGAAGGCTCAGCTCGGCGATCGTGGCGGCCATAGCGACGAGGAGGTCGAAACCCAGCGCGCGCCGGGCGGCCCACCGTTCGCCCGGCCCCGCATCGCGGGCGCGGGCGTGGGCGCGGGCTCGGGCGGCCGCCACCGCCACCGCCACCGCCACGGCCTCCGCCCGCGCCCGCAGTCGCCGCAGCCCCGCCGCCTCGACGGTCATGCCAGGTCGCGTCGACGTTCGCCGGCGAGAGCCACGGCCATGAGCCCCACTGCCCAGGTGCCCAGGACGATCGCCGCCGCGCCCAGGGAGATGCGGGCCGGCCCGTGGACCATGCGGGTCAGCACCGCGACCGCGCCGAGTGGCGTGTAGTCAGACACGCCCTCCCGCGCCCGGTCGAGCAGTGGGTTCACGACGAAGATGAGGATCAGCGCTCCGACCGCCGCCAGAACCTGGTTTCGAAGCAGCGCGCCGACGGCGACCCCGATCACCGTCGCGAGCACCGACGACCCCAGCAGGCCGACCGCGATCGCCGCCACCTCGCCGACGCTCAGATCCGGGCCGGGCTGCCGGGCCAGCAGCGGCAGCCCGGCCCCCAGCGAGACGGCCACCATGAGCACGCCGACGGCCAGGCCTGTGATCGTGTACGCCGTCGCCCGCGCGAGCAGGAGGCGTTCCGGGGACGCGCCCGAGGCGAGCGCCGCTGGCGCGGCGGTCCGGTGCCGGAACTCACCGGCGACACCGACCGCCCCGAGCAGCAGCAACAGTATCGGCATACCGGACAGGGCCTCCTCCTTCTCGCCCACATCGTCGAGCGTCCCCGCGGCCAGCGCGACGATCAGCACGTTGAAGGCGGTCAGGACGACGGAGGCCGTCACGAACGCCAGCGCCGTGCGCGCGCTCACAATTTTGATCAGCTCACCTCGCACCAGCCGGCTCACGCGCCCTCCCCGCCGGTCAGGCTGAGGAAGACGTCCTCGAGTGTTGCTCCACCCCGGGTGATCGCACCCATCGGAGCGTGCCGCACGATGCGCCCCCGGTGGATGACGACGACATCGTCGACTATCGACGCCGCCTCGGTCAGCGAGTGGCTGGACAACACGACGGTGCCGCCCGCGTCGGCCCTTTCCCGCAGCAGAGTCCGCAGCCATCGAATCCCCTGCGGGTCCAACCCGTTGGTCGGCTCGTCCAGCACCAGGATGTCCGGATCGGCGAGCAGCGCCGCCGCGAGACCGAGCCGCTGGCGCATACCCAGCGAGTACCTTCCGACCCTGCGCCGGGCGTCCTTCTCCAGCCCGACCAGCGCGAGCACCTCGGACACCCGTGTTCCCGGCAGCCCGGCCATGGTCGCCAACGAATGCAGGTGGGCACGTGCCGAGCGCCCCGGATGCGCGCCACAGGGCTCGATGAACGCGCCCAGGGTGCCGGCGGCACGGGCAGGCGTGTCGAGACCGTTCAGAAGGATCCGCCCGGCACTCGCCCGGGCGATACCACTGATCATCTTGAGTACCGTGGTCTTGCCGGCTCCATTGGGCCCGAAGAATCCGGTGACGGCTCCGCGGCGAATGCTGAACGACACGTCCTCGACGGCGGTGAACCTTCCGTAGTGTTTCGCCAGTCCTTCGACGGTGACAGCCGCGGAGGCCTGGCCGGCCGTGCTCGTGCCCGCTGATCGTGAAATTTCCATGGCGGAAGAATCCAGTGCGCCGACCTCGTGGTCATCGCCACCTGGACGGATTTCTCGACTCGACCCCGGGGGTAGACCGGTGCGATCGATCCTCCTACCGGAGTTGGATGATCGAGAACGAGTGCGGCCAGCAGGGAGACACCAGCCAGATCGCCGGGCCGGGCTCGCCGTCAGACCGGTGCTAGTCGCCGTCGGTTGGGAGGACGCCGTCGTCGGCGGCGAGCCGGCAGGAGGTCAGGAAGCCGAACATACCGGTGCCGTCCCTGTGTCGAAAGAACTCGACCATCTCGGTGTTGAACTCGTGGCGGCGTGCGGCCGGGACGCTGATGGCGTCCAGGCCATGGGACATGAGGTGGCCATTCATCATGTAACGCGCGGT
>NZ_ADGX01000253.1 GCF_000177675.1 Parafrankia sp. EUN1f
AAGGACGGCCAGGACGTCACGGTGACCGTCCTCGGTGCCCACGAGCTGACCGGGCAGGGCCGCGAGGCCCTCGGCCAGCTCGTCCGCGCCGCCGAGGAGCGGTTCCGTGCGGACCTCGATCCTCTGCTGCGGGTTGTCGCCGAGGGCGTAGCCGAGCGGGCGCAGAAAGAGGGCCTCACCCTTCGCCAAGCCGCACAGGCCGCCGAGGTGACGCCCGCCGCGCTGTCCCGCATTACCCAGGGCGTCGGTGGGACGACCTACGTCGACGACCTGCTCTGCCTGGCCTCCTGGGCCGGCCTCGACATCGTCGCCGTGCCCCGCGATGACGAGCCGTTCCAGGTACCACCGAGGCCCGAGAGCGACACCATCCACACCTGGTTTGGGCTGTCGTACAGCAACTACCTCGTGCTGCCCCGCTCCCTGCTGCAGTCCATGCCAGACCGCTGGCAGGAACCGTTCGTCCGGCTCCTGGAACAGCTGCGCGCCGCATACCAGGACGTGGAACAGGCGCCCGGCTACGAGGTCCACCCGGTCACGTGGAAGTACGTCAACGAGCTGACCGACACCGAGCGGGCAGCTGCGGGCGTCGTCGAGGAGTTCAACGAGGACCAGGACGCGACGACCTACTACGACCGCGACGGCAACGAGCTCGAGACCGTCGCCAAGGTCGCCGTGCCGGCCCGGGAGCCGATCCCGCACTACAACCGCGGCCGCACCTACATCGTGCCCCGCATCAGCACGGAGGCGCCCGATGGCCCGGATCAGCCCTGATCCGACCTGCAAGGACTGCGGAGCGCCGATCGTCCAGAAGACGAACTACTACCCGCGGCAGTTCACCAGCTGGGCGCACCGGAAAGGCCACCGACCCGCCGACGGCCACCCAGCCCGCCCGAGTACGAGAAAGAGCAGACGATGACCAGCAGCTATAAGCCCACCGGCGGAGACGGCCGGTACGCCCGCCTCTACCTCGCCGACCTCACCCCGACGCCGGAGGACACGGCCCAGGCGGAGCACACCACGCTCCGCGACCTGGCCGCCGACCTCGACCAGGCCCTGACCACCGACAACCGGGCCGAGTCCACCCGATTGATCCGGGCCATCCGCGCCCGCGCCCGACACCTCGCACCGCCGGCGACCGCCCGGTGAGCACCCGCCGCAAGCACCCCTCCGGCAACCCGGGCCGGGAACCCGACGACTCCACAGCCCTCGTGTTCACCTCCGGCGTCAACGAGCGGGGCGCGCCGTTCATCCACGTGTCCTGGGGTGGCCAGCGAGGCCAGGTCACGGTCGCCGAGGCCCGGCAGATCGGCCACCAGGCGCTCGAAGCCGCCGAGGCCGCAGAGCACGACGCGATCGTCGTCGCCTGGCTGCGAGACAAGATGGACCTCACGCTCCACCAGGCCGCGGCCGCGCTCGGCGACCTGCGCGCCTACCGGCAGGACACGACGACCAGCACCTGGGGCAAGACCGAGACAGGCACGGGCGGCCCGTCGACATGAACAGCCCGAGCGAGGCCGCGATCAAGCTCGGCACCGCACCCACCCACACCCGCACCTTGGCGGACGGCTGCGTTCAACTCGGCGGCTGCATCGCCAACAGCGTGATGCCGGGCTGGTGCGCCTACTGCGGCCGGCCGATGCCGCCAGCGTGGGACTGGGTCGCTGCTCGGCAGCAGGTGATCGTCCGGGCCGCCCAGGACGCCCGCCAGCAGCGGAGAGAGCGTCAGATCATCGAGCGGCGCCTCGGGAGGTTCCTCGCGTGGCGCCGGCTCGACGCGGCGATGGCGCGGGGCGCGACCTGGGTCGACATCCTCCGAAAGCTCAACCTGCCGTGACCTGTGGCGAATAGTCGATATGACCTTTACCGATCCATGATGGCTGTGTGCAGATGGATCGGACCGTCGAGTACCTCGCTGGGTGCGCGCATGAGATCGCGTCGTGGTGGGACGAGCTGCACGCCGACCGCGAGCGAGGAACACCGCGCCGGTGGGCGCAGCAGGCCACCCGCGCGGGTTGGAGTCCGACCCACGGCTGCGGCATGCCGTGGGCGTGGGCCGCGGACTCCACCCCGGAGGCGCCGCGGCCGTACTGCCCCCGCTGCACCGCAACCGGGCCGGTCGCGGTGGCGTGGCTGCGCCCGCCGGCGACCCGGTCGACGCTGGCCGGTTCGCCGGCCCCGGCCCGCCTCGACGTCCTGGACACGATCCCGCTGATCGGCCGGACGGTGCTGACCCTGGAGGACACCACCCGCCAGGTCCTCGGTGACGGTCCGGCTGTCCGCGCCGGCTACCGCACCGACGCCGAGGGCCGGCTGTGGACGACCCCGGCGCTGTGGGCCGCGGTGTGGCCCGACAAACCGGATCCGCAGGTTCCGCTCGGCGCCCGCTACCTGGCCCGTCAGGCCCACCGCATCGCCGCGCACGCCGAGCTCGTCGACGTCGCCATCGAGGAGCTGCGCTACGCCCGCGGTCGGCTACGCCAAACCCTCGGCACGGCCGAGCAGGTCCGCGCGCTCGGCGCCCCGTGCCCGATCTGCGACACTCTGAGCCTGCGGGTCTACCTGGCGCGCGAGGTCGTGGCCTGCACCTCGTGGGAGTGCTGGTGCCAGACCGGGGACTGCCCCTGTCACCGCGGCGGCCGCCACCTGTGGCGGTACGACCCGAACCCGGCCCGGGACGAGTGGCGCTGGCTCGCCCAGCTCCTCGACGAGGACCTCGCCGCATGGCTCGCCTCCGATGACACCGCCGCCTGACCCGCAGGTCACCACCGCCGAAGCGGTGCACCTGCTCGCCCAGGCCCGGCCGCCGGTGACCGCGCGGCACATCCAGGAATGGGCCCGAGCCCGGCACGGAACACCACCGAGGATCCGCCCGGTGGGAACCCGCGGCCGGGCCCGGCTATACGCCTGGTCGGAGCTGCTACGCCTGGAACGCGAGACACGGCCGCACCGAGGACACGACCCATCACGCGGTCATGGCGATCAGCAGGTACATTCCAACCGTGGGCGGTAGCCATGCCCACCACCCCTCGCCAGCCCTGATCTCGCGTGGCATCCGGGCTGGTGCCCTGCCGGGTCTGCCAGGGCACCAGCGCCTGGTATCAGCCCGCCTTCTCCGGACAGAACGACTGCACCGCCAGCGTGAAGATCGCCTGCGAGGTGACCGCGTCCGGCGTGATGTTGTTGTAGGCAATCCGCAGCGGCAGCCGCTTCAACGCCACATCCTTGCCGGCCTCGGTGATGTCCGAGCACACCCTGCTGCCGTTACGCACGATGTGCTTGTCGAGTCGGTTCTCGGACAGCTGCGGGTAGGCCGAGCGGAACGCGCTGATGAACGCCTGGCCCTGTGGCGACGTGATCAGCGCCTCCTCGGTGCTCTGGGCTGCCGGTGCCACCGCTGTCGGCTCCACCGCCGTACCTCCATCGGCCTCGGTGCTGGCGCACCCCACCAGCGTGATACCCGCCAGCGCCAGGCCCCACAGTGCATACCTCATGACAACCCCCGTGATCAGCAGATGATCCGGGCAGGCTACCGCGCGCCGTGACCATTCATGCCGGATGGGTCAGATCGCGGTGAGGGGGTTGACGAGGTGATGCACTCGGAGATGCTTCCGCCCGAGCCCACCCCCCACCGCGACGCCTACCCCCTGCCCCTGCGCAGCTCGGCCTCTCCCGGTGGGTAGCAGCAGGCGCAGCACCCCGTTGCCGCGAGGGTGGCCAGCGATCCGACGTCGGGTCCTCGCCCGTGACCCGACCTGCCAGCTGTGCCAGCACGCCCCATCGACCGAGGTCGACCACATGGGCAGCCCGGACGACCACCGCGACTCCCAGCTGCGCGGCGTGTGCCACCCGTGCCACGCCACCCGCACCGGCCGCCAGGGCGCGGCCGCGAGCAACGCGAGGCACGCCGCGCGCCGCCGCCCCACCGAGCCGCATCCCGGCCTCCTCGGCCCTCACAGCGAGTGACCGGCGGGCTGGCCGTGGGGTGGGGGGAGGCCCCCCGGCAGCCGGCCGCCCGACCGGTGGGCATAGCAGCTCGCGGTGCGTACGGGTCTGGGCCCCCGGCGGGCACGCAGCGTGACCCAGGGGGGTGACTGGCCGTGACCAGCAGCAGGGAGGGAGCCCATGGCCGGCCAGGGCCCGCCACCGGCCGAGCGGCGCCGCCGGCGCAACGCCGACCCCCACGCCTCTCAGGCGGTCACCGTGCCGGCCGACGCCCCGCCGGTGCAGGCCCCGCCGCTGCCCTACGCCAGCCGCTACAAGCAGGCGACCCGGGTCTGGTACCGCACCTGGTGCGAAGCGCCGCAGGCCGCGGCGTTCACCGTCACCGACTGGCAGCGGCTGCACATGCTCGCCCCGATCGTCGATGGCTACTGGCGCGCGGCCGAGGCCGCCGATGCGAAGGGCTGCCGCGACCTGCTCGGCGAGATCCGGCTGTCCGAGTCGCTGCTCGGCGCCACCCACGCCGACCGGCTCCGCGGCCGCATCACCATCGAGCGACCGAAGCCGACCTCGGCCCGACCCGCCGTCGCCGGCGGAGGCGACAGCGGCGAGGTCACCGACCTGACCGCGCGCCGGCGCCGCCTCGCCGATGGTGCGTGAGCTCGTCCGGGCACCCGGCCATGACCGGCACCGGGCCCTGGCCGTCACCCTCGCCTGGATCGAGGCCTGGTGCGTCCACGGCCCGGGCGACGTGCAGGGCCGGCCGCTGTCCGGCCCGGACGCGCTCCCGTTGGATGACGAGTTCGCGGGCTTGATCTTGGACTGCTACGCCCTCGACGAGACCGGGCGCCGGCTGTACGACACCGCGGTGGTGTCCCGGGCCAAGGGCCGAGCCAAGAGCGAGCTCGCCGGGTTCGTCGCGCTGGCGGAGGCCTTCGCCCCGGTGCGGTTCGCCGGCTGGGCCGAGGGCGGCGAGCGGTACGCGTGGCGCGACTGGGCGTACGAGTACGAGCCGGACGAGCCGATGGCCCTGCCCGTCGTCCACCCGATCATCCGCTGCCTGGCCACCGAGGAGACCCAGGCCGGCAACACGTACGACAACGTCCACTACAACCTGGCCGAGGGCCCGCTCGGCGAAGACCTGCCGGCCTCGACGGTGGGCCTGACCCGGATCTTCCTGCCGGACGGTGGGGAGATCATCCCGAGCACGGCGAGCTCGGCCGCGAAGGACGGCGGCAAGGAAACGTTCGCGGTCTTCGACGAGCCGCACCTCTACGTCCTGCCCGAGCTGCGGCGGATGTACAAGACGGTGGACCGCAACCTGCGCAAACGCAGGGCCGCCGCGCCGTGGGCGCTGCTCACCTCGACGACGTACCAGCCAGGCGAGGAGAGCACGCTCGAAGCGCTGCACGAGCGCGCCCGGCTCATCGCCGAGGGCCGGACGCGGGAGTCGCGGCTCCTGTTCGACCACCGTGAGGCGCCACCCGACGTGGACCTGACCGACCTGGAGTCGCTGCGCGCCGCCCTGGCCGAGGTCTACGGACCGTTCGCTTGCGCACTCGACCTCGACGGCATCATCGAGAACGAGTTCTGGAACGTCGCGAAGGACCCGCAGGACGCCCGCCGCTACTTCCTCAACCAGCCGACCGCATCGCGCGACGCCTGGTTGTCCCGGCAGGAGTGGGCGGCCTGCGCCCAGCCCGAGCTCTCGGTGCCGGACGCCGACCCGATCGTGATCTTCTTCGACGGCAGCAAGAGCGACGACGCGACCGGGCTGGTCGGCTGCCACATGGACACCGGTCACCTGTTCGTTCTCGGCTGCTGGGAGAAGCCACCGGGGCCGGCCGGGGCGGACTGGCAGGTCGACCGGGTCGACGTCGATCGTGTCGTGCGCGAGGTCTTCGACCGCCGCGAGGTCGTGGGGTTCTTCGCCGACCTCGCCGAGTTCGAGAGCTACATCGACACCTGGGGCAACGACTTCCGAAAGCAGCTGCTTGTCGAGGCGACCGTCGGTCGCAAGCGGCACGCGGTCGCGTTCGACATGCGCGGCAGGGGCGCCGAGTTCACCGAGGCGGTCAAGCGGCTGCACACGGACGTGCTTGAGCGGGACGTCACTCATGACGGCGACAGCCGCCTCGCCCGTCATGTGCTGAACGCTCGCAGGAACCCGAACCGGTGGGGTGTGTCGATCAGCAAGGAGGGGCGCGAGTCCCCGAAGAAGATCGACCTCGCTATCTGCGCCGTGGGCGCGAGGATGGTTCGCCGCCTCGTCCTGGCTGATCCGAAGTGGGCGCGCCGCCGGCGCCGGACCGGCCGCGCCGCGTTCTGACGAGGGGAGGTCCGGGCTGATGGTGTTGTCCGCAGACGAAGCCGTCGACAAGGCGCGGGAGCTCCTCGGCATCCGTGAGACGGAGCGGCCTCGGCTCGACCGGATCCGCGAGTATCTGCGCGACGATCCGAACCGGCGCCTGTCCGGCCTGCCCCAGGACACCCCGCCAGAGCTGCACCGCCTCGCGAAGCTGTCCCGCGTCAACATGCTCAAGTTCGTCGTCGGCGGCCGTGTTCAGAGCATGTTCGTCGACGGGCTTCGGCTGCCGCGGCAGGCGGACAACGTCCCGGCCTGGCAGGTGTGGCAGGCGAACCGGATGGACGCCCGCCAGATCGGCGTCCACCGAGCAGCGGTCGCCTACGGAGCCGCGTTCGTCACCGTCCTGCCCGGTAAGCGCGCCGGCGAGCCGATGCCGGTCCTACGTGGGGTGAGCCCGCGCCAGCTCACCGCGGCGTACGCCAGCGACGACGACTGGCCCCAGTACGCGTTGGAGAAGCGCCGGCGAGGCTGGCGGCTCTACGACGCCGAGGCGGTGTACGAGCTGACCGGCGACGACGCCGACGGGCTGAAGCAGGTCGGCAACCCGGCCGAGCACGGAGCCGGCGTCTGCCCCGTCATCCGTGTCCGCGACTCGGACGACCTCGACGACGAGGTGACCGGCGTCGTCGAACCGCTGATGATCCTGCAGGACCAGATCAACATCACGACGTTCGGGTTGTTGACCGCCCAGCACTACGGGGCGTTCAAGCAACGCTACGTAATCGGCTGGCTGGCGGAGTCCGAGCAGGTGCGGCTGAAGGCCTCGGCGTCGCGCTTCCTGACGTTCGAGGATCCGGAGGTGAAGGTCGGAGAGTTCGGCGAGACCACCCTCGCCGGCTACATCGCCTCTCGCGAAGCCACGATCCGCCACCTCGCCACGATCAGCCAGACCCCGGCGCACGAGCTCCTCGGCCAGCTCGTCAACCTCTCCGCCGAGGCGCTCGCCGCGGCCGAGGCCTCCCACCGGCGGGCAGTGAGGGAGACACAGACCGTCGCGGGTGAGGCGTGGGAGCAGGTGCTGCAGCTCTCCGGCGAGATGATCGGCGCTGAGGTGCCGGTCGATGCCGAGGTGCGCTGGCGCGACACCGAGTCCCGCTCGCTGGCGCAGACCGCCGACGCCCTCGGGAAGATCGCGACCATGCTGGGTGTGCCGCCAGCTGAGCTGTGGGAGCTGCTGCCCGGTGTCTCCCAGCAGCAGGTCGAGCGGTGGCGCGCCGCGGCTGCCGAGGGGGATGCGTTCGCGCAGCTGAACGGTCTGCTGGAGCGGCAGGCGACTGAGCTGGCGTCGCAGCCCGCGGTGGAGCCTGCGCAGTCGGCCTGATGGCGGCCAGCCAGGAAGGTACGCAGCTCACCTCCCAGCACCGCCGCGCCCAGCTCGCGCTGCGGGCCACGACGACGAACGACATGAAGTTGATCTGGCCCATGTTCGATGGGTCGGATGCGTCGTACTCCGCGTTCGTCGACGCGGCGATCAACATGGTGATGGCCCGGCAGGAGACCAGCAGTGGCCTGGCCAGCGCCTACTACCAGCGGTTCCGGTCCGCCGAGGGCGTGGCAGGGGAGATGATCCCCAAGCTGGCGCCCCGGCTCGGCTCCGGGCTGATCCGCGCAGCCCTGTTCGCCACCGGCCTCGCCGGCACCCGCCGCGCGATCGGCGCCGGTCAGACCACCGCCGCAGCGCTCGACAGCGGGCTGGTCCAGGCCGCC
>NZ_ADGX01000252.1 GCF_000177675.1 Parafrankia sp. EUN1f
GCCCCGCGGTCGACCGCGGGTAGTCCGAGATCGACTGAGCGAGCGCCGCGGCGGCCGCCGGGTCGGCCTTGAGCGCCGAGGTCGGGTCGACCCAGTCCAGTGCCTGCAGGTGGTAGAAGTGCACCACATGGTCATGGACGGACAGTGACGCGGCGATGATGTCCCGCAGCAGCCGGGCGTTGCGGGGCGGAACAGCGCCGACGGCGTCCTCCACCGCCCGCACCGACGCCAGCGCGTGCACCGTGGTGCACACACCGCAGATCCGCTGCGCGAACAGCCAGGCGTCGCGCGGGTCGCGCCCGGTCAGGATCGTCTCGATTCCCCGCCACATCGTCGAGGACGCGTACGCCTCGGTGACCTGGCCTCCGTCCACCTGCACCTCGACCCGCAGGTGGCCCTCCACCCGGGTCACCGGGTCGATGACAAGCCGACTCATCTCGTTTCGCCCGTCTCTTCGCCGCCGGCACCTGCGCTTGCGCTTCCGTTTTCGGTTTCTTCTTCGCTGTCAGCTCTTTCGGCGAGCTCGGCCGCGGCCTTCTTCTCCCGTCGCGCGGCGACCTTGTGCTGGACGACCTTTCCGACGCCGTGCGAGGCGAATCCCGTCGCCGTCGCCGCCAGCACACCGATGCCGATCTGGTCGGCGGTGAGATCGAAACCGGACGTCGCCACATGCGGCAGCCGGTCGTAGAACGGGGACATGTTGTCCCAGAAACCCGGCTCCGAACACCCCACACACCCGTGCCCGGCCGCCACCGGCCAGGACGTCCCGCCATTGAACCGGACACTCGGGCAGTTGTGGAAGGTACTCGGGCCCTTGCAGCCCAGCCGGTACAGGCACCAGCCGTTACGGTGGCCCTCGTCGCCCCACTTCTCGGCGAACTGGCCGGCATCGAAATGGCCGCGCCGCTGGCAGGTGTCGTGAATACGCTCCCCGTAGGCGAACCGGGGCCGGCTGAAGCCATCGAGCTCGGGGAACTCGCCGAAGGTCAGGTAATGCACGATGGTGGCGGTCAGGTTGTCCGCGTTGACGGGGCATCCGGTGAGGTTCACCACCGGCACGCCGCCGACGACGTCCTCGACCCGCACCGCACCGGTCGGATTGGGCCCGGCCGCCGGGATCCCGCCGAAGGCCGCGCAGGTACCGACGTTGATGATGCCGGCCGCGCCGCGCACCGCGTCGCGCAGGATGTTCTCCGCCGACTGGCCACCCACGGTGCACGAGCCGGGAATTCCCAGCGGGATGGATCCCTCGACGACGACCAGATGGCCGCCGCGTGCCACCGTGTCGTCGCGGGCCTTCTCCGCGGCCTCACCGGCGGCGGACATCACCGTTTCGTGGTAGTCCAGCGAAATCATGCCGAGGATGAGATCGCCCACCGTCGGGTTACGTGAGCGCAGGAACGCCTCGGTGTCACCGGCGCAGTCCTGGAACTCCAGCCAGATCACCGGAAGCGGGTCGGCCTGGTCCAACGCGTAGGCGACCCGGGGAGCCAGCTGGGCCGGCAACGCGAGCGTCGCGGTGATACCGGCGCAGAACTTCAGGAACGACCGTCGGTCGACCCCAGCGCCCGCGAGCCGCACGGACAACGGCCGGCCGGATTCGCTCGTCAATTCGGGTGCCTCCCGCCCCGGGTACGTCCACAAACGTGTCGAGTGGACGTTAGTGAGCGCTACGCAGCGGCGCAGGAACCGAAGCGGGTGGGCGCGGGAGTCCATCAGAGCCGAATGGGCGGGCCGGACGTCCCTTGCCGGTACCGAGAACGGTCCGGAAAATGCACTGCAGGACGGCAGACCAGCGCCGCTGCCTCGAAAACCGCCGAACCCCTCACCCGGAATCCCGGTTCGTACCGGCATCCGGCCTAGCACCGGAAGGGGACCACGGCGCCGTGTGCCTCGGGATACCTGGCCGCATTGTCGCGACGACCGACGTCGCCGGCCTGCTCATGGGCACCGTCGACTTCGGCGGGATCACCCGCGAGGTCTGCCTGGCCTACGTCGCCGACGAGGCGGCGATCGGCGCGTACGTCATCGTCCACGTCGGCTTCGCCATCAGCCTGGTCGACGAGGCCGAGGCCCACCGCACCCTGGAGCTGCTGCGCTCCCTCGGTGACGTCCTCCAGGACGAGCTGGCGGCCCAGGACGACCCGGTGCGGCCGCCCCGGCAGGAGCCGAGCCGCGGCCCGGCGACCACCTGACCCAGGCGACCACCTGACCCAGCCGGACGCCAAGCGATCGTGAGCGGAGCCAGATGTTGATGGCGGCGACGGGTAAAGCCCTCTGTCACGGCATCTCCATCGTCTGCGCCTGGCGGAGCTCGTCGAAGACGCGGGCCAGCTCGGCGTCGAGTGGGGTGCCGAGCCGTTCGAGCAGGTGGCTGACCACCACCGCGCAGGCGGTGAGGAGCACCTCGGCGTCGATGGGTGGAGCGCCCGACTCGTGCACCGAAAGCACGCCGGTGACGACGACGGCGACCGGGTAGACCTCCAGGCCCGGCAGCCACGCCGCTGCTGGGCGCAGGACGTCGCCCAGCAGCGCACGCAGGTCGGCCGCGTCGAGGCCGTCGGGGAACACCTGCTCGATCAGCCCCAGCGTCAGCCCGTGCAGGACATCCCGGACCTGCTGCTCGTCGATCGCCCGCAGCCGGCCGCAGACCGTGTGCAGCGCGTCCGGGTCCTGCGCGACGACGGCAGCGCAGGCCGCGGTCACCTCCCGCCCGATGACACGACCGACCGGTGGCAGCCCGGCCGACGGGAACCCGGACGCCATCACACGCTCCCGGAACGGGGGTGCCGGGGCAACGCCATGACTCGCATGCCGCCATGGTGGCCTGTCAGGCTCCAGAAGCGCTCCTCAGGGTGCGCTGTGACGCCCGCCCGGGCTACCCGACACCCGGCCTATGACCCCTGCCTGGTCGGTCGAGGTAGCCCCCTGCCGGGCGCCTCACCCGCTGGCGAGGTCCGCGTACCGGCGGGCGGCGGCCAGTGCGGCCCGCACGGTGGCGGCGTCGGCCGGCACGGGCTTCGCCTCGAAACCGTTGGGGGCGTAGAGCGGGCCGTATGCCGCGGTGTCCCGCTGGTAACGCCAGCCTTCGGCGAGAGGGCCCGCGTCCACCGTGTCGTAGCCGATCGCGTCGAGGAACGCGGTGACCGTCGCCTTCGCCGCCGGGTCGTCGCCGACGATCGCCAGTGCCGCGCGGTCCGGAGCGCCGGTGGGCCGGGCAAGCTCCAACAGGTGCTTGAAGTAGATGTTGTTGAACGCCTTGACCACCTTCGAGGTGGGCAGGTGGTCCTGGAGCAGCTCGCTGGTCGTGGTCGACTCGTCCTCAAGAACGGGGATGACGCCGTCGCGCTCCGGATAGTAGTTGTTGGTGTCGATGACCACCTTTCCGGCGAGCGGTTCGACCGGGACGTCGAGGTAGGCCCGCAGCGGCACGGTCACCACCACCAGGTCGCCCGCGGCGCCGGCCTCGGCCGACGTCGCCGCCCGGGCCCGTGGCCCGAGCTCGGCCACCAGGTCGGCCAGGGTCTCCGGGCCGCGTGAATTGCTCAGAACGACGTCATAGCCGGCCGAGACGGCAAGTCTCGCCAACGTTCCACCGATGTTTCCACTGCCGATCAGTCCGAGGGTCGCCATACCCACGACAACCTCTGGTGCCGCGACTGACATTCCGCCGCCGACAGGATCGGCGTCGCCCGCCCGCGGCCGGCGCGGGAAGCCCACGGGCCAGCGGGCCGTTCCCGTCGACTGATCAACGCCTATTGGCGATCCGCATACGGGCACTTGGCAATCCGCAAGGAAGGGGGATTTCGGTTGCTGTAGCAGCCAAGATCCTCGTTCCTTGCTTGGCGACAACGGCAGCGGCGGCAACGGAAGCCCGGGGCTCGGGCTTCCGCCCCGTCCGGCCCAGCGCCACGGCAGCGCCCACGAGAAAACGGTTCGCCAGCCCGCCGGCAGGGCTTCAGTCTGACCAGATGCGTGTGAGTTTCCGCCGGGTGGACGGCCCGAAGGGTGGCGACGGCGGGTCCGTCGCCGTCATCGAACGCTCGGATGGAGTGTCGCTGCGGATGGACTCCTATGACCGGACCTTCAGCGTGCCCCACGACCTGGCGCATTTCGTGGCGGAGCAGGAGTTCAGGCTGAACCGGGGTGTCTGGGGCAGCATCGCCGCCGGCGCGATGTTCGGCAGCATGACCGTGGTCGACGGCCGGCTCCGCCACGACAGCCGCCAGCGTTCCCGCGAGCTGATGCGGGCCAACCAGCGTGAGATCCGGCTCGCGGAGATCGTCGCCGGTGCGGTACACGACGCGGTCGAGCGAGGTGCCCCGCCGAGCGCGGCCGACATCGCCTCGGCCTGGCAGATCTACCGCACGGACATCCCGTCCTTCCCGTCGGACGTGCCGGTGCGAGCCGTCGCCCGGCTGAACGTTCTGCGAGCTGTCTGGCAGGCGCTGGGCCCGGACGAGTCGATCGACCTGGCCTGGAGCCTCCCCGCCGGTTCACGACGGATCAGGGGCGCGCGGTGACCGTCTGGTTGCGGCCGGCGCTCTTGGCCGCGTACAGGGACTGGTCGGCGTGCGCGAGCACCGCGGCCAGCGAGGGCTCGTCCGGGTCGACGGTCGCGGTGCCCACGCTGACCGTGACGTGCAGCGGGCCGGCGGATGTCTGCACGGGCCGCTCGCAGACGGCGAGGCGGACGCGCTCCCCCAAGGCGTGTGCCACGTCGGGGCCACCGGTGACGAGGACGGCGAACTCCTCCCCGCCGAGCCGCCCGGCGAGGTCCCCCCGGCGCAGGCACCGCTCGATCCGGTGGGCGATCTCGACGAGTACCTCGTCCCCGACCGCGTGCCCGTGCAGGTCGTTGACCTGCTTGAACCGATCGACGTCGATCATGGCGGCGGAGGTCGGCCGGTCGGCGGGCAGCCGTGCGTCGGCTTCCACGGTCGCCTGTTCGACGAAGTGGCGCCGGTTGGGCAGGCCGGTGAGGGGGTCGGTCGCGGCCGAGTGCCGGGCCTCCTCGTACAGGCGCGCGTTGTCGTAGGCGGTCGCCGCGGTGTTGAGGACCATCCGCGCCACCTCCGCCTGCGGGCCCTTCCCGCCCTCGGTGCCCGGGCCGCCCGCGGTGCCCGCTCCTCCCAACCCTCCCAACCCGTCCGCCCCACCGGTCGCGGCGTGGTGGGTGGCGAGCACGACGACAGCAGGTACGGGGCGAAGCGCGATGGCCGGCAGCGCCAGCCAGTTCCGCAGAGCCTCCGGCACCCCCGGGAGGCGGATGGGCCGCGCGGCCGGGCTTCCCCCGACCGTGGCGCCGGCGAAGGCGGGGCCGAGCACGTCACCCGCGTGCTCGACGATCGACCCGACCGCGCGCGGGTCGACGTCCCCGTGGACCTCGGTGACGCGGATCGCCGACCCGGCGCCCTGGTCGAGGACCCACACGTCGTCGTGCGGGAGCACCGGTCGCGCCGCGGCCAGCACCCTGCGCAGGACGTCGCTTGAGCGCAGGGTGGACCCGGCCTGCTCGGCGACGTCCCGCAGCACCTCGGCGAGCTCGCGCTGGCGGCGCTCGGTGGCGAGCCGGGTCTGCAGGCGCGCGGCCTCCGCGGTCCGCAGCGCGACCCCGACCTGCTTGGCGAGCGTGACGAGGACGTCGACGTCGTCCTCGGTGAACAGGCCCTTGGCGACCTGGCTGTCCACGTAGATCACGCCCGGGGCGCCGCCCTCGATCGGGACCGGTGCGGCCAGGATGCTGCGCAGCCCCTGCTGGACGGCGCTTTCGGAGCCCAGTGCCGCGCCCTGCGCGGTGCCGGTGACGACCAGGGGACGTCCGTCCGTGTGAACCCTGGCGACGATGCTGCGGGCGTAGGACGAAAGGTCCGTCGACGACTCGGCCGTGGATGATTCGGCCGTGGATGGCAGGTCCGTCGCCGCGGCGTCCCTGGCGGCGCGACCGGCATGCAGGACGAGCGGGCCGTCACCGGTCACGGGACCGGTGACGCTCCCAGGGCCAGTGACGCTCCCGGGGCCGGTGGACGTCGTGTTCTCGGGGAACAGGAGCAGGGCCCGGTCGGCACCGAGGATGTCGATGATCTCGGTGAGAACGATGTCGGCGACCGCGTCGGGGTCGAGGGCACCGGTCGTGGCGGCGCTCACCCGCAGCAGCGCGTCGAGGCGGCGGCGGTCCCGGGTCAGGCCGACCGTCCCCTGCCCCCTGGCCAGGCTGGTCGCCTCTTCGGTGAGCCCGAACTCGCGGCGGACGTCCCGTCCGCGGGCGGTCCAGCCACGGCCGCGGGCCAGGGAGAGCGCCTGCTCCGCCTCCTCACGGGCCTGGCCCTCCCGGCCGAGGGAGCGCAGGCAGCGGGCCCGTTCCACGTACACGTCGAAGGTGATGCGGGGGGCGTCCAGCCGGGTCGAGAGGTACTGCGCCGCGGCGAGCCAGCGCAGGGCGCGGCGGGGCCGGCCCGCGACCTGCTCCGCGATGGCCTTGAGGACGAGCAGGTCGGCGCGGAACAGGGGCAGCGCCGCCGCCGGCAACGCCTCCCGCAGGCAGCGGCGGGCGACGCGCGCCCGGTCGGCCCGTTCGCTGCCCGTGGCGGCGCGGGCCTGCTCGAGGCGGCCCCGTGCCCTGACCAGCCAGTAGTGCCGATGGAACTTGACGCTGCGCCACGGCGAGCGGCCCTTGTCCTGGGCGGAGGCGACCAGCCGGTCGAAGGTCGCGCCGACGGCGCCCGAGTCCAGGCCGGCCTCCTCGAGGTCGGTCTCGATCAGGTTGTGGTCGACGATGAAGGCACGCACCGCCTCCTCCTGTGCGGGTGGCACGGCGGCGAGCACCGGTTCGAGGTTCTCTCCGGCACCGCCGAGCGAGCGCGCCATCCGGGATCGCATGATCCGGATGTCGTTGAAGACGTAGTCGATGCCGTAGGCGTTCGGCTGCAGGCACGCGAGGCCTTCGCGCCACAGGCCCCGGTAGGAGTAGTTCATGGCCAGCGCCGTCACCGCGTCGTCGTACAGGGATGCGTCGACCCAGCGGGCCGCCCGGCGCAGCGTGGCCTCGAGCTGGTCACTGACGGTGGTGGTCTCGCCGAGGAACTGGAGCGCGAAGCACGAGTAGAGATCGGCCTCGGCGACCAGGGCCGGGTTGCCGGTCTGCTCGGCCAGCGCCCGGAACGTCCTGATCGCGCGGCGCGTCGTCCGCCCGCAGCCCAGCTCCGCCGCCGCGCAGTTGATGATGATGTTGCCGCGGATGAACAGCTCGCTGAACCCGACCCGCTTCATCACATAGAGCCCACCCACATGCCACAGGAAGGTCGGGATGTCGAACAGGAACAGCGCGTTCACCCCACCGATCTCATGCAGGCGCAGCTCGGTCTCGTAGCGACGCAGGGCCGCGCCGCTGGCCGTCCCGAATCCCGTCGCCGGCCAGCGCATCGCCAGCGCGCACAGCATCCGGCCGAACGCGATGGGACCGACCAGGACGGAGCCGGGGATCGGCCGGCCAGCCTCGGCGAGCCCGCGGCGGACATGATCGGCGGCGGCGCTGTAGTTGCGCATCCCGTGCTCGATGCCGGCCGCCTCCGCGCGCAGTGCGGCCCGGGCCAGCGGATCGTTCTCCAGCTCCAGGGCTCGGGCGAAATGGGCGCGGGCCCGGTGCGGCTGGACGATGCGGGAACAGGCCAGGCCGAAACCCGTCTCGAAAGCCGCGTCCAGGCCGATATCGGCCCGTGCGGCGGCCTGGGCGGCCGCACGGAACATGCGCTCCGCCTCGACCGGTGCGCGCCCGGCGACCGCGGCCTCGGCCGCCGCCCGGGTGAGGCGGTACAGCCGGGGCGCGGGCAGTCCGCCGCTGACCGCGTGCCGGGCGAGGGCGAACAGGTCAGGGCCGTGCACGGCGCCGGACGCCTCCATCGCGTCCGCGATCGCCGCGTGCCGCTCACGAAGGCCGTCGGCGCTGATGGTCGACAGCAGCGCCTCGCGCACACAGTCGTGCACGAACGACCAGCGATCGGGTGCGCAGCCGTCCGGCACCGGCGTGACGAGCTGGTGAAACTCCGCCTCGGCGAGGGCCAGCCGCGCGTGTTCCGGCGTCACACCGGCCGCCACGGCGAGCAGCGTACGGTCGAACTGGTGACCTATCGCGGCCGCCGTGCACAGCACCGGCAGCGACGAGTGGTCCAGCGCACCGACCCGGCGCCGGATCAGGC
>NZ_ADGX01000251.1 GCF_000177675.1 Parafrankia sp. EUN1f
GCCGCACCGTCACCAGCCCGATCGATTTCAACGCCCAGCTCGAGAGCTGGCTGGCCCAGGCGAACACCCGCCGGGTCCGCGCGACCGGCACCCGCCCCGTCGATCTCCTCCTCCTGCTGCGCCAGCACATGGCCAGCTTCCCCCGGGACCTGATCGACGCCGCCCGCATCGACGGCCGCTCGGCCTGGTCCATCCTGTGGACGGTCATCGTGCCGAACCTGCGGGCCCCGCTCGCGGCGCTCGCGATCGTGCTGTTCATCAACGCCTGGAACGACTACTTCTGGCCGGCGCTGGTGCTCCAGCGGGCCGAGTCCGTCGTCCAGCTCGGCCTGCGCGGGCTGTTCGTCGGTGTCGAGGGCCCCGACTGGGGCGGTCTCATGGCCGGGTCGGGCCTGGCGTGCCTGCCCATCTTCGCCATCTACCTGATGCTGCAGCGCCACGTGGTGAGCGCCTTCGTCCGCTCCGGCCTGAAGTGAGCCGCAACTGGCAGCCGCCCCCCGGCGGGCCCGTCCCGTGTGAGTGATCGTCTCGGTATCGTCCGAAGCGCTTCGTCCCGCCGGCGGCTGCCGACGGGTGCCGGCGGACGGGTGATCTGCCGCCGATCCACGTGAGGGGCTGACACGATGCGCATCGGGACGATGATCGGCTCGGACCGCGACCGGCCCGCCCGGGACCGGGCGGCGAACCTCGCCGCCGATGCGCGCCAGGCCGAGGAGCTCGGCTTCACCTCGATGTGGGTGCCGCAGGTCCCCGGCTACTTCGACGCGCTGACCGCCGTCACGCTGATGGGTCAGGCGACCAGCCGGATCGAGCTGGGCACCGCGGTCGTGCCGATCCAGACCCGCCACCCCGTCGCGATGGCCCAGCAGGTGCTTTCCACCCAGGCCGCCTCCGGCGGCCGGTTCACGCTGGGGCTCGGGCCGTCGCACCACTGGATCGTGACCGAGCAGCTGGGCCTGCCCTACGAGCGTCCCGCCCGCCTGGTGCGCGACTACCTGGGGGTACTGAACGCGGCGTTCGCCGGAGCGGGGCGCGTCGACGTCGAGAACGACAGCTACCGGGTGCACAGCCCGCTCGACGTCCTCGATCCGGCCGCGACCGCGCCGCCGTCCATCCTGCTCGCGGCCCTCGCGCCGGTGATGCTGGGGCTGGCCGGGGGCCAGGCGTCCGGCACGATCCTGTGGATGGCGGACGAGCGGGCCATCGCCGACCATGTCGCGCCACGGCTGGCGAAGGCCGCCGAGGCCGCCGGCCGGCCGACCCCGCGGATCGTCGCCGGCGTACCGGTGGCGCTGTGCGCACCGGGCGAGGTGGACGCGGCCCGCGAGTACGCCGAGCAGACCCTCGGGCATGCCGAGCTCTCCCCGAACTACCTGCGGCTGCTGGAGCAGGGCGACGCCCGCGGCATCGGCGACGTCATGGCCGCCGGCGACGAGGCGGCGATCCTCGACCGCCTGCGCCGCTACCGCGACGCCGGCGTCACCGACCTCGGCGCCCGGGTGATCCCGCTCGGCGCGGACGTGGCCGCCCGGGCCGAGTCCCGCCGCCGGACCACCGAATTTCTGTCCACGCTCTGCCCGATGCTCTGATCGCGGCCCGCTCGCAGCCGCCGATCGAAGTCGTTGCTCGCAGCCGCTCGCAGCCGCTCGAAGAACTGAGGATTCTGGTCGTTCTCACGACCACGGTCCTCAGATCCTGCTCGGAAGCAGCGGCGGCGGCCCGGAGATGCCGCTCGAAGGTCTGAGGACCTTCGTCGTTCCAGCGACCAGGATCCTCAGGTCTTTCGCGGCAGCAGCGACGACCCGAAGCGCGGGTTTCTGCCACACGCTCTCCGGCGGCCAACAGGCTCAGGTTCTCGCCCGGCGGCGGTGCCCGGCAGGTATGGGAATTCCCGGTGCCGGGCCCTGGGTGAGCCGCCTACGTCGCCTGCCGGTAAGGTGCGGGACCTGGTCGCGCCGATGCCGGCGCGGGCCCCCTTTCCCGGGGGCCGTTTTCTGGGGCGCTTTGTGCCTGCCGGGTTTTGAGCTGCCGGTTGGATGTCGCCGCGGTCGGGTGAGACACGTGAGGTGGGAATCAGGCATGCGACGATGGGTGTCGATGGCTGTCACCGGGATGGTGATCGGGTGCGCTGTCGCCTGCGGAGGCCAGGGCTCCGGTGATGGTGGGGCCGGGACCGACGGCGCAGCGGTACGCACCGTTGACGGACCGGTCGACATGGGCACCCTGAACGATGTCTGCGACGGCGACGTCGCCCTGACCGGAGCGCCGCCCTACGCCGGGCCGGGGCCGCATCCGGTGACGGTGTTCAGCCAGCAGCAGGGAAACGACCCCACCGGCCCGAAACCGTCGATCCGCCTGCTGGCCGATACGGATCAGCAGGAACGCGCGGCGTTCGGCGCCCCGATGGCACGCACCCAGCTCGTGGCGTGCGCCGAGCGGGACAAGCGGAAACCCACCGACATCATCTGCCGGTTCGATATCGGCACTGCGGACGAGGTGCCGTTCTTCCGCACCTCCTACCGGATCACCGTGCGGGAGGCGCACACCGGCGCGGTTGTCGCCACCCTGCCGGTCGACCCTGCGGCCGCCGGGTGCCCGACCTCCGTCACGGTGGCGTGGGCGGGCGCCGAGGTGTTCAGCGCCCCCACCGACCGCCAGCTCGTCTCCGCGCTCTCGCCGCTCACCTCCTGGGACGGCACCGGATCCCCGGCTCACGCCGGCGGCCCGGATGACGTTCCGGCGCCGGCCGGCACCGCCGCTGGCAGCGAAGGTTCCGTGCAGATGACGACCGCGGCCGGGGTGGACACGAACAGCCCCGTCCTGCGCGATCATCTCGCCTTCTGGGCCGCCTTCACCGGCATCCAGGAAAGCGACCGCCCGAATCTGCGTGCGCTCCAGGCCCGGGTGGACTCGAGCTTTCTCAGCACCCTGATGAGCCTGGTCGACCTGCTCCGCGGGGACGCGGGCCGTTCCACCCGTGGCCCGGTGCACCTATTCGTGACCTCGGTGTCCGAGCAGGGCGGCAGCATCGCGGTGGACAGCTGTGTCGACGAGACCGCGCGGGAGAAGCTCCGGCTGTCGGTTCCGACCGGGGAGGTCGGCATCCGGTCCCGCGTCCGGGTGACCCTGGTACCAGGCCGCGACGGCTACCTGGCGACCGGCTTCACGGACGCGCCGCCCGCCGCGTGCCCGGCACCGGCCGGCCGGATCGGCTGACGCCGCTGCCGGTCAGACGCGCCAACCGGTCGTCAGCTGCGGCAGCCGGTCGTCAGCTGCGGCAGCCGGTCAGGCGCCGCAGCCGGCGACACCGGCCGCCGCGCCTGACCGTTCCGGCTGCGCGACTGTCCCGCGGTTCAGGCGCGCTCGATCCTCCCGGCATCGTGGGCTGCCGACTCGGCTGCCCGCAGCTGACCCTCCACGAGGTCGAGCCCGGCCGCCCAGAATCCAGGGTCGGCCAGGTCGATGCCGACGATGCGGCCCAGCTCCTCGGGGGAGCGTGACCCGCCGGCGGCGAGCATCTCCAGGTAGTGCGGCACGAACGCGCCACCGTCCTCGACGTAACGCTGGTACACCGACAGCGCCAGCAGCTGCCCGTAGGCGTAGGCGTACACATAGCCCGGTGTGCCGATGAAGTGCGGGACGTAGCTCCACCACGTCCGGTACCCCTCGGTGAGCTCCACCGAGTCGCCGAGCAGCTCCCGCTGGCTGGCCACCCAGGCCTCGTTGAAGGCGTCGACGGACAGCTCGCCCGCGGTCCGCCGCTGCGTGTGGACGGCCTGCTCGAACTGGTTCATCGCGATCTGGCGGAAGACGGTGGCGATCGCCCCCTCGACCGCCTCCGCCAGCAGGGCCAGCCGCTGCTCGGGGTCGGACGTCTGCGCCAACAGCCGGTTGAACACGATCGTCTCGCCGAACACCGACGCCGTCTCGGCCACGGTCAGCGGTGTGTTCTGCTGCAGAATCCCCTGTTTCGCGGCGAGCGCGAAATGAATGCCGTGGCCCAGCTCATGCGCGAGGGTCAGCACGTCCCGGCGCCGTGAGGTGAAGTTCAGCATGACGTACGGATGGACCGACGGCACCGCCGAGCTCGCGAACGCGCCACCCCGCTTGCCCGGCCGCACCGGTGCGTCGATCCATTTCTCGTCGAAGAACCGGCGGGCCTGGCGGGCCATCTCCGGCGAGAACGAGCCGAAGGAGTCGAGCACCAGGTCGCGTGACTGCTCCCAGCCGAAGTGCTCGTCGGCGGTCGTGACCGCGGCCATCCGGTCGTAGTCGGCGAGCCTGGGCAGGCCGAGAATCCGCGCCTTGAGCCGGTACCACCGCTGCGGGATGTCGTACCGCTCCCGGACGGCGGCGACGAGCGCCTGGACGGACTCGTCCGACACCTCGTTCGCCAGGTTGCGGCTGGTAAGCCAGGTGGGATAGCCGCGCAGCCGGTCGTTCACCGCCTTGTCGTGGATCAGGGTGTTGAAGATGTAGGCGCGGGTGCGCAGCCCCGGCGCGAGCGCTGCAGTGACCGCCTCAGCGGTCGCACGCCGGACCTCGCGGTCACTGGACGCCAGCCGGCTCAGCGCGACGTCGAGCGCCTCCCCACCGGCCCCTGCGTCGCCCACTCCGCCGGCTTCGCCCGTTCCGCCTGCGTCGCCCGCGCCTACCTCGATCGCCGAGACCTGCTCGGAGAACAGCCGGCTCCACGCCGCTCGGCCGGTCACCGACTTCTCGGTCAGCAGCTTCTCCTCCGGCTCACTGAGCAGGTAGGGGCGGTAGCGCCGTTCCGTCCGCAGGTAGTGGCGGGCCTGGTCGAGGCCGTCCGCGGCGAGCAGCCGCTCAGCGGCATCGTCGTCCAGTGCCGCCCACTCCAGGCCGAAGAACAGCAAGGTGGTCTCGATCGCGGTCGAGCGCTCCCGCACCTTCTGCATCAGCGCACCCCGGCCGGGATCAGCCGTGTCGGTGGAGAACCGCAGCGAGGCGTAGCTGCCTGCCCGCCCGATCAGCTCGTAGATCGCGGTCAGCTCGCCGATCGCGGCGACCAGCCCCGGCCCGTCCAGCGCGGCGACCCGGCCCGCGTGGCGCCGCGCGAACACCTCGGCGCGCCCCTGGGCGTCGGCGAGCTGCCCGTCGATGCTCTCCTCGCCCTGGCCGCCGAGCAGCGGCCCAAGGTCCCAGGCGGTGCTCTCCAGAGCCAGATCAGACTGCGTCCCGGTTGCCATCCCCGTACGTTACCGACCCTCGGCCGCCTGACCCGCCCGGCGCCACCCCGGCGGTCAGGCGCGCTGGATCCTCTGCGGTCTGTCTCCAAGGGGCAGGAGTCGGGCGGTGGGAGCGGACAGGAGATTCCGATCTCTGTGGAGTGAGCCACGGAGAGACCCAGGCGGGCCGTTGGTAGATAACTTACGATAGAAATCTGCGTGGCTCGATCGCGCGGCGACCTGGGGGTATCGAAATTGGCCACTGGATTTATCGTAACCCTTGCCCTTCAGTTTCCAGAAGGGCAAGGGGGCGACGATTTCGGGGTGAAGATACTAGAAGTGCCGTCGGTCGACGTTGAAAGAATAGTATTACTGAAGGACCCGAATCATTTTGAGGTGCTGGCGTCAATCGCATTTTCTGCGGAGCTCATTCCGAGGCTCGATGAGACCAGGCCACTATTTCGTGCCCGAGAGACAATAAAGCACTTGGCGTCTGTTGGGACACTTCCGGCGGCGACGATTGTCACGGATATCATTTCTTGTGACTGGCGAAGTTCAGACCTGCCTTACCTGTCTGGGGATGAAGCGGCCGAGCTGTGGCCGCAGGGCGGAAAAAGGCCGCCAGTCCTTTGGTGGGATTTATGTCGCTACATGACCGGTAAAAGTGCGGACAGAGTAGCCGATCCGTGGCGGATTTCGGACTTCTATGAAATTCCTAAGAACAGAATTCTTTGGCGGAGGCCGACCAAATTAGACTCTTTCCGAGTGGAGTATTCGGAAGCGCATATCATCCTGCGGGCCAGTAACGGGGATAAGTTGTTTTCGCGTAGCGCTCTCCCCTTCGGATGGTTTGAGGAGCTGACCAGTCGCGGCGAATGTCTCGCGGTGACGAGCTTCGACTCCTATCCCAGCGATCCGAAGTCTGTATGGCTTCGGAAATCTGCGCAGCGAGAGCAAGCCCGCGGTGGAAAAGTTCTGGCCATCCGGCGCCAAGCGCCCCCGGACGCGGACCATATCGAGGGCTGCACATTTATAAAACCTAGAACATATGATGACAGTATTCGGCGTCAAGTCTACCTGGACAGCAACATACTCATCGATCTGGAAAATTGGTTCTATGGCGCGCGGAGTTCGCCAAAAGACAAGAGTCGACTCAAAAATATCTTGCTGGCGCTGGCGGGTGATGACCTAATTCCCGGATTGGCGATCGAAGAAACCTCCCGGACTCGGCTCGCGGAACAACAGAACTTGCAGCGCAAAACTCGTTCGATACACGCCGTTCAAACTGTAATGTACTGGCTTCCGGAGCAGATTGAGGCAGAGTTCGACCAAGCTGCGCCGGCGGTAACGAGATTTCCTTTACGCGATCACCAGATTTCATTGTCCGTAGACGGAAGCGCGCGAGATGACGGTAGCATCTTTCCGTACTTTCAAGCGCCGACGTACGCAATACTACTCAGACTTCACCAGCTTCTGAAGCCTCGTTTCTCGGGTCCTCATGATAGAATCTCTCGTTTTCGGAAACTTGTGGGGTGGATCGATCATGAACTCTTTGTTGGTAAGCCCCTGGCGTTGAAAGTCGCAATAAACGCGTTTTTCGGCTGCGAAGACGGAAGTGACTACGTTCAGCGCCTCCTAAAGCCCGATTCGCGGGACCCCGTACATGCAGCATGGACTGCAATGTGGGACCTAACCTTTCTTCAGACACTGGACTATGGGAATAGTTTCGACCCGTCCGCCTTTAATCCATGCCTGGTAACCAGGGATCAAGCGATCATCCCGCTTCACAGGTCGTGTGCGCCGGCAGGTTCAATGCGAACGGAAGGCAAGCCGAGTTCAGCCTATATGGCCAAATTGGATATAGGGCGTAGATGGAAGGTCTATGAGTCGGAGATTGTGGAGATTCTTGAGGGGCATGAAAATAATCAACGAAATCGCATTGTGGAACGTTTGGCTGGCGGGGGGGATCTCGAAGAAAAAATAGGTCGGACGCGGCTCATTGCGCTTGCTCTCGAGGAAGAGATTGAGAGAACGCGGCCTTCTAGGGCGTGAGTTTCTCCCAGTCGGCATTCGGCGGGGCACAAGGTAGGCACTGCTGCGCCATGCGCAGGCATTGCGTAGCGCCTGCACGGCGGGTGCCGACCAGCCGACACGGTCCTATGGCAGGGCGGGCCGATGGAGTTCGACCGGGTCGTGCCTGACTCGGGGAACATGGCCGTGGCCGGGAAAAGTTCTGGCTCGGTCCCGCTCACGCGGGATGACGGTCACGTTCTGGGTGGACCTGGACGTCATTCATCTGCTGATCGCCTGGGCCGAGATCAAAGCGGTCCAGTCGCACCTGTCGGTTAAGGACCTGACCATGCTCGTTGCCAGCGGTGGACGGGGCGCCGGTCCGGTGCCGCTGCCCCCAGCCGAGCCTGGTGCCGTGCTCAAGGCGGATCGGACGTTGAGGAGGTCTGGCACCTTCGGTCTCGGTGGGAAAATCCTGCTCGCCGCGGAGGTCCTCGGTGGGTTTGTGGCGATTTAGTGGTTCCTACGTCTTGGTCCTACATCTTGGGCCTGCGCGACTAGTACTCCAGCCCGACTTTTGTGATCAGTTGAGTTGTAGGGCTTCGGCCTGGCGGTGGTAGTGGCTGATTTGTGCGCGTGCCTGGTGGCGGCGTCGCCACCGGGACCAGGCCAGCACGAAGCCGGCGGCCGGGGCGGGTCGGGGCATCGCGAGCTGGATGATGAGGTGGCGGACCTCGTTGACGGTGAGCGGGATCAGCCCGTCGGCGGGTTCGGTGTCATGGGCCCGGGCGGTGGTGACGGCGAGGAAGGCGTGGGCGAGCATCGCGAGCAGGGTCCAGCGGTGCCAGCTGGTCCAGCGGCGGACCTGGTGCTCGTCGAGGGCGGCGAGTTCCTTGGAGGACTGGAAGTCGTCCTCCACGTTCCAGCGGATCCCGGCGACGCGGACATAGGTGGCCAGCGGGACCGGGGTCGGGTGGTGGGTCCGGTAGAACGCGTACTCGCCGGTGGTGATGTTCCGGCGGATCAGGAGATGGTGCTGGCCGGGTAGGTCCTGGTCGGTGGTCGCGATGAGCGCCCAGTCGTAGAGCCG
>NZ_ADGX01000250.1 GCF_000177675.1 Parafrankia sp. EUN1f
TGACCCTCCGCACCGTCCTGGCCGCCACGGGAGTACACCGACACCGGGCGACGGCCGCTGCCGTCGGCCTCGCCGAGGTGCACCTGCAGGCGACGCTCCCCCGCCCGCGGCAGCGCCAGCGGGTTGTCGATCGCAAGGTCGAGCAGGTCGGGGTAGCCGGCGCGGGCTCCGGCGTGGAGTGCCAGCTCCACCAGCACGGCGCCGGGCGCGAGGACGACGCCCGCGACCGCGTGGTCCGCGAGCCACGGCTGCTCGGGCACCGCGGCCCGGCCGGTGAGGACCTCGTGCGGGGCGCCGGCGAGGTCGAGGGCGGCGCCGAGCAGCGGATGGCCGGCCGCGTCGAGTCCGGCTGCCGCCACGTTCGCCGGGCCACCGGCCGCCGGCTGGATCCAGTACCGCTCGTGCTGGAACGGGTAGGTGGGCAGCCGGTCGGTGCGCGTACCGCCGGCGCGGAACGAAGACCAGTCGACGTCCTGGCCACCGACCCACAGGTCGGCGAGCGCGGCCGCGATCGTCGCGGTCTCCGGCGTTCCGCGGCGCATGGTCGAGGTGACCAGGTGCGTGTGCCCGCCCAGGTGCGCCGGCCCGTCCAGGTGCGCCGGCCCGTCCAGGTGCGCCGGCCCGGCATCGGTGGAGTGCAGGTGGTCGAGGTTCTGCTCGACCAGCGGCCGCAGCACCGCGTCCGGGCCGACCTCGACCCACCGCGTCACACCGAGACCGCTCAGCTCGCGCACGGCCGCGGGCAGATCCACCTGGTCACGGACGTGCCGCACCCAGAAGTCCGGATCGGTCACCCGCTCCGGCAGCCCGGCGAGAACCGGGGCCGCGATCGTCAGGCCCGCCACCACCCCGGCGAAGGCGTCGAGCATCGGATCCATCAGCGGGGAGTGGAACGCGTGGCTGACCCTCAGCCACCGGGTCCGGGCCGCCCGGTCCGCCAGCAGGCTCTCGACCTCGCGCAGCGCCACCGCGTCCCCGGAGAACACCAGCGACCGCGGGCCGTTCACCACAGCCACCGACACCAGGGCCCGTGCCCGCTCCGGCAGCAGCGCGAGCACCTCCCGGGCCTCGGGCACGTCGACGGCGGCGGAGAGCATCCCGCCGCCCGCCGGCAGCGCCGCCATCAGCGCGCCCCGCGCCGCCACCAGCCGCGCCGCGTCCGCCAGCGAGAACACGCCGGCGACCTGCGCGGCCGCGATCAGGCCCACCGAATGCCCCCAGACCGCCCCCGGGCGTAGGCCCGCCCGGTCCAGCACCCGGGCCAGGCCGACCTGCACGGCGAAGATGCCCAGCTGGGCGAGGCCCGTACCGTCGATACCCGCACTCGCCAGCAGCGCCGGCAGATCCGTCCCCGTCGCCGCGCCGACCGCGTCGAACGTCTCGGCCACCTCGGGGAACGCCGCGGCGAGCCCGAGCCCCATCTCCCGCCACTGGCTGCCCTGGCCGGTGAAGACCCAGGCGGTCCGGCCGCCGTCGGCCAGCCCGGGCCGGGGCAGCACCACGTCCTCACCGAGGACCACCGCCCGGTGCGCGAACCGCGAACGCAGGTCGAGCGACACCCCGAGATCCGCCGCCGCGACACCTTCGGCCACCAGCGCCTGGACGGCCTCGACCTGCGCCTGCACCGCCGCCGACGAGTTCGCCGACACCGGAAGTGGCACCGGCGCCGGAGCCGGCAACGGGCTCGGCGGCTGCACCGTGGCCTCGTCCGGCACGGCCTCCAGGATCACGTGCGCGTTCGTTCCACTGATCCCGAACGAGGACACCGCCGCGCGCCGCGGCCGCCCCGTCGCCGGCCACGGAACCTGCTCCGCCACCACCTCCACCGCGCCCGCCGACCAGTCCACCTGCGCACTCGGCCGCGCGGCATGCAGCGTCTTCGGGACGATTCCGTGCCGCAGCGCCTCGACCATCTTGATGACACCGGCCGCGCCCGCCGCCGCCTGGGTGTGGCCCAGGTTCGACTTCACCGAGCCGAGCAGCAGCGGAGGCCCGTTCTCCCGCCCCTGCCCGTAGGTCGCCAGCACCGCCTGCGCCTCGATCGGGTCGCCGAGTCTGGTGCCCGTCCCATGGCCCTCCACCACGTCGACGTCCGCGGCCGTCAGGCCCGCCGACGCCAGCGCCGCGCGGATCACCCGCTCCTGCGACGGGCCGTTCGGGGCCGTGAACCCGTTCGACGCCCCGTCCTGGTTGACCGCCGACCCACGCACCACCGCGAGCACCCGGTGGCCGTGCCGGCGGGCGTCCGACAGCCGCTCCAGCAGCAGGATCGCCACGCCCTCGGACAGGCCGGTGCCGTCGGCGCCGTCGGCGTAGGCCTTGCACCGCCCGTCGGTCGCCAGCGCGCCCTGCCGGGAGAAGTCGACGAGCACCTCCGGCGTCGTCATCACCGCGGCCCCACCCGCCAGGGCCAGCGACGACTCGCCCGAGCGCAGCGACCGCGCCGCGAGATGCAACGCGACCAGCGACGACGAGCAGGCCGTGTCCACCGTCAGGGCCGGGCCCTCGAACCCGAACACATACGACACCCGGCCCGACGCCGCGCTGCCCGAGTTCCCGATGCCGAAATAGCCCTCCAGCCCGGTGGGAAGCCGTTCCACGTGATGGGAGTAGTCGTGGAACATCAGGCCGGTGAAGACGCCGACCGGCTCTCCCCGCAGGGCACGCGGGTCCAGCCCAGCCCGCTCCAGCACCTCCCAGGAGACCTCCAGCAACAACCGGTGCTGCGGGTCCATCGCCAGCGCCTCACGCGGCGAGATCCCGAACAGGTCCGCGTCGAATCCCGCCACGTCCTGCAGGAACCCGCCTGAGCGGGCCGCCGTGGAACCGGCCGGCCCGCCCGCACCAGCCTCCGCGGCTGCGTCTCCGGCTACGGCTACGGCTGCGTCTTCGGCTGCGGCTGCGGCTGCGGCGAACAGGCCGTCCAGGTCCCATCCCCGGTCGACGGGAAACCCGGACACCGCGTCCACCCCGCCGGCCACGACGTCCCACAGCCCGGCGGGCGAGTCGACCCCGCCGGGCAGCCGGCACGCCATCCCCACGATCGCGATCGGCTCCTGCGCGGCGTCCTCGACCTCGCGCAGCCGCAGCTGGCTCTGCTGCAGCTCGGTGAGGGCACGCCGCAGGTAGGCACGCAGCCGCTCGTCACCGCCCGCCGGGCCCGCGGTGGACCCGGCGTCCCGCTGAGCGTGGCTTTCCTCGGAGCGGCCGCCCGTGGCGGACCGTGTGCTGTCGGCGGGCGTGCTAATGGGCACGGTGGGCTCCCTCGGATCGAAGCCGGTCAGACCGACAGCCAGTCGTCGGAACAGATGTTCCGGGGGCGATGAAGACCGCCATCGGCACGCGGATGAACGACCGGACCGCGCCGCGTTTCACATTCCCGCGCCGGCGGCGGCTCCGCGACATTCTCAGTCTCACCGAGGAAGCCGCATTCAGCTCCCCTGCCCGACCCCTGTTCACGCCCTGATTCGAAAAGGGAACCGGGTTGCCGCGAAGCCCCCTAGAACACCCCTTCACAGGGGCCGAAAATCGGTGACCGCACCATTACCCGACATAGTTTGACGCCATCTCGACCCGTCGGCCCGGAATCCGAGGAGATCATCCGTGCGCACCCGTACTGATGTCGCCGGCGACGACCCGGGCCGGCCCCCCGGCGATCCGCCGCCGGCCACGCCGGCCACGCCGGCCGCCGCCGAGCCGCTCGATCCACGCCGCTGGCTCGCCCTGAGCGTCCTCGTGGTCGCCCAGCTCATGGTCGTCCTCGATGGGTCGGTCGTGACGATCGCGATCCCGAGCGCGCTGCGCGACCTGCACATGTCCGCGGCGGCGGGGCAGTGGGTCGTGACCTCGTACGCGCTGGCCTTCGGTGGCCTGCTCCTGCTGGGCGGCCGGGTCGCCGACTTCCTCGGCCGCAGGCGCGCCTTCGTCTGGGGCCTGTTCGGCTTCGCCGCCGCGTCGGCGCTGGGCGGCGCGGCCCCCACCGCCGGGCTGCTGATCGCCGCCCGGGCCCTGCAGGGCGTGTGCGCGGCGGTCCTCACGCCGGCGGCGCTCTCCCTGATCACGGTGACGTTCACCGAGGGCCGGGAGCGAGCGCGCGCGTTCGCCGTCTACGGCGCCGTCTCCGGCGGCGGGGCCGCCATCGGGCTCGTCGCGGGCGGGCTGCTCACCGAGTACGCGTCCTGGCGCTGGTGCCTGCTGGTCAACATCCCGATCGCGCTGGTCACCGCGGCGGCGGCGGTGCCCGTCATCCGGGAGAGCCGGGCCGGCGAGCACCCCAGCTACGACGTCCTCGGAGCTGTGACGGTGACCGCCGGGCTGGTCGCGCTCGGCTACGGGTTCACCGTCGCCGCCCGGGAGGATCACGGCTGGGCGTCGGCGCAGACGGTCGGCCTGCTCGTCGGCGCCGCGCTGCTGCTCGCGGCGTTCGTCGTCGTCGAGGCACGCTCGGCGCAGCCGCTGCTGCCGCCCCGGGTGCCGCTGGAACGCAACCGCGGCGGCTCGTTCCTGGCCGCCGCGCTCATCAGCGCGAACATGCTGGCCACGCTGCTGTTCCTGACCTACTACTTCCAGAACACCCTCGGTTACAGCGCGCTGCGCACCGGGTTCGCGTTCCTGCCGATCAGCGCCGGCGTCCTCGTCGCGGCCAACCTGACCAGTCGGCTGCTCTCCCGGCTCGGGGCCAAGGCACTGATGCTGGGCGGCATCGGGCTCTCCATCGCCGGCATGCTGCTGCTCACCCGCCTCAACCTGCGCTCCGGCTATCCCGGCACGCTGCTGCCCGCCGAGATCCTGATCAGCACCGGGATGGGGTTCGCGGTGATCCCGATGTTCAACGTCTCTCTGACGGGTGTCGCGCCGCGCGACGCCGGCGTCGCCAGCGCCCTGGTCAACGTCACCCAGCAGATCGGTGGATCGCTCGGCGTCGCGCTGCTGAGCACGGTCTCCGCGACGGCGATCACACGCTACGAGCGGGCCCACGGCGGTGGCGGCGCGACGACGTCGCCGCGGGCGGCGATCGAGGGCTACACCACGGCGTTCACGGGGAGCACGGCCTTCCTGGTCGTCGCGTTCGTCGTGGTCCTCGTCCTGGTCCAGGCCCACCCAGCCGGCCCGCCCACCGAGGGCGGACCGGCGGCGGAGCCCGGTCAGGACGTGGCGAACTCCCAGATCGACTGGGCCACATAGTCGATCATCTCGGTGGTGATGCCGGGGTAGACCCCGACCCAGAAAGTCCGTTCGGTGATGATGTCGCTGTTCGTCAGGTCACCGACGACCCGGTGCTCCACGTCGGCGAACAGCGGCTGGCGGACCAGGTTCCCCGAGAACAGGTTCCGGGTGCCGATGTGGCGGGACTCCAGGAACGCGACCAGCCCGGCCCGGTCGAAGCTCGCGTCCTGCGTCACCGTGAGCACGAAGCCGAACCAGCTCGGGTCGCTGCCCGGGGTCGGCTCCGGCAGCAGCAGACCGGGCACCCCGTCGAGCGCCGCCCGCAGGCGCTGCCAGTTGCGGCGCCTGGCGGCACCGAACTCGTCGAGGCGGCGCAGCTGGGACAGGCCGAGCGACGCCTGCAGGTCGGTGGACTTCAGGTTGTAGCCGACGTGGGAGAACGTGTACTTGTGGTCATAGCCGTAGGGCAGCTTGCCGAGCTGCTGGGAGAAGCGTTTGTGGCAGGTGTCGCTGGCGCCCGGCTCGCACCAGCAGTCCCGGCCCCAGTCCCGCAGGGACTCGACGAGGCGGGCCAGGACCAGGTTGTCGGTCACCACGCAGCCGCCCTCGCCCATGGTCAGGTGGTGTGCCGGGTAGAAGCTCGCCGTCGCGAGGTCCCCGAAGCTCCCGCACGGCTGCCCCTGGTAGAACGACCCGACCGCGTCGCAGTTGTCCTCGACGAAGAACAGGCCGTGTTCCTCGGCCAGCGCGGCCACCTCGGCGGCGGGGAACGGGTTCCCCAGCGCGTGAGCGATCATGATGGCCCGGGTGCGCGGCCCGATCGCGGCGGCCACCCGTTCGGCCGTGGTGTTGTAGGTGCCCAGCTCCACGTCGACGAGCACGGGCACGAGCCGGTTCTGCACGATCGGGCTGACCGTGGTCGGGAAGCCGGCGGCAACGGTGATCACCTCGTCGCCCGGGCGCAGCCGGCGCTCCTTCAGCTCCGGCTGGGCGAGCGCCGTCAGCGCGAGCAGGTTCGCCGACGAGCCCGAGTTGGTCAGGTGGGCCTTGCGGCGGTGGAGCAGCTGGGCGAACCGCCGCTCGAACCGGTTCGAGGCGGTGCCGGCGGCGATCCGCATCCCCAGCGCCGCCTCGACCAGCGCCGCGCGGTCGTCCTCGTCGAACACGGCGCCGGAGGACAGAATCGGTGTCTCGCCCGGCACGAACGGGGCGTTGTCCGTCTGGTCACGGTGGTACTTCCGCACACTCTCCAGGATCAGGTCGCGCGCTGTCGCACTCATCGGGATTCCCATCGTTCGTCGGATGCGATGTCAGGGCCCGGCGACGGGCGCCTGTGGCGGCGGATCAGGTAGCGACGGCGGGGTCGCGCCGGGCCGGCAGGACGAGGGCCTGGTCGCGGATCCGGTCGATCAGGTCCGCCTGCGCCAGCACCGCCTTGCCCTCCAGTACCGACGGGACGCCGTCACGCACCCGGGCGACGAACGCCGTGACGACGTTGCCGAACTGGTCGTCGGCGGCCACGGTGATCTTCTCGACCCGGTCCTGCCGCTCCACGCGGATCACCGGGGAGTGCGTGGGCGGCGGGGTGTACGCCCACTCCGCGGCGACCCGCCCCGTGCTCCCCCACAGCTCGTACCGGGAGCGGTAGGCGTGCTCGGTGCCGAAGGTGAGGTGCGCGCTCACCCCGGTCGGCGTGGCCAGCAGCACGTCGCCGGCGATGTCGATCCCGAGCTCGTCGTCGACCCGCAGCGTGGCGCCGACCACCCGCAGGTCCTCCCCCAGGAACAGCAGCGCCGTTCGGATCGGGTAGACACCGACGTCGGTCAGCGCGCCGCCGCCGACGTCGCGGCTGTGGCGGCCGCGCGCCGGTGACGCGGGGAACGCGAACTGCGCGGTCAGCCCACGGACGGTGCCGATCTCGCCCGCGCCGACCAGGTCCCGCACGACGCCGTGCTGCGAATGGGTGAGGAACATCAGGCTCTCCAGCAGGGCGAGCCCCGATGCGTCGGCCAGGGCCACCAGCCGTTCGGAGTCCGCCCGCGACGTGGTGAGCGGCTTCTCGGACAGCACATGGCGGCCGGAGCGCAGCGCGCGTTCTACCCAGATGGCGTGCAGGCCCGGCGGCAGCGGCACATAGACCGCGTCCACGTCCGCACGGCCGAGCAGCCGGTCATAGCCGGTGACCGGCTCGCCGCCGAAGCGATCGGCGAAGCGCCGCGCCTTCGCCGGGTCACGGCTGGCGAAGGCGGTCAGCTCCACCTCGGCGTTCGCCGCGAGCGCCGGCAGCGTGCGCCGCCAGGCGATGTCCGCGCAGCCCAACACGCCGATCCGCAGCCGCGGGGTGCTCATGGTCAGGAAACTCCTCCGCCGTCAAAATTCCAGCCGTCAAAATTCCAGCCGTCAGGATCCCAGATGTCACAGTTCCCGGCCGTAAGAATTCCCAGCCGTTCCGACGGCGGATAAGGCTCATTCATCCGCGCGGCTTCCGTTGAACGATCGCGGGCGCACAGCCGTTCTCGAGAACGGTAGTTCGAGCGCCCTTTCATCGTCAACCCCAGTAATGTTGAGCACGTTCACCCAACCTCCCCTACGAACCCCCTGATCCCTGACCCGGAAAGGTGGATCCGACCGATGAAGGCCCGCCCGAGGAAACACACCAGCCTTTTCGTCACGCCTCCCGGAAAACGGCCCGTCAGGAGCGGCCGAACTCGTTGTCGAGAAGCTCGAACATCTCCTCGTCGCTGGCGGAGGCGAGATCGAGGGCGCCCGGTCCGGTCCCGGCCGGCGCCGGGCCGAAGGCGGCGGCCAGGGCGCGCAGCCGCGCGGCCACCTCGTCGGGCAGGTGCCCACCGGCCGCCGCCGAGCCAGCCAGAGCCCGCTCGAGCCGGGCCAGCTCGGCGAGGACAGGTCCCGGGGCCGGCTCCGCCTCGCCCAGGTCGAGCAGGCCGAGCAGGTGTCCCCCCAGCGCGGCGGGTGTCGGATAGTCGAACACGAGCGTGGCGGGCAGCCGGGTCCCGATCACGTCGGCCAGCCGGTTGCGCAGCTCGACGGCCGTCAGCGAGTCGAACCCGAGATCCTGGAACGTCTGGTCGGGCCCCACCGCGTCGCCGCCGCGGTGCCCGAGCACGGTCGCGGCACTGCCGCGGACGAGGTCGAGCAGGACCTCGTGCCGCTCCGGCTCCGGCCGTTCCCGCAGCCGCCGGCGCAGCGTCTCGCGCGCGGCGACGCCGGGCTCGGG
>NZ_ADGX01000249.1 GCF_000177675.1 Parafrankia sp. EUN1f
TACCCCGGCTCGGATGCCGTCATAGGCGGATGGGACGCTGCGGGGGTGAGCCGAGCATGAACACGGCGCTTGTTGTCGGGCTGCCTACAACCGTCGTCTCCGCGGCCCTGTATGGGGTCGCTCCGCTGATTCAGGCGATGGCCGCGCGCAGGGAGGAAGCCGGAACCGGGCTTGGCCTGGGGCTGCTCGCGCGCCTCGCGACCCGTCCGCTGTGGCTGGTCGGCCTGGCCGTCGAGGCAGGGTCGTTCCTGCTGGAGGTCTACGCGCTGTCCGTGGCACCGGTCGCCCTGGTGGCGCCGGTCATGGCGCTCGACATGATCGTGTTCACCCTGCTGGCCCGCAGGCTTCTGGGGGAGCACATCAGCCGAGGCGGCTGGAGCGGGGTGGGCCTCATGGTGGCCGGCGTCGTGCTGCTGGCCTACGCGTTCCATCATCACGCCGAGGTCGGAAGTCCCGCGGGCAACGACGTACTGCTCGCCTTCCTGGTGCTGGGGTTGATCTTCTCGCTGCTGTGCGCCTTCGGCGCGAACCTGGCCTCCGCCCGACAACAGATCGCGGGCGCGGCGCTGGGCTTCGGGCTGGCGGCCGGGGTCAGCTACGCCATCGCGACGTTGGCGACCCGACAGATCGGCCTGGCGGTGAACGAACGCCGCAACGGTGACACCACGTTGATCGATCTGCTGTCGACGCCCACGCCGTATCTCCTGGTGCTCTTTTCCGTGCTGGCGCTTGGGCTGGAGCAACGAGGCCTGCAGGGGCGTGCCGCGGTGATCGCCTTTCCGGTGACCAGCGGGGTCTCGGCCTTTCTACCCGTGACACTCGGGCTGACCCTGTTCGACGAGCCCGCGCCGGACGGCCCGCGCCTGATCGCGTTCGTCATCTCGCTGGTCATGGTCGCGGCTGGTATCGCCGCGCTCGGCCGGGACCGCTCGGCTGCCAACCGGTCGATCGAGGACGAGGAGTCGCTGGCAGACGCGCCGGCGGACGAGACACATCCGGGTGGCCCGCATCCAGGTGGCACGCACCCGGGCAGCGACGCGCACTCCGGCGGCCGGCACTCGGCCGACACGGTCGTGGGAGCCGGTGCCAGCTACGGCTCGATGGGGGGCGAGGGCCGCTACCGGCGTTACGACGGCACCGATGAGGACGACGAGGGCTGGCCGGGATCGGCGTCGCCGGGCGGCCCGGACTTCGGCGGCAGTGGTTCGGCACCGGGGGGCGCCCAGGGGCGGGGCCCCGAAGCAGGTTCCGGTGACCGGTTCGGACTTGTTCGCGACCCGTTGCGGAGTGCGCAGGGCTGAGTAAAGATGGATTTTGTGATTGAAATGTTCGGCGGCTCGGTCGTGTCCGGTGGTTCTGTCGTGTCTGGCGGTTCTGTCGGTCGGTGAGAGCCGCACTCGGCCGGGATTGGTGGGTCGCATGTATGCGGACGGCTCGGGGTTCGGCAATCCTGGCCACCAGGAGCAGGGATATCAGGTCGTCTCCGTGAGCCTGCCGAGCGACCTGCTGGACGTCGTGTTGCGCCGGGTGGGTCCGAACGGGCTGTCGGCGTATGTCACGCAGGCCCTGTGGCGGCAGGAGCCGCGGGCATCCCTGATTGATTTCCACCGCTGGACCGCGGCGCTCAGCCGAGTGGCGCTGGAGCAGGATCAGGCCCGGGCCGAGCCGCCTGCCCTGCACTGACTCGCTGCCACCGCAGTGGCGTGGACGGCCGGGCGCCCGGGCGATCGGGGGGTGAACCCGGGCGGCCGGCCACGACGACTATCTCACGCACGGCATCTGAAGAGTTACCAAGAGTTTCTGAAAGTGCGCATCGCGTGAGCGGCTCTACGGATAGAGCCGCATTCGCGGCGGCTCGCCCCTTCTGATCTGGTACGCCGCCGCGATGGTTCCGCGGTGCCGGCTCCTGCGCTGTTGGCCTTCAGGAACCGGCACCCGGTGTGCGGCGACACGCGAAGGGCTCCCGCGACTCAGAGCCCCACCGCTTCGGAGTCCAGTGCCTTGGTGCCCTGGTGGGCGCCGGCGGTGGGCGTGAAGCGATCGATGGCCTTGCGGACCCGGGAGTTGGCCTGCGCGAAGCTGATCTTCCCGTCGACGTAGGCGGCGAGGGCTGTGCGCCGCACCCGCTCCACACGTGGATCGGGCAGAGGAGTGTTCAGCAGGTTGGTCGTGGCGGTGGCCACGGCAATCACCTCCCGGTACCAGGGGAACAGGCGGACTACTACGAAAACCGCGGCGGAGTGGGACACCCCGACTCGACCGGACCCGGACTCACCGGAACCCGGTGGAGACGCGACTGCGGCGGTGCGAGGTGGTGGGCGAACGGCCCGGACCGCGCTCCGCTACGAAGAGAAGGGCGTGACGGTCTGGCTAGCGCCGCAGTCGGGCCGGTGCGCGTTCGGTGGCCTTCACGGGATCGCTCCTCCGCTACGAGATGGGCGCCGTGGTGGAGCTGAGCCCATCGAGCGGAGCCCATCCTCAACGCTACATAGCCGCAACATTTGTCACCTTCAGTCAATGATGACCGGGTGAACATCTACAGAGTGCGTGACGGTGGCCGGTTACGCAAGAGGCGATGAACGACCGCCTGCGTCCTCGTGGCGGTGCTGCCCGGTGCGGGACGCTCCGGCCTCCGCCAGCCCGGGCGCCCGCGTTCGGTGCAGGTCGAAGCGGCGGTTTCCGCGGGGCCGGCTGCCGGCGGGCCGTCGGCAGCCGCGAACCGCCGGAGCCGTCGAGGTACCGGCCGCTGCGCCCGTCGCCGGTCGGGCGTCAGGCGAGCGGCTCGTCAGGGTCGGTCGATGGCCGTGACTGTGCGTAGGGCAGGCGGGTCGTCGAACTGGCCGTCCCGAACGCCGGCGAGGAAGGCGCCCCACTCGGCGCCGCTGAAGAGGAGCATCGCGCCGAGGGGAGCCTTCGAGTCGCGGACAGCGACACCGCCGTCGATGTGTGCCACCTCCACACACATCCCGCCCTCGCCTCCGCTGTGGCGGCTCCTGATCCATTCCAGCGTCGTCGGGTCCGCCAGTGTCGGTTTTCTTGACGTATTCACCGAAAATCCTCCGAAGCGTCAGAAATCAGGACCAAGGAGTCCGCCGGGCTCAGTGCGGACGCCATCAGATGATCGAGCCTGACTCTATAGCGGCGAATTTCGGAAGGGCGTTCGAGGTAGAGGCTTCCAGCCCCTTTCTCTATATAGACCACATCGTGATCCGTCTCATCCGCAAAGCTCAGAACGGAGAACGTGCTGCCCAGCCCGGCATGTGCCCCGACAGCGAAGGGAAGCACCTGAACGGTGACATTCGGGAGCTCGGCCGCCTGTGCGACCTGCTGAAGCTGGCGGTTCATGGTGCTGGTCCCGCCCACCGGTCGCCGGAGCACGGCTTCGTCGAGAATGACCCAGAGCCGGGGTGGGTTCTCGTCGCGCAGCCGTGACTGCCGGTCAAGCCTGAGCGCCACCCGGCGTGCGATCTCGTCGTCGGAGGCCTCCGGCAGGCTTGCCCGCATCACCGCCCGTGCATAGTCCGCGGTCTGGAGCAGGCCGTGGATCAGCTGCGGCTCGTAGACGCTGATCGAGGAGGCATCAGCCTCCAGGCCGATGTAGACCTCGAACCAGGCGGGGACGACATCCTGGTAGGCCTGCCACCAGCCGTGCCGCCGGGACTCGCGGGCAAGGGCGAGCAGTGCGGCGCGGTGCTCGCCGTCAGGAACCCCATACAGCTCCAGCAGGTCGGCGACGTCCCTGGTGCGTACGGGTATGCGCCCGTTCTCCAGTCGGCTGATCTTGGACGTGGAGCAGCGCAGTGCTTCGCAGGCCTGTTCGACCTCGATGCCCGCGGTCTCCCGCAGCCGGCGCAGTTCCGCGCCGAGCCGACGACGGCGCACGGTCGGACCGCTGTTCCTCGCTGTCACCGCGCCCTCCTGGGGTACTCGTCCGCGATGCCCACTGAGTGGAGATCCTGCGGACGCATTTCGTCACGCATCCACAAACTGATCGCATAGATAGTGCGCAATCTGTAGCGAAACCATCACACAAGGCCTTGCATATGCGTGGTGCAAGCTCCATGCTGCAGAAGCGGTGCTCACCTTGAGTGGCGAAATCCAGCTCCTGGGTGAGATGTTGTCGATGAATAGACCTACCAAGGGGAGCGTCGGTGCTGGTCGGGACGGCTTGGGTAGCCACGGCTCGACGCCGCCCCGGGCGCCCCGGGTGCCTCGTGCGCTTCGGCTGCCCCGATGGGCCGGTGCGGCCCTCCGGGTGGGCTGGTGCAGGGGTCCGCCACCCTGATCGTCTCAGCGATCGCGGCGTGTGTCCGCCGGTGCGGGCATCCCAGCAGAACTGGAGTCCCGTTGAATCGTTATTCGCGTACCGCGTCCGGCTGTGGCAGACGAGTTCGGCCGGCGATGCCACGGCCGGTGGAGGGCGGCGATATCGACCCATCGTCGATGTTCGGGGTGATTCTCCTCTCCGAGGGCGCGCGTCGTGCGCGGCGGATCGTCCTGGCCTTTGACTCCGCATCCGAAGCGGATGCTTTCGCGGTCGAGAATCACTACGTGGACTACCTGGTCGCGCCGTTGTCCTTCCTGTCGCCGACCGGTGTTCGTGGGCTTCGGTGAAATGCGTGGTGAAACCGCCCGAACGGCGGGGAGAAGCGAGGATGATCAACGATGATCCGACGATTCCTGGTTTTTGACGGCGACGGCGAGCTCGTCGGCACCTTCGCTGGGTGGGAGGACGCTCATACCTGGGCGCACCTGCGGTCCGCCGAGTCGGCGACCGTCGGCCCGATTCAGGTGGAGGACCGTGCCGAGCGCCGCACCTGGACGGTGAGCGCGGACCACTGCCGGCTGACGGTCTGGCGGCGCCAGGTCGAGTACGGCTACTGCCTGCCGCCCTCGCCGGCACCGGTACCACCGTCGACCTTCGTGCCACCGTCGGCGCCGCCCCCGGGCACGGTCAGCCCACGTCCGCGTAACCGGCTGCGCCGGCAGGTCACGGCCTCCTGAGCACCGCCGCGCGGATCACAGTCGTTCGGATCACAGTCGTTCGGATCAACGCCGTTCGGATCAACGCCGTTCGGATCCGCGGAGTGCGGATCGCCCCAGCCACGCCGTGAGCAGGACAGGCGCCGCCAGCAGAACAGGAGCAGCGCCGCCAACAGGCCGAGCGCCGCCGCGAAGTAGCTGTTCGCGCAGGCAGTCTGCCAGGCATTGTGCGTGAACTCGACGTTGTCGCCTCGAGGTACCCACCAGATCGGTGCGAGGGCAGCCAGGGAGTAGCCGGTCAGCGCCGCGGCCCGGCCCCAGGGCGGTCTGGCCGGGTCGGCGAACAGACAGAGCAGGAGTGGCAGCAGCCAGACCCAGTGATGGCTCCAGGAGACCGGCGAGACGAGCAGCCCGGTCAGGGCGCAGGTCGAGGCGCCCAGCAACGGCTGACCGGTGCGGCACAGGAACACCGCGGCGGCCAGCCCGGTGACGAGCAACAGCCCCGCGATCGGCAGGTAGAAGGGCTGCGCCTGGTCCTGGCCTGCCAGCAGGCGTGACAGCACGCCCAGCAGGGACTGGTTTCCGACGTACGGGACGCCACCCACATGGTCCGCGTCCAGCATGGTGTGCGTCCAGAACGTGGTCGAGGGTCCGGCACTCACAGCAAACCCGACCGCCACGGTGACGCAGAACGCGGCCGTGCCCGTCACGGCGTCACGCCACCTGCCGACGCACAGCAGGTACGGAAGGAAGATGAGGGGCGTCAGTTTGATCCCGGCGGCGATGCCCACCAGGGTGCCGCGCGGGAGGAGCCGGAGCCGACCGAAGAGATCAATCATGATCATGAGTGCGAGGATCGTGTTGATCTGACCAAAGCTGAAGGTGTTGCGAACAGGTTCGAGCAGTAGCGCGAAACCGGCGACAGCCCCGTGGGTCAGGATCCGTCCGCGCCGATCCGACCTGGGCCGGGGCCGCACCGCGTCCATCGACACCGCGCCGAAGAAGTAGAGGCTGACCAGCAGTGCGGTGGTCCACAGAGTCTGGGCGACCCACGGCGGCGGAAGCGAGATCGGCGCGAAGAGCGCGGCGGCGAAAGGCGTGTAGGTGAACGGGAGCCCGGAATCGGGCTGCAGCCGCGCATAGGGATCCGCGCCGTCGAGGACCGCGGCACCGCCCAGGCGGTAGACCGCGAGGTCCACCAGCCTGCTTGTCACGGCGAAGTAGAGGAAAGCGCTGGTGAAGACGAGTCCGAGCGCGATCCCAACGACGCGAAACGCAATCCGGGGCTGGATCCGCCGCGGTGTTCCCGGCAATGCGTCTTCCACAGCTGGCCCCCCGGTCAGTGGGCCGCGTGAATCTCACGGCGCACCTGTCGGGGTCGCTACGGCGACCTTCGGGCACACTCGCTGCCGGGTGGATCCCGGTCAGGCCCGAAGGAACTGTATTCCCCGAAATGACCGGTCGGTGGGGCGGGGTCCGCTATGAGCTGCTGGAGGTTTCCGGCGCCGAAATGCCAACGACGGGGCGCGGGGAAGGCAACGGCCGTCAACTGTTCGTCGTGCAACTATTCCGGCTGACCGCCCGGCCGGTCGGCCGAAGCCGTCGTAGCGGACCCGACCGCCGCGTATGCGAGTCTGGAGAGCCCGGTGACCCGCAGCGCGTCCTGTCGGTTCGCCCACAGCCGGCTCCCGAGCGCTTCGACCGGTCCGACATCCTCGACCATCGCGAGGCCGTGGCGCGCCAGCAGGGCATGGACCTCCTCGGGGTGCAGGAAGGTCAGCCACGGCTCGCCCTGCTGGGCAGCCATCGGTGCAACCGCTTCCACATAGGCCTGGCCGTCGGCATCGCGCACGCCGTCGGGAAGCATGTATTCCAGCACGATCTCGCTTCCCGGTGCGAGCGCGCCGACGACTCGGAGCACCTCCTCCACCGCGGCGCGCGTGAGATAGAAGGTGACGCCGAGCCAACTCACGAAGACGGGCCGGCTGAAACTGAGCCCGATGTCGCGGAGCAGGGCGTCCAGTGGCTCGGAACCGAGGTCGATCGGCAGGAACCTGACATTTTCCGGCACCGGACTTCCGGCCGCGGCCAGTCGCGCGATTTTCCAGCGCTGGGTGGCGGCCTGGTCGGCCTCGAATACGGTGATGCCGCGGCCAGCGGCGATCGGTAGGCGAACGAGTCGAGGCCCGCACCGAGCAGAAGGTACTGGGTCGTTCCGCGTTCGAGCGCCTGGCGAAGTCGGTGTTCGGTGTAGCCGGCGCGGGTGGTCACCATGGCACGGGCGTTCGCGAGCACCAGATGCGAGCCATGCAGGCGGTGATAACCGATAAGATCATCCGCGCCCTCACCCAGCATCGTCGATGCGAGCGGGTCCGAGAACAGAAATGGTTCGGAATCGACGAGCAGATGGGCTGCCCGGGCGGCGGCAGCGGTGAGCGCGGTCTGGCTGGGTCGATCATCCGTAGGCATGGGAATGAACCTACCGACGGTCTTTCAGGCTAACGCAAAACGAAATTTATTTCAATGATGCGACGGGGTGTGTCGCGCGATTGGTTGCGACGGTTCGGGGTGTTCAGCGGGCCGAGTGGTGATCGTCCAGCTGTTGCAGGAGGCGGACAAGCTCCGCGCGTTCGGCCGAGGTGAGTGGCGCGAGCAGCTCCTCCTGGGACTCGTCGACGAGTCGGTCCAGGGTGCTCAGGTGGGCGCGTCCGGCGGGGGTGATCGTGACGATGTTGCGGCGGCGGTCGGCGGGGTCAGGGGTCCGTTCGACGTATCGGGCGTCAGCCAGGCCGCCGAGCACCGCGACCATGTCGCTGCGGTGGATGCCGGTGCGTTCGCTCAGCGCCGCCTGGCTCGCCGGGCCGCTGTCGCGCAGCGTGACCAGTGCCGAGTAGTGCCACCGGGTCGCCCCGGCGGTGGCGAGATGGGCGTTCGAGATCCGCTCCGCGTGCAGCGCGCCGCGGCCGAGGAGCCGGCTGGTCAGTGACCGCAGGCGCGCGGGTACGGCGGCGGGGTTGATCGGCGCGTGGTGGTCGTCGTGCTCCGGCATGGACAGCATCCTAGGCCCTTGCGTTGGTGTTCCCAACGAATTATCGTTCGGAACACTAACGTTAGTTAGGCGAACGGATGTGGACGATGAAGATCGAGCCTTTTCGGATCGACGTACCCCAGAGCGACCTCGACGACCTACACGCCCGCCTCGACCGCACCCGCTGGCCCGACGAGCTGCCAGGCGTCGGCGACGAGTTCGGCGTGGCGCTGGGCAGGGTCAGGGAGCTGGCCGACCACTGGCGCCACCGGTACGACTGGCGTGCCGCGGAAGCCGAGCTGAACAGCTACCCGCAGTTCGTCACCGAGATCGATGGCCAGCGAATCCACTTCCTGCACGTGCGCAGCCCGCGGCCGGATGCGCTCGGCCTGGTGC
>NZ_ADGX01000248.1 GCF_000177675.1 Parafrankia sp. EUN1f
CGCCGCCGCGGCACCTGCCCGCAGGGCCAGACCAGCTCGACGTGGAACCCGTGCCGCCAACACACCACCGACGTGATCGTGGCGACCTGGACGAAATCGACCTGCGGCCCCTGCCCGGTCCGGGACCTGTGCACGAAAGGCCAACAGCGCCACATCACCCTCCGGGACCGTGCCCTCCACGAAGCCACCATCACCGCGAGGGCCGAACAGACGACCGACGAGTGGAAACGCCGCTACGCCGCCCGGTCCGGGATCGAGGGCACCATCCGCCAGACCACCCACGTCACGGGCATCCGGACCGCCCGCTACCGCGGCCTGCCCAAGACCAGCCTTGAACACAACATCGCCGCAGCCGCGATCAACATGATCCGGCTCGATGCCTACTGGACCGGCAAGCCCCTCGACCGGACCCGCGCCACCCACCTCACCCGGCTCGACCTCACCCACGCAGCCTGAATAAACCAGCAGGGTCCCTGGTTCCCGGAGCCCGGAGCCCGTCGCGGAATCCCGAGCTTCGGGCTTCCGCTGATGCCGCTGCTCCCGCGCAAGAAGTGAGGATTCTGGCTGCTGAAACGACCGAAACCTTCACTTCTTGCGGATCGTCAAGCGACTCCGCGTCCCGTTTGCGCCTATTGATGTGAATTGCTGGCGCTGCGCGGCGGCGCGGGATCCCCGGTAGATCGCCGTGCGGCGGGTGGGCACAGACCACCACGCCAATATCGGTGGCCCCGGATCCGCCACTTCTCGGGATTTTGCCAAGGGGTTTACATCGGTCCCGAGATTGGTGGGATGGGTTTCCGGTGGCAACGCCAGTCGCGATGACACTGTCTAGGTCAGGGCAGGCTCGGAGGGCGGCTGCAGGACGCCGGCCGCGGCGAGGCGGTCGATCTCGTCCTCGGTCAGCCCCAGCAGGGTCCGGCAGATCTCCCGGGTGTGCTCGCCCGGCACCGGCGCCGGCCGCAGCGGCGGGTCCGCGATGGTGGAGAACCGTGCGATGCGGGCGTTCGCCGGCACCGGCCGGGACAGCAGCGGGTGCTCCAGCGTCCGGAACGACTGCCGTGCGACCAGCTGCGGATCGGTCAGCTCCTCGGGCAGCCGGACCATCGCGCCCGCCGGGACACCGGCCTCCTGCAGAATCGCGGTGACCTGCGCGGGCGTGCACTGCGCGGTCCACCGGGCGATCAGCTCCTCGACCTCGGCCCACCTGGCCCGCCGCCCTCCGGCGGAGGCGAGCTCGCCCACCGCCAGCTCCGGCCGGCCGAGCACCGTGGTCAGGCGGGCCCAGTGCTCGTCGCCCCGGACGTCGACCACGCACCACTCGTCGTCACCCGCGCAGGGCAGCACCGCCGCGAACATGTTCCCGGCGCCGCCGTCCACCGTTCCCGGGGCCACCGTTCCCGGGGCGAGTGACTCGGCCGCGAGGGCCGGGCCCAGGGGCATCACGGCGACGTCCGCCTGCGCGGTCTCCAGCGCCGCGCCCCGGCCCGAGCGGGCCCGCCTGATCACCGCGGCGAGCGCGGCGACGGCCGTCACATGCCCGGCGATGTGGTCGGGGTAGACCGTCGAACCGTCGCAGTACGCCTGGCTGTCCGTCTCGGCACGTGTCGGGTCCCGCCACAGGGCGGAGACACCGCAGGAGGAGCGGACCAGCGGACCGTAGCCCATCCGCCCGCTCCATGGCCCGCGCGAGCCGAAGGCGCTGCTGTCGGAGACGATGATCCTCGGGTTGATCTCGGCGAGCCGGGCGTGGGAGAGGCCCAGCGACTCCAGGGTGCCGGGCTTGAAGTTCGCGGCGACGATGTCGGCGTGCCGCACGAGCTCCCGGAACAGTGCGGCGCCCTGCTCGCTGCGCAGGTCGAGACCGAGACCGCGCTTGTTCCGCTGGCCCCAGGCGAAGGACGCGTTCATCCCGCCGCCTCTGCGGGTCTGGCGCAGGCCGTCCGGGAAGGCCTCGTTCTCGATCTTGATGACGTCGGCGCCCTGGTCGGCGAACAGCCGGCCGAGCTCCGCGCCGAACACGATCACCCCCAGGTCGAGCACGCGCAGGCCGGCCAGCGGCCCGTCCGCCGGATCCCCGGGGATGCCCAGGTCGAGCTCCGGCCCCCGCTCCCCTGTTCGGTCCGGCGCCCCGCCGCCCAGCGCCCCGCCGCCCGGCACCGCTTCGTCCAGGAGCAGCTCGGTGTGTTCGCCGAGGTTCGGGGCGCGGTGGCGCAGCCCGGCGCGCACGCCGTCGATCGAGACGTAGCCGGACGGAACCCTGGCCCGCAGCCCCTCGGCGATCTCGGCGTCGATGAGGGTGCCGGTCTCGGCGAAGTGGTCGGCCGCCAGCACCTCGCCGGGGGTGAGCACCGCGGCGATCGGGACCCCGCGCCGGGTCCCCTCGGCGACCAGCTCGTCGCGCCGCACGCCGGCGAACAGCGCCCCGATCAGTGGATGCAGCCGGTCGGCGGCGGCGAACCGGGCGGGGATGGTGTCGTAGCTCGGGTCGGCGAACTCCGCCGGCTCCCCCAGCCAGGCGAACATCGCCCGCCACTGCCGCCGGGAGAGCAGGCAGATCCGCACATGCCCGTCGGCGCAGGGGAACACGGGGTAGAAGGCGCTGGCGTCAGGACGGTCCCGGGGGAAGCCCTCCGGCCGGCCGGCGGCGGCCGATCCCTGGGTACCGAAGCCCGGATCGAACCCGTGCACGACCGCCTCGTGCGCGCAGACGTCGACGAGCTCACCGGCACCGGTCCGCAACCGCCGGACATAGGCGACCAGCGCCGCCCAGGCGGCGTGCACACCGACCGTCTGGTCGACCAGGCCCGCCGGCGGCAGCACGGGGCGGGACCCGGGCAGCCCGGAGCGTGACAGCACACCGCCGAGTGCTGCGAGCACCGGCTCGGTCGCGGTGAAGTCCCGGTAGGGCCCCGACCGGCCGAACGCGGTGATCGAGACGATGACCAGCCGCGGATGCCGGGCCGACAACGCCTCGGGTGTCAGGCCCCGGGCCCGCGCGATCCCCTCACCGGACGAGTCGAGCAGGATGTCGGCCGTGCCGGCGAGCTCGTGCAGCCGCTCGCGGCCCGTCTCGTCATCCAGGTCGAGCACCAGCCCGAGCTTGCCCGCGTTGCGCAGCGCGAACGCGACCGGCTCCGCACGGCCCGGCGAGCCACCGGGCGGCTCGATCCGCAGCACCTCGGCGCCGAGGTCGGCGAGGTAGCGCCCACACGACTGCGCCGCTCCCTCGGTGAGATCGAGGACGCGCACCCTCCGCAGCGGCAGCGTACGCGCGGCGATCTGATCCGCGATCTGATCGGTGGCCGGCCGCGCCCCGATCGAGGTCGCCCCGGTCGAGGTCGCCGCGGTCCAGGCCGCCGCGGTCCAGGTCGCCGCGGTCAACGTCCCGTCCACTTCGGCTCACGCTTCTCGGCGAACGCCCTCGCGCCTTCCTTCCCGTCCTCGCTGCTGAAGACGACGTCCACGGCCTGCTTGTTGATGCGCCAGACCTCGCGCTCCCAGTCGGAGCCGGCGGAGCCGGTGACGTGCATGACGCGCTTGCTCTCCTGCACCGCCACCGGGGCGTTCGCGGCCACCGTCCGGGCGAGCTCGAGGGCGAGCTCCAGGGCCGTGCCGGCGGGCGCGACCCGGTTGACCAGGCCCAGCTCGTAGGCCCGGGCGGCGGAGATCGGCTCGCCGGTCAGCACGGCCTCCAGCGCGATCTTCATCGGGATCTGGCGCTGCAGCCGGATCACCCCGCCCGCCGCGGCGAACAGCCCACGCCTGACCTCCGGCAGCCCCAGCGCGGCGGTCTCGTCGATGACGGCGAGGTCGCAGGCCAGCATGATCTCCGTGCCGCCGCCGAGCGCGAAGCCGTTGACGGCGGCGATCGTCGGCTTGCCGACCCAGTGCTGGGCGATCCCGGCGAAGCCCCATTCGGGATGCTCGACGTCGTCGACCCGGTTGCCGGCGGCCAGCTCCTTGAGGTCGGCGCCCGCGCAGAAGGCACGGCCCGCCCCGGTGATCACGATCGAGCGGACCTCGGGGTCGGCCTGCGCCTGCTCGAGCGCGGCCCCCGCATCCACCGACAGCCGCGCGTTCACCGCGTTGAGCGCCCGCGGGCGGTTCAGGGTGACGACACCGACGTGGCCGTCGTGACGTGTGAACAGCGCCGCGGGCTCCTCGCCACCGGCGTCGGTCACCAGGGCGGACGGATTCGTGGTCATAGTGGTCAGTCCCCTTCGGTTCTCGTCCGCCCCGCCGGCTGACACAGCGGTCGAGAACAGTCTCGATGCGACGATCACCGGCCGGCGAGGGTTCGCTGCGACCCGAGCAGGGTCGCGCTCACCAGCGGTGCCATCGGCCCTCCCAGCAGCAGCGAGAGATCCGCACCCGGCACCTGGTTGACCGACGTCCCGCGGATCTGCCGGACGGCCTCCAGGACCAGCCCGATCCCGTGGACGAACCCCTCGGCGATGTTGCCGCCGGCGGTGTTGATCGGCAACCGCCCGTGTGGAGCGGTGAGGTTCTCGACGGTCATGAACCGCCCGGCCTCCGGCCCAGGCGGGCACAGCCCCAGGTCGATCAGCGCGGCGACCGCCGGCCCGCTGAAGTTCTCGTACACCTGGACGACGTCGACCTCGCCGGCCTTCACCCCGGCCCCGTCCCACAGCCGCCGCACCAGCTCGGGGTGGAACCCGGCGCTGGTGTAGCTCGTCTCGTTCTCCGCGGACTCACTCCAGCCGCGAGTCGCGCCCTGCACCCCGGACAGGATGAACGCCGGCCGCTCGACGAGCTCACGGGCCCGCCGCGCCGAGGTGACGACCACCGCGGCCGCCGCGTCGTTTTCCCGGGAGCAGTCGTAGAGCCGCAGCGGCTCGGAGATCCACCGCGCGTCGGCGTAGACCGCCGGGTCGAGCGGACGTCCGTAGGCAACCGCCGCCGGGTTGTTCTGCGCGTGCGCGTAGTCGGCCCGAACCAGGGCCTCCAGCGCCGAGCGCGGCACCCCGTCGACCTCCAGCAGACGCTGCGTCCGCAGCGCGCAGATCTGCGCCGGGGTGAGCAGGCCGTGGCTGTGCAGCAGCGGCGGGAAATGCCCGCGGCCGTAGCTGCCGCGCCCGTCGTCGACCTCGGTGATCCCGCGGTAGACGACGACATGCTCGGCCTGGCCACACGCCACCGCCGCGGCGGCGGCGTTCACCGCGGCCGCGACCCCGCCGCCACCGCCGCCCCACACCATGGTCGACCAGCGGATCTCGTGCACCCCCAGCGCCGAGCCGACCGCGATGCCCTCGTTGGAGTCGTTCGCGTACGACACGAACCCGTCGAGTGAACGCGGGTCGAGCCCCGCGTCCGCACAGGCCGCCAGCACGGCCTCCAGGGTCAGCCGCAGCGCGGAGGCAGGTGCCGTGCCCCGCTTGCGGTAAGGGGTGGTACCGATCCCCACCACGGCCGCGGCGCCGTACAGCGAGCCGCTCGTCGTCAAGAGATCCTCCAGCGCAGCAGCGGAACCGCGGCCGGTGAGGCCGGCGGGTCGAACTCGCCCCTGACGGGCAGGCCGATACGGAGGTCGGCGCCGTCGGCGTCGCGCAGCACGCCGAGCACCCGGCGCCCGCCCGCGGCCGGCAGCTCCACGAGCACCACGACGTACGGCAGGTGTCCGCGCACCTCGGGGGCGAACGGCTGCCAGGTCCTGGTCCAGGAGAAGATCCGGCCTTCCGGCGCCACCACCGGCCACTCCAGGTCGAAACCATGACAGGCCGGGCAGATCGGCCGCGGCGCCCAGATCCACTCGCCGCACCCCCCGCAGCGTTGGATCCGCAGCTCGCCCTCGCGCGCCGCCGCCCAGTACGGTTCGTCCGGCCCGCCGAGCTCGACCGGTGCCAGCACCGGCGGCGTGTCGGGCACGTTGCGGACGTCCGAGACCCGCCAGCCCTGCGGCAGGCGGATCCAGCGCGACCGCAGCACGATCCGCTCACCGTCGACGCCGCTGTAACGGATGTGCGCGGTCATCAGCCCGCCGTCGCCCGGAGCGATGCTCAGCACCTCCGAACCCGACATCCGGTCGGGCAGCGCGGCTGAGGCCACGAGCTGGCCGATCCGGTCGGGCCGGAAGTCGGCGAGCGTCGCCCGCTGGTCGCCCGCGGCGACGACCTGGCCGTGCCGCTCCACCACCGGCGGCAGGTCCGCCGGGACGCCCGGGGCGATGTCAGCGCCCATACCTGGCTCCTTCGTCGTCATTTCCGTCCTGGCACCCGCGCCGGGAGCGTCCTGGCACCCGCGCCGGGAGTGGTCAGGAGAACAGCGGCTCCATGCCCGGGGTGAGGTTGACCGTCTTGAGCTCGTAGTAGGAGGCCACCGCCTCGGCACCGGTGTCGCGGCCGATGCCCGAGCACTTCACCCCGCCGAACGGTGCCTCGGTGTTGTAGGTGAAGGAGTTGACGCTGAACGTGCCGGTCCGCACCCGGTGGGCGACGTCCGCGGCGCGCTGCGGGTCGGCGGTGAACACCGCGCCGTGCAGGCCGTAGTCGGAGTCGTTGGCGATCGCGACCGCCTCGTCCACGGTGTCGTAGGCCAGCACCGTGACGACCGGGCCGAAGATCTCCTCACGGGCGATCCGCATCGTGTTGGTCGCGCCCGTGAACACGGTCGGCTGCACGTAGCAGCCCTTCTCCAGGCCCTCGGGCACCCCGCCGCCGGTCGCCACGGTGGCACCCTCGGACCGCCCGATCCCGATGTATCCGAGCACCCGTTCCTGATGCCGCCGCGACACCAGAGGGCCCATCGTGGTGGACGGGTCGAACGGGTCACCGACCACGAACGACTCCGCGGTCGCCACCAGCGCGCCGACGACCTCGTCGAACCGGGTGCGCGGCACCAGCACCCGGCTGAAGGCCGCGCACACCTGGCCGGTGTTGAAGAACGAGCCGACCGCGAGCCCCGCCATCGTCGTCGGGATGTCGGCGTCGTCGAGCACGATCGCCGCCGACTTGCCCCCGAGCTCCAGCTGGAGGCGTTTGAAGCTCGCGCCGCCCTCCCGGCCGATCTCCCGGCCGGCCGCCGTCGACCCGGTGAAGCTGACCTTGTCGACCTCCGGGTGCGTGACGAGCGCCCGGCCGGTGTCGGCTCCACCGGTGATGTAGTTGAACACCCCGGGCGGCAGCCCCGCACCGGTCAGTGCCTCAGCGATGTGGAAGCCGTCCAGCGGAGTCTCCGGCGCCGGTTTGTACACGACGCTGCAGCCCGCCACCAGCGCCGGGATGATCTTCCCGATCGCCATGTTGAACGGGCCGTTCCACGGCGCGATCGCCGCGACCACACCCACCGGCTCACGCACCACGGCCGCCGGGCCGTACATCGTCTGCCTGACCTCACTCAGCGGGCTCTTCCTCGCGACGTCGAGGAAGAACCGGCCGGCGCCGAGAGCGGCCGGGATCTGCATGCCCGCGATCGTCGTCGGCAGCCCCATCTCCGAAGTCACGAGCCGGCCGATCTCCCCGAGCCGCGGTTCCAGCGCGGCGAGGGCCGCCTCGAGGACCTCGGCCCGCGCCCCGGGCGACCGATCCCGCCAGCTGCCCCGGGTGAACGACTGCCGCGCCGCCCGCACCGCGGCGTCGACGTCCTGCGTGCCCGCGTCGGGAACCTCGCCGATCACCTCCTCGGTGGACGGCGACACCACCGAAATGCGGGCGGACGAGGCCGGCGTGCGCCACTCACCATCGATCAGGAGCTGGTCCCCAGTGGTCATCTGTGTCATCCCTTCGGCTCGGCATACGTCACGGCTCACCGCGCCGAGCGCCGGCCGGTCGAGTCGTGTCGAGGCCGCGGCAGGCCGTCCGGGACGTCGCACCTTCACCACCCGTTCCGCTCGTTCGCCGGACGGACGGAGGTGGCGCAGACCTGGAACCTCGCCGCAGTGATCATCCATAGATGAGCCTAATGCCTTTAGGTAAATGTGTCCATAGCTGTGCTCACGAGCGGCAGTCAGCCGCGGATCACACCGATCGCGCGCCGTCGGAACCCACGATCATCGCCCGCGGATCACGCCCGCGACCAGCGCACGCCGCAGGTGGTGGGCGCGCGGCCGCCGTAGCCGACCGCACGATGTGCCGGCATCCCGTTGCCGCAGGGCGAGGATCCGATGATCGCGGCTACCAGGGAGTCGGCAGCGAGACCCAGGGCGACGGCAGATCCGGCGATGCCGCCGCTTCCGACGACGCCGCCGCCGCTTCCGAGCAAGAACAGAAAACTTCGGCTGCTGCAACAGCCGAAATCCTCAGATCTTGCGGATCACCAAGTGGCACCCTGTCCCATATACACCTATAGGCATGGATCGCCGGTGCCGGGCGGCGCCGCAGCATCCCCGGCGGACCCGTCGAGCACCGAGCGAGCGGGTCCTGTGGTGAACGCAGAAATACCGATGGGGCTGCCCCCGGCCCTAAAGCCAGAAACAACCCCATCGGAAAGAAGTCCGGCGGCGTCCTACTCTCCCACGCGGTCCCCCGCGCAGTACCATCGGCGCTGAAGGGCTTAGCTACCGGGTTCGGAATGGAACCGGGCGTTTCCCCTTCGCCAAAGCCACCGAAACACTAT
>NZ_ADGX01000247.1 GCF_000177675.1 Parafrankia sp. EUN1f
GGCGGTGCGACCGCGGGACCGGCACCGGCCCGCCCATGTGCGAAGCTGCCTGCCGTGCCCACAGCAGCCGGTTCCGGTCCGTCGCGCCGGGCGATCCTGGCCGCCGTCCCGCTGGTCGGCGCTGGAGCATCGGTGCTTCTCGCCTCGGCCGGCTGCACCAGCTCGGGCCCGGTGGCCCCGACGCCGACGGCGAACCCGGCTGACGTCGCGGCCGCCACGGCGGCCTACCAGCGGGAAGCCGAGTTGCTGACCGCCTACGACGCCGCGATCAGCCGCCATCCCGGGCTCGCCACGACACTGCGCGCGATCCGCGAACATCACGCCGAGCATGGCAGCGATCTGGCCGCCCTCGGGCTGCCCGGCATCGGCGCGTCCGCGACATCGGCGGCGCCCACGACATCCGCGGCAGCGGCGACAGCATCCACGACGTCCACCGGGGATCCCGTGCCGGACACCGCGAACACAGCGGACACATCCGAGACGCAGACCGCCACGCTCACCGCCCTCGCGGCCCTCGAAGGCACCACCGCCACCGCGCACCGGGCCGGCTGCCTCACCGCGAGCACGGGCCTGGCGGGGCTGCTGGCGAGTCTGTGCGCCGCCGAGTCCGCGCACGCGGAGCTCATCGGCCAGGCGCAGCCGACGGTGGCCCGGTGACCGCCCCCACCGGAGTCGCGGCCTCGGCCGCACCCGACCCGCAGGCCAGGGCGCTGTCGTCGATGCTGGCCTCGGCGCACGCCGCCGTCTACGCGGCCGCCGCGGCGGGCGGCGTTCTCGCCCCGCTGGGCGACGCGGCCCGCCCCGCTCGGGATCTGGCCAGAAACGCCCTCGACGATCACCGGGCGCTGCGGGACACGCTCGTCGCGATGCTGAGAACACGCGGAGCGACGCCTCCCGCGGCCCTCGCCGCCTATCAGCTGCCGGTCGAGCCGGCGGGTGTCGCCGGATCACTCGACCTCCTCGCCCGCATCGAGGACCAGTCAGCCGTGTCCGCCCTGGCCGCGGTGGACGTTCTCACCGGTGCCGACCGGGAGATGGCCGTCGACACACTGGTCGCCATGACGCTGCGGGGGCAGCGAGCCAGGCTCGCCGCCGGTGTCGCCCCGGGGTCCGCGACCGCCGCCTTTCCCGGCCGCTGAGCGGCCGCTCGGCAGGCAGGCAGCCCTTCGCGAGGCGCTGCCAACTCGCCGCGCGGAGCCCCCGCGCCGCCCCTCGCCGCGCGGAGGCCGGTCGGGTGGACGGCGGGCTTGCGGCATCAGCGCGGTGGCGGCGTCCCCGGCCTGGCCGCCCCGAACGCGTCGAGGACGTCGAGAAGCTGTCCGAGCCGGGCGATGACCGCGTCCGCGGCGACAGGCCGCTGTCCCCTGGCACGTCCCCCGTCATCCCGAGGAATCGGATCGGCCAACGGGTTCGGGCGGGCCGGTCCGGCCAGATCCGTCCGGCCCGGTCCGAGACCACCCGGTCCTGGACCGGCCCGGCCATCCGCGACGAGGACGGTGCGCATGCCGGCGGCTCGGGCACCGCGGATGTCGGTCTGCACGCGGTCGCCGACGAAGAGAACACGGGACGGATCCACCAGCCCGAGCGCGTCAAGCACAGCCTGGAACGCGATCGGATGCGGCTTGTCGAACGGAAGATCACTGGTGTAGACCCGCGCGTGGAACAGACCGAGCAGGCCGTCCCGCTCCAGCAGCCGCTCGTGCCACAGCCGTGGCCAGCGGGTGTTCGTCAGCAGGCCGACGAGCAGGCCACGGGCGCGAACGAGGTGCACGAGCAGCAACGCCTCGGGGTCGCACATCGTGTGCGGGGTCCACGCCGCCAGGTCGCGACGGGTGGCGGCCTGCAGCACCGCGGCGGCCACGTCGACGCCCAGCCGGGCCGAGGCCTCGGCGAGCAGCTCGGTGACCGAGCCGGTCATCCCGTCCTGGGCACCGTTCCCGGACAACCCGTCGGCACCCTCCCGGCCCCGCCACCAGGCTGATTCCAGCCCGGCCAGGATCGCGGTGATCTCATCCGCGTGCGCCGGCGAGATCTCGATGGCGGCCATTCGCCACAGGTCGAGCAGGTCCACGTCGTGGAACGGCGTCAGTGTGCCGCCCCAGTCGAAGACCACGGCTTCGAGCGGCCTTCCGCCGTTCGGGCCCGGAGCCCCGCCGGCAGCCGGGTCGACGGCTCCGCCGACAGCCGGGTCTGTGCCCTGCGTGAACCACGAGAAGGCCACCCGATCACCGAGCTGGCTGCTGGCCCATGGCTGGCCGGCGGCCCGCGACTGTCTGGTGGCCCGCGACTGTCTGGTGGCCCGCGACTGTCTGGTGGCCCGCGACTGTCTGGTGGCCCGCGACCGCCTGGTGGCCCGCGACCGCCTGGTGGCCCGCGGCCGTGTGGTGGCCTCTGGCCATGTGGTGGCCCCTGCCTATCTGGTGGTCCATGCGTCCGGATCCTCCCGCAGCTCACAGACGATGTCCGGCAGTTTCCCGCTGGCGACGTCGGCGAGGGTGACGGCTTCCAGTACCCGGCGCAGGTTGACCCTGGTCGCGATCCAGACGTCCTGGAGATGCTTGGCCGCGCCCTCGTAGTGCGCGGTCTCCGGCGGACGGCCGCGGACGCTGGCCAGCGGGCCGTCGGTCGCCCGGATCACCGTGGCGATCGTGATGTCCTCCGCAGGGCGGCAGAGCTGGTAGCCGCCGTCGGCACCGCGGCGGCTCTGCACGAGGCCGCTGCGCCGCAGGTCGGTGAGGATGTTTTCCAGGAAACGCAGGGGGAGGTCCTGTGCCGAGGCGAGGGTCTCCCCCTTGACGAGGTTGCCGTCCGAGGCAGCGAGCGTGAGCAGGGCCCGCAGTGCGTAGTCGGCCCGGGCGGAGATCTGCATGGCACTATCTTGCAGCCCGCAGCGCCAAGCGGCGCTCGGTGGCCCGCAGACCTGGGTGGCCGGGCAGCCGAGGTCGCGCGCCGGCGGCCGGTCAGACCCCGGTGTCGGACGGGCCCTCGCCGCCGCGCGCGGGTGCCGGTAGGTGCCCACCACCCGGCTCGGCGCCCGCCTCCGGGCCGGGGCGCCGGGGCCCACGGGCCGCCTTGACCGCGGCCGAGCCTTCGGCCAGCAGGCCCCTTCGCTGCCGCATCCGCCGGTCGAGGGCGTTGAAGACGGCATCCACGACCACGCCGACGACGAAGATCGTCAGCATGGACACCATGACACCGACGGTGTCCGAAAGGTCGCGGGCGTTCTGCAGGTTGGCACCGATCGAGGGATGGCCGGGGACGATGACGATCAGCTCGCCGGCCATCAGGCTGCGCCACGCGAACGCCCAGCCCTGCTTGAGCCCCGCGAGCACCGACGGCAGCGCCGCCGGGGCCACGACATGCCGATAGAGCGCGAAGCCCTTCGCCCCCATGCTGCGCCCGACCCGGACCAGCAACGGCGGGACGTAGTCGACACCGTAGATGACGCCGTTGGCCACCGACGGAGCGGCCCCGAGCACGACGACGAACATGATGGCCGACTCGCTGAGCTGGAACAGCAGGATCGCGAGCGGGAACCAGACGATGGACGGCATCGTCTGCAGCGCGGTGATGAACGACCCCACCGCGGTCCGCAGCAGCGCGAAGCGCGCGACCGCGAGCCCGACGGCCGCGCCGATGACCACCGCGAGCGCGTAGCCCTGGCCGGCACGGCTGAGGGTCCGGCCCAGCGCGTCCCAGAAGTCGGCGGTGCCGAGCTGGCTGAAGAACTCGGGCAGGGCCTCGTCGGGGCCCGGCAGCACGTAGGTCGGCTTCCAGCCCGACCAGACGACCGCCTGCCAGAGCAGCAGGAACAGCGCGAACGCGGCGACCTTCGGCCAGGTCGCGGACCACGTGCGGCGGGCCAGCGGACGCTGCTCGCCCACCGGGATGTCGAGCGCGTCGAGGCCGGCCAGTGTCTGGTCCGGCGTCCGATCCTGTGTCCGGTCCGGTGTCCGGAGCGAGGGCACGCCGGTGTCGGTGTCAGTGGCCATGACGCGCGACCTCCTCCCGCAGCCGTGCCGTCACGGCGGCGGCCAGCTCGGAAACCTGGGGCTGATCGATGCGGCGCGGGCGGTCGATCGCGACGTCGATGACTTCCGCGACCCGGCCGGGCCGGGAGGAGAGCAGAACGATCCGGTCCCCCAGCCGCACGGCCTCCCGCACGTCGTGGGTGACGAACAGGACGGTGATGCCGGTCTCGCGCCAGATCCGCTCCAGCTCGTCGTGGAGGAGGTCGCGGGTCATCGCGTCGAGCGCCCCGAACGGCTCGTCCATGCAGAGGATGTCGGCCTCCTGGGCGAACGCCCGGGCCAGGCTGACCCGCTGCCGCATGCCCCCGGACAGCTCGTGCGGACGCCGGTCCGCCTGCCCGGCGAGGCGGACCATCGCGAGCAGCTCGCGAACTCGCGCCTCCCGCGTCGCCTTCGGCACCCGGCGCAGCTTCAACGGCACCTCGACGTTGCCCCCGGCGGTCAGCCAGGGCAGCAGTGCCGAGTCCTGGAACATCATCCCGACCCGACGCCCGCCGGTGTCGACCGTTCCCGTCGTGGGCTGGTCGAGGCCGGCCACCAGTCCGAGCAGGGTCGACTTGCCGCAGCCCGATGCTCCGAGCAGACAGACGAACTCGCCGGGCCGGACATCCAGCCGGATGTCGTCCAGTGCGCGGACCTGACCTGCCCCGCCGCCGAAGACCCGGCTGACGCCGTCGATCCGCAGCGCCGTGTCCGCCGTGAGAACGGTCACAGCTTGCTCCCCTTGGGTACGTGGTGCGCCAGAGCGGGTGCCGTGGCGGTGATGGCCGCCACGGCACCCGCTCCGTGCCTGTCTGTGCTCTCGCCCGTGGGCTACTTGTCCGCGACCGCCGGCTCGCCCGCGTCGGCGAGGATCTTGTTGACGATCGAGAGGTCGAAGATCCCGTCGAGCTGGGGGTCCTTGATGAGCCCGAGCTCCGCCTGGTGCGCAGCCGAGGTGAACAGCGACTTCGCGACCGGGTCCGGGCCGAACGTCAGGCCCTTCCAGGCCGCGGTGACGACGTCGTCGGCGAGCGGCTTGCCGGTGAGCTTCTTCAGCGCCTCGTTCGCGGCGGCCTGCCCTGCGGCCGGGTCGTCGTTCAGCTGCTTGATCACGTCGATGTTCGCCGTGATCAGCCGCTCGACGATCTCCGGGTTCTTCTTCAGGTAGTCCGTGCGGACGAGCAGGACGGTGGTGACGAACTTGCCGTCGGTCTCGGGCCACTCGTCGGCCTCGTCGACGAGGACGTGGCCGCCCTCCGAGACCAGCCTGGACGCGGTCGGCTCGGGCACCCACGCGCCGTCGATGGCACCGGACTTGAACGCGTCGACGGTGATCGAGTTGTCCTGCGGGCGAATCGAGACGTCGCCGCCGCCCTTGGTGTCGGTCTCGAAGCCCTTCTTCTTGAGGAAGTAGCGCAGCGCGACGTCCTGGGTGTTGCCGAGGCTCGGCGTGGCCAGCGTCTTGCCGCGAAGCTGGTCGACCGAGGTGATCTCCGGCTTCACCACCAGCGCCGCACCGCCGGAGGTCACCCCGGAGACGATCCGGATGGCTTCACCCTTGGACTTGATGAAGGTGTTCACGGCCGGGTTCGGACCGATGAAGCCGGCATCGATCGCGCCGGAGAGGATCGCCTCCGCCTCCTGCGTGCCCGAGTTGAACGTCGAGGGCGCCAGCTTCACTCCGGAGCCGAGTTCCTTGGCGAAGGTGCCCTGCTCAACGCCGACGAGCGCCGGGGCGTGGGTGAGGTTCGGGAAGTACCCGAGCCGCAGGGTTCCCGTGACCTCCCCGGAGGCCGCCACGGACTCCGACCCCCCGTCGTCGCCCGAGCAGGCGGCCACCGTCAGCGCTAGCGCACTGGCAGCAACCAGTGGCACGAACCTGCGCCACAGACCCCGGGGCTTCATCACGTTCCGTACCCTCTCCCACGCACCCGATCATTCAACAAACTCGATCGAATGCGTCTTGTCGATTGATTATGTCGAGAAGGTAAGGATGCCAGAGATAGGGCGATAGCGCCACAGCAATGAACACAGATGCCAAAAAGCACCGCGATCAGTGATCGAGCGACCACGATCCGGCGATTCGGGTGGTGGAGGAGGACGCGTCGACCACCACAGCGCGAGCACGGGATCCGTGCACGCGACACGGCAGTGGACAGCGACGCGACAGCCGACGCGGCGTGGCGTGGCAGTGGGGCGACGTGGCGGTCGCAGCGAGAGCCGGGCTCAGCCCGGACGTCCGCGCTAGAAGAGAATCGAGGCGAACGTGCCCACGCGCTCGAAGCCGACACGCTCATAGGCGCGGCGCGCGACGTGGTTGAAGTCGTTCACGTACAGGCTCACGACCGGAGCGAACATCGCCCGAGCCAGCGCGACGACGCTGGCGGTACCGGCGGCGCCGAGGCCGCGACCGCGTAGCGCCGGGTCAACCCACACGCCCTGGATCTGGCAGACGTCCCCCGCGACGGCACCGAGCTCCGCCTTGAACAGCACCCGGCCGTTCTCGATGTGGGCGAAGGACCGCCGCTGACCGATGAACTCGGCGACCCGGGAGCGGTAGAGCGCGCCACCGTCGGGGCCGACCGGCGAGACCCCGATCTCCTCGGTGAACATCGCGATGCAGGCGGGGAGCAGGATGTCCAGCTCGTCTGGCCGGACCTGGCGGACCCCGGGATCGGGCGCGATCCGGGGCTCGTCGTTGATGGCGAGTAAAGGCTGCTCGCCGCGGATCTCCCGGGCCGGACCCCACACCGGCTCCAGATGCCGCCACATCGCGGCGACCGCCGAAGCGACGCCGACGATCGACGAACAGCGGCGCCCCTGGCGGCGGGCCCGCTCGGCGAACAGCTTCGCCGAGTCCGGGCCCGCCCCCACGGGCCAGAGGTTCGCGCCGGAGTAACACAGGGCTGTGAGGGTGCCGTCGACCGTGTGCCCCCAGACCTCGGCGCCCAGGCGCCAGGGATCCAGGCCGCACGCCGCCACCCGCGACGCGACGAACACGTCCGCGACCGGGTTGCGGCTCAGCAACTCGGTGACCGCGGGAAGATCCCGGTCATCGAGAAGCCTGGTCGGAGTGGAGCGAAGCGGCAGACCCATCCAGCCCTTCCCGTTGTCAGGCCACAGACACCGACGGCGTACCGGAGGCCGCGCCGTCAGCCTCCATCTCCTCGGCCAGTCGCATGGCCTCCTCGATCAGAGTCTCCACGATCTGCGCCTCGGGGACCGTCTTGATTACCTTGCCACGGACGAAGATCTGACCCTTGCCGTTGCCGGAGGCGACGCCGAGGTCGGCCTCGCGGGCCTCGCCCGGGCCGTTCACGACGCAGCCCATGACGGCCACGCGCAGCGGCACCTCCATGCCCTCGAGACCCGCGCTGACCTCGTTGGCGAGGGTGTAGACGTCGACCTGGGCCCGGCCACAGGCCGGGCAGGAGACGATCTCCAGCCGCCGCTCCTTGAGCCCGAGCGACTCCAGAATCGCCGAGCCGACCTTGACCTCCTCGATCGGAGGAGCCGACAGCGAGACCCGGATCGTGTCGCCGATGCCCTCGGCCAGCAGTGCGCCGAAGGCAACAGCCGACTTCACGGTGCCCTGGAACGCCGGGCCGGCCTCGGTGACACCGAGGTGCAGCGGGTAGTCACAGGCCTGGGCCAGCAGCCGGTAGGCCTGAATCATGATCACGGGGTCGTTGTGCTTCACCGAGATCTTGATGTCGCGGAAGTCGTGCTCCTCGAACAGGGAGCACTCCCACAGCGCCGACTCGCAGAGCGCCTCCGGGGTGGCCTTGCCGTACTTCTCCAGCAGGCGCTTGTCGAGCGACCCGGCGTTGACGCCGATGCGGATCGGGATGCCGGCGCCCTTGGCGGCACGCGCGATCTCCCCGACCTTGTCGTCGAACTGCTTGATGTTGCCCGGGTTCACCCGGACCGCGGCGCAGCCCGCGTCGATCGCGGCGAACACGTACTTCGGCTGGAAGTGGATGTCGGCGATCACCGGGATCGGCGACTTGCGCACGATCGCCGCGAGCGCGTCCGCGTCGTCCTGACTGGGGACGGCGACCCGCACGATCTGACAGCCGGCGGTGGTCAGCTCGGCGATCTGCTGCAGGGTGGCGTTGACGTCCGAGGTCAGCGTGGTGCACATCGACTGGATGGAGACCGGGGCGTCACCTCCGACCGGCACGTTGCCCACGTGGATCTGCCGGCTGACCCGCCGGGTTCCGACCGGGCGGGGCGGAGCGGCGGGCATGCCCAGAGTAACGGTCACGATGTCCTCACTGGCGTGTCGGATTCTTGATCGTCAATTGGCGACCCAGCCCCGGTCCGTCGAGCACGACCGGGGCGTCCGGGTCGATCAGGTCCGAGCCGATTCACGGATCGGCTGGATCGGTCAATCAGGTCGATGGACGTCGTGCGGAGGCGGCGCACTCACGACGGCCGGCGCGACGCCCGACCGGATCGACCGGCGACCGGGGCGTCCACTGACCACCACCGCGCGCCACCGCGGGTACACGGCGGCTCACTGGTTGATGCGGATGGGGTTGACGATGTCGGCGGACAGTATGATCAGACTGAACCCGACGAGAACGACGACCGTGGCGTACGTGGCTGGTAACAGCTTCGCGAAGTCCACCGGCTGCACTGGACCTCGGT
>NZ_ADGX01000246.1 GCF_000177675.1 Parafrankia sp. EUN1f
CGGCGGGCGGCCGCGGCGGGCGGTGGGCGGCCGCGACGGGCGGCGGGCTGCTGGTGCCCGTGGTGGGCCGTGCGGGTCAGGCGCCGGACGTCGACCTGCGGGCCCGGCGGGTGGCCAGGGCGCACCGGAGCAGGTAGAGCGGCGTCGGCGGGATCCAGCCCAGTTGGGCGGCGGTGCCCAGGTCGTCGCGGTTCGCCCAGTGCTCGATGACCTTGCCGTCGCGCAGGCGCAGCCAGTGGGTCTGGGTGGTGGCGAAGGTCCGTCCGGTCGGCGGGAAGACCCGCTCGATCCGCGCGTCGGCGTCGTAGGCGATGAACGGCCCGGCGTGGCGGCCGCTCATGGTGCAGTGCACCACCACGAGGTCGCCCCGCTCCACCGTGTCGTGGATCTGCCAGTTCAGGTCGGCGTAGGCCGCACGCAGCCACAGGGCGGTCGCGTGGAAAGCCCGCGGGCCCTGGCCGCGGGCGTCCGGCGGCTCGTCCACGCCCTCCCGGTTGGTGGCCAGCGGGTGCACGACCTCGGTGAAGTCGTCGAAGTCGCCGCCAGCCATGATCTCGATCGAGCGGAGCGCGAGTGCCGTCCCGGAGGAGACTGCGGTGTCCATGGGTCACCTCGTATCTGAGTGCCTGAGAAGGAATGTGCTGTCTGGGGTGGTGCTGCGACCGGGGCGTCCCGTCGGGTCGGCCCGAGGGGACGCCCCGCTGGCGGCGGTCAGCAGGTGATGGTGAGGTGGAACGGCAGGACGACCTTGGACTGGTCGGGGTTGCGCATCGCGACGAACACGCCGTTGACCTTCCCGGCCCGCTGCGACACGGTGATGAACCCGGGTGGCGGCACGTCGTTCGCCCGTCCGCCGATGGACGCCGTGTACGCGCAGCCGCGGATGTCGCGGTCGAAGAGCACCTCGACGTTCTGCGCGGCGGTGAGCCCGGAGGTGACACCGGCGCTGCTCCGGACGACCGCGCCGCCCGAGTCGATCACCGCGAAGCGGTGCGCCTCGATCGGCAGCGCGTCCGCGGTCGGCGCGCTGACGGCGGCCCGCGACGGGTCCGCGACGTTGTCCGCCGAGCCGTCGGCGGCGGCGAGCGCGGTTCCGCCGAGCGCGCCGGTGACGGCCAGGGCGGACGCTGCGATGACGAGACGGGAACGGGTAACCAGGGAACGAGACATCTTGGTCGACCTCTTTCTCAAAAGGCGCCACACCGTGTTTTCCCGGAGTTTTCTGGAGGTTCCGGGGTGTGGCGGCTGATTGCGTCGACGTCAGATAACCAGTTCGGCGGGCAGCTCGAAAATACGCACTTGTGCGTAGTGGGACGCTGGGTGGGTGGCCGGGTGGAAGAAAGCAGGAAGTTCTCGCCGGCGCTGTCAGCGGCACGACTGGAAGGCATTATGTCGGCTGCCAGACAATCATGGCACATGAAAAAGAAGCGCGCGCGATGCTGGCCGCGGGAAATCCGCCTCGGCCTTCGGTTCGGGGCCGGCCGAGGCGAGGAGCGGGCATGCCGGCGGAAGCCACCAGGAAGGACCTGTTGGAGTTGCTCGACATGGTTCGCCTGCTGCACGGAAGCGAGGCCGGCGCGGAGCTGCCGAGCCCGGTGCTGTCCCGGATGGCCGGCATGATCGGCTGCGACTCGGCGTCGTACTGTCGGGTCGACCACCGCACCCAGCAGCTGGTGGCGACGGTCGTCGAGCCGGCGACCACCGACCTCAGCGAGTCGTCCGACTTCGCCGCGGTGCTCGGGCAGCATCCGGCGTTCGTCGCCCACCGGCAGCGGCGGCTGCGAACGGCCAGCTCGGTGGCTCTCACCGACCTCGCCGACCTGCGGTCCCTGCGCAACCTGCCGATCTACACCGATTTCTACCGCCCCCGCGAGACCCACGACCAGCTGCTGAACATCGTCGCTGTCGGACGTCATCAGGGCACCCTGCTGGTGTTCAACCGGTCCCGGCGGGGCTTCTCCGGGCGGGCCCGGGAGCTGCTCGATCTGGCCTCGCCGCTGGTCTGCCAGGCCGTCGCGCAACGTGAGCGGCTCTCCCGGCTGACCATCGCGCTGCGCGACGCCCAGCGCCACGCGGCGGTGGCCGACCGGGCCGCCGGCCGACTCGCGGCGCTGACGCCCCGGGAGCGCGAGGTGGTGGACCAGCTCGCCGAGGGGATCGGCGACCGCGAGATCGCCCGCGTGCTGGGCATCAGCCCCCGCACCGTCCACAAGCACCTGGAGCAGATCTACCGCAAGCTCGGCCTGCAGAGTCGGACCGCCGTTGTCGCGGTGGTGCGTGGGACGATCTCGGCGCCCCACGCCGCCCGGTCGTCTGCCGCTCCTGCCGCTTCTGCGGCCTCCACCGCTTCGGCCGCCGCGGTTTCCTGAGCGACGTCGGGCTCCCGGGGTGGGGCCAGGCGACTCCGCGAGGGTCCTCAGATTTTGCGCCGGTGAGAACGGGCGGAGGCCCACGGGCGAACTCGAGCTCCAGTTCGCCTCGACCTCGCTACCACGTCACCCTGTGACGGCCCCGAGGCGCCCCGTGGCGGTGCCGGGGCAAGGGCGGGTGGGCTGACGGCCATGGCCATCCCGCCGTACATGCAACCGTTCGTTCTCACCACGGACCCGGTGCCGCGGCGCCGTGAGGGCACCATCGACCTGCACACGACCTGGCACGAGGGCGAACCGGCCCGGCCCGCCGTGGTGTTCGTCCACGGCGGGCCGTTGCCGGCCGATCTGGAGTGCACCCCCCGGGATTGGCCGACGTTTCTCGGCTACGGAGCACTCGCCGCCGCCTCCGGCCTTGTCGGAGTGACCGTTGATCACCGGCTCCACGCTGTCACCGACTACCCGGTCGCGTCCGACAGCCTCGATCACACCGAGGAGTCCCGGGCGGCGGTGAGCCGGGCCATGACCTGGGTGACGGCGAAAATGACCGAGGAAACCGAGAAATAGTCCGGGGAACCGGCGGCTCGACCTTCGTGCTCGCCGGGCGCGTCGTAACCCGCACCGCACGTTTCAACCACACGACGCCATCGAGCGTCGACTTCGCGAGCCAGGCGGAGAACTCACAGATCACATCGACGGAAACTCGACGCTGCGAGCCGCCTCGATCTACTGACGCGTGAAATCGTCAAGCGTCACTGACCACACAAGAACCGGACGGCAGCCAGATATCGGTTAGTTGGCTGGGAGGTAGGTGGTGTACAGCTTTCCGTTGAAGACGGCCAGGGCTGGGCTCGCCGCCGACTGGTAGTTGGAAATCGGGTTGTCGGCGGTCCAGCTGGTTCCGTCGAAGGATGCGTACCACAGGTTGGCGTCGTTGCCGCCGCGGTGTACGGAGTACAGCTTGTTGTTGAAGGTGGCCAGGGCCGGGCCGGCTGCCGACTGGCTGTTGGGGATGGGGGCGTCCGTGCTCCAGGTGGTCCCGTCGAAGGACAGGTAGCGGAGGTTGTTGTCGTTGGCTGGGAGGTAGGTGGTGTACAGCTTTCCGTTGAAGACGGCCAGGGCTGGGCTCGCCGCCGACTGGTAGTTGGAAATCGGGTTGTCGGCGGTCCAGCTGGTTCCGTCGAAGGATGCGTACCACAGGTTGGCGTCGTTGCCGCCGCGGTGTACGGAGTACAGCTTGTTGTTGAAGGTGGCCAGGGCCGGGCCGGCTGCCGACTGGCTGTTGGGGATGGGGGCGTCCGTGCTCCAGGTGGTCCCGTCGAAGGACAGGTAACGGAGGTTTTTGACAGACATGCCGACCCTTTCCTGAAGATGAGCGCGACAATGAGGCGGCAAGATCAAACTTGCCTTGAGTGAAGAAGCGCCAACCTGGCTTTATTGCTCGCGGGAGCCGCCAAGAGCTACTTGCTATCCGTCCCCACGCGTACAGGCGGCCAGGTAACGCAGGAATCGCTACCTGTACGAGAGTCGCACGCCACCGTGTGTTACATGTTGGAAATAGCGGATTGTTTGAATTCAGTTACGGCGGGCGCAGGTTGCGACGATATGACCAGGTTGATGAGGGTGAGGGAGTACGCCCTCGGGCCCAAAAGGGCTCAGCGCTTGGGCGGCACCAGTCTCCAAACGGGCTAGCAGCGGCGATGCAGGCGAAAGCAGGGGCGATAACGAACGAAGTGGCATGCCGACAGAGATGCTCGGGGTCGTGCGGGCATCACCCTGCCCATAGGCCAGCTCTGAGGGGCGAACGCTCCGTAGCTTCAGCCGGTGGGTCCGCCCACCACCGCGCCGGCCCGCACGATCCTCCGGGACATCGACCGCAGCCTGCCCGGATGCTGGCCGCTCGCCGCACGGCCCGTCATCCGATCTGCCGCCCGGCGGATGGGACGAAGCCGGCGGTGGGATGGACCGCCCGCTCATACCGGCCCTGCTCTCCTGCTTGCCGGGGCCGCGGTGGGGTTGTCCGGCCGACGGCGGCGTAGCAGCTGACCTCGGCGCTGCTTGCCGCGACCGCGCGCGACGATGGCGGGGTTCCAACAGCGGCAGGAAGCGATACCGGGATCAGGCAGATCTGCCGTTCCCGCAAACCGCGACTATGCGAGAGCCCTGTGCCCCTGGCGTCGAGACGTGTTTGTTCTGGTACTGATAGTGTCAATTGATTATCAATTGTCGGAGTGTTCGTGTGGGCTTCGCCTGCGTGGATGCCAGCGGAACAAGTGACCCGGAAGACTCCGCGCCATGACCTGGCGTCCCCGCGGCATCGCCGCCCTAGTCGCCTACTCGACCGTCGTCGGCGCCGCGGCCGCTGTGCTGCCCGCGACCGCCGCCTCGGCCGCAACATCGGCGAAGATCGTGTTCACAGAGTTCGAATACCAGGACGCCCAGGAGGCGGGCGGCGTCTCGGGAGCGAAGTACGAGTTCTTCGAGCTCACCAACGTCGGTGATGCCGCCGCCGACCTGACCGGTTGGTCCTTCTCGGACAACCACAAGGCCACGAGCGGAGCTTTCAACCTCAGCCTCACCGGCCTGGGCACCGTCGCTCCCGGCCAGTCCGTGGTCGTCACCGAGGCCACCGCGGCGGCGTTCCGCACCAAGTGGGGCCTCGCGGAGTCGATCGTCGTGCTCGGCGGCGAGAACGTCGGCCTCGGCAACGGCGACGAGCTCCACGTCTACGACGCGTCCGGCACGGCGGTAGACAACCTCGTCTACGGAACCAGCCCGCGTACGCAGGGCACGACGGGTGTGCCGATCTCGGTGGCGGCTCTCGGCGCCAACGACATCACTCAGTGGCAGCTCTCCACTCTCACCAACGACCCGAAGTCGTGGGCGGCGCTGAACGGCGGTGACCTCGGCTCTCCCGGCACCAGCCAGTTCGGCAGCGGCATCGACCCGCGTGCCACCTCCGGCGGCGGCACCGGTGGGGGCACCGGCGGTGGGGCGGGCGGCGGCACCTTCACGCCCGACCCCAACTGGGCGAAGATCAAGGTCAACGAGGTCTCCTCGGACAACGCTCCCGCGCCGATCCGCGACACGGTCGAGCTCGTCAACACCGGCGGCACGGCCGTGGACATCACCGGCTGGCTGCAGGGCGACAGCGGCGGCCCGTCCTCCGCGACGGGCTTCTCCGACCGCGTCCACCTTGCTGACGGCACGCTGACGACGTCCGTCCCCGCGCACGGTTTCGTGTGGTTCCAGTCGCAGCCGGGCCTGTCGAGCAGCGGCGACGCGGTGCACGTCTACCTGCCGGACGCCGCGGCGGGTGCCGCCGGGACCGAGGTCGACGGCGTCACGTACAGCGCCGGCGCCGCGGGCACGGAAGACCCGGCGAGCTTCGGCGCCGCCTCGGTCGCGCGCTGCCCGGACGGCACCGGCGTCTTCGCCTCGGTCGCCTCGCGCAGTTTCGGCGCGTCCAACGCGACGGCCTGCCAGCAGCAGGTCGTTAACCCGAACGGGCCGACCCCGAACGACCTGCCTGCTCCCTGCGCACCCGAAGGGCCGAGCCTCAGCGACCGGTACCTGCCGGCGAGCGCGCTGCCCTGGCCGGGCAGCTCCGTGGTCACCACCGCGGACAACCAGTGCTACTTCGAAACCACCACCGGCCCCGAGGGGCGTGACGTCTCCGGCCTCGTCTTCTCCAGAACGGAGTCGGGCGTCCTCTGGGCGGTCAAGAACAAGAGCTGGCTGTTCAAGCTCGTCAAGCAGGGCGGCGTCTACGTCGCGGCGCCCGGCTGGACGGGTGGCAAGCAGATCTTCTTCCCGGGCGGCACCGGCCAGCCGGACTCCGAGGGGATCACCGAAGGCCCCGACGGTGCGATCTATGTGACGACCGAGCGGGACAACGCCTCGAACAAGATCGCGCTCAACTCGATCCTGCGGATCGACCCGTCGGCCGCGGGCAGCACCCTCACGGCCACGGCGAAGTGGGATCTCACCAGTGAGTACCCGTGGCTGTCGACCGGTAACTCCACCGAGGCGAATCTCGGCTTCGAGGGCGTCACCTACGTCCCGGACAGCTATCTGACGGCGAACGGGTTCGTCGACCAGCACACCGGTACGGCCTACGACCCGGCGAACTACCCGGGCCACGGCGCCGGCCTCTTCTTCGCCGCGCTGGAGAGCAACGGCAACCTCTACGCCTACGCCCTCGGCGGCAACGGTTCGTTCACCCGGATCGCCACCGTTTCCACCGGTCTGCCGAAGGTGCAGGACGTCCAGTACGACCCCGACCTGGGCCGGATCTGGGCGCTCTGTGACAACGACTGCGCGGTGACCTCGACGCTGCTGAAGATCGACTCGACCGGGTCGATCGTCCCGGAGAAGGTCTTCTCGCGTCCCGCGGGCCTGCCGGACGACAACATCGAGGGCTTCGCGGTGGCGCCGGTGGGCTCCGCCGGCGGCCAGACCCGTGAGGTCGTCTGGAGCGACGACGGCATCTACGGTGCGGGTGTCGGCAGCGTCACCAATGGCCATGCTCTCTACGCCGGCACGCTGAACGTCGATCTCGGCCTCGGTGCGCAGGGCGTCCCGACCGCCGGCGTGTCGCCTTCGAGCGCGCCGGTCGGCAGCCAGATCACGGTGACCGGTAAGGGCTTCGCGCCGGGCGAGACGGTGGACGTCGCCCTGACGGCCACGCCGGGTTCCCTCGGCACGGCCGTCGTGAACTCGACCGGTGCCCTCAGCACGACGGTGACGGTGCCGGCGGGCGCCCTCCTCGGTGCGGACGAGATCGTCCTCACCGGGCAGACGTCGGGGACCACCGCCCATGCGGCTCTCGTGGTGCTGCCGGCCGCCTGGGTGAAGACGAAGGCGTACAACGCCGGGGACAAGGTCAGCTACAACGGCCGGACCTACCAGGCGCTCTACTACACCAGCGGCGAGACGCCCGGTTCGAGGGCCACCGGCGCCTGGGCGGAGTACGCCACCGACGCGGCCGGCAACGTGCTGTGGACGGCGACCTGGGTCTACAACGCCGGCGATGTCGTTCTCTACAACGGGATCCGTTGGGTCGCGCAGTACTACTCCCGCGGCCAGACGCCCGGGTCCAGCCCGAACATCTCCTGGAAGGTGGTCGTCGACAACGCCCACCCCGCGGCCTGGATCGCCAACTCGGTCTACCTGGCCGGGGACAAGGTGACCTACGAGGGCAACACCTACCAGGCCCAGTGGTACACCGCGGGCCAGGTGCCCACGAACTCCAAGGGCGCCTGGAAGCTCGTCGCCTAGGTAGAGCAGCGAGGAGACCGTGGGGCCGGGCGCGCGACAACAAGCCCGGCCCCACAGCCTTTTCCCGAGCCGATGTGCGTGGTTCTTAGTCGTAGCCGGGGTGAGGTCGTCACTTGGTCAGGTTGGTGGTGAAGTAGTCGGTGAGCTTGTCGACGGCGAGGTCGATGTACTCGCGCTTGTCGTAGAGGTCGACGTGGCTGGCGCCCCTGATCCAGTGGATCCGCGCGGGGCCGGTGGCGCGCCGGTGGGCGTCCAGGCCCATCCAGGCGGTGACGGCGTGCTCGCCGAGGATCTGCAGGATCGGGCGGGGGCCGATCAGCGGGACTGCGTGGAAGACGTCGCTGGACGCCATCCTGTCGATGCTCTCCCAGGCGAGGAACTTCGCCGAGCGCTCGTGGTAGCCACGGGAGCCGCAGTAGTACTCCCAGCCTTCGATGCCGTGCTGGCCGCCGAGAGCGCCGGCCTGTTCGGCGGTCTCGGGGAACATGGTCATCACGCCGGGGTCCTCGCCGCGGGCGGCGGCCGTGCGGGCCTGGGCGGCGGCGTCCAGCAGGGACTGGAAGACGGCCGGGTCCTGGGTGCCGTCGGCGCCGTAGCGGAACTGGCGCGCGGGTTCGGCGGTGCACACGGTCGCCACAGCCCTGACCCGGTGGTCGCCGCCGGTGGCGGCGAGCGAGTAACCGCCGGAGGCGCACACGCCCAGCAGTCCGATCCGGTCGGCGTCGACCTCGGGCCGGGTGGTGAGGTAGGAGACGGCGGCCTTGAAGTCCTCGACTCGCTGGGCGGGGTCCTCCAGACCACGCGGCAGACCACCGGACTCACCCTGGTAGGCGGCGTCGAAGGCCAGGGCCACGAACCCCCGCTCGGCCATCAGCCCCGCATAGGTACCGGACGTCTGCTCCTTCACCCCGGTGCCGGGGTGACCGACCACCAGCGCCGGAAGTGGGGCGCCGTCGGCCGGGTGGTCCGGAACGTGGAGGTGCGCGGCGATCTCGATGCCGGCGCTGTCGAACGTGACGCTGGTCCTGGCCATGGGGCAACTCTCCCTTGTCGATCAGTCGCTACGCGCCCGCCGTTCGGTGCCGCAGGTGACGGTTTGTCTTTCGGCGCACGCTGTC
>NZ_ADGX01000245.1 GCF_000177675.1 Parafrankia sp. EUN1f
GCGTGCTGCACCGCATCGCCAGGGCGCTGGCCGAGACGGGCTTGGACGTCCGCACCGCGATCGTCGCGACCCTGGGCCTGGACGTGGTCGATGCCTTCTACGTGGAGGATCCGGTCGAGGGGCCGGCCGGCACGCGACCAGCCGCGGTGCTCAGCAGCGAACGGCGCGCGGAGGTGGCGTCCGTCGTCCTGGCAGCCCTCACCGCAGGTACGCCGGCGGGCTCCAGCACTGGCGACGGGCCGTCGCTCTCCGTCTCGTCCACGTCACCGTCATCGCCGTCCGCCACCTGAGGGCAGCCGATCCGGAGCGCGGCATGGCGCCATTGGAGGAGTGTTGCGCTCCGCACGGGAGGGTCGTGGTCTGGTCCGCTGTGCGGGGCGCTATGCTTGGGACGCACCTTCAAGGAGGCTTCGCCTAGTCCGGTCTATGGCGCCGCACTGCTAATGCGGTTTGGGTCTACAGCCCATCCGGGGTTCAAATCCCCGAGCCTCCGCCCTTGACCAGGCGCTTTGAACATTTGTTCGAAGCGCCTGGCCGCTTCTAGAACCACTTTCAAGATCAAAACCCTCTCTGGATTGCACATGGATTGCACATTCGGTGCGGACCTCATCCAGACCCCGCCCGCCGCCGGTTCCGCCGGGGAACGAACGCCTCGATCGCTGCCGCCGCGGCCTCCGCCAGCTCCTCCGCCACGACCGCGTACACGTCTCGCGTGAAGTTGGCGGAGGCGTGCCCGAGGACGTCCGCCACGAGCTTCATGTCGGCTCCGGTCGCCAGCAGCATCGTGGCGGCGCCGTGCCGGAGGTCGTGGAAGCGGATCGGGGGGAGCGGCATCGCCGCGACGATCTGGACCGCCGCCACCGGACGCCGATGCCGCCGGGCGACCCGTTCGACCGTCCATCCGTCGTCGAGCCGTGCGCGCATCGTCGCGTACATGTCCAGCAGCAGGGCGAATCGCTCGGTCAGATATTCCGGGCGAAGCGCCTGCCCGTTCTGCTGGGTGAAGAAGCGTCCGCTGTCCTGGTAGGCCTCGCCCCAGTGGAGTCGCTCGGCGGCCTGTTGCACGGCCGCGGACTTCAGTACCGCGGCCGTGGTCGCGTCGACGACGATCTGCCGGTCGCCGGCCTCACTCTTGGTGTCGTCGAGTTCGTCGTCGGTCTGCGACGCGCGGATGTGAAGTCGCCGGCGGGGGATGGAAACCTCGGACCGCTCCAGGCCGACGAGTTCGCCGCGGCGCAGCCCCCAGTACGAATCTAGGTGGTATAGGGCGTACAGCCGCTCCTCGATCGCTTCGAGGAAGTCGAGGAAGTTTCCGGCCTGCGCGGGGGTCCAGACCATGACGGGGGAGGGGATCTGTCCGGTCTCCTGCCAGCGTTCGACCCGCTCGTCGGTCCACAACAGCGGGCGGACACGACGCTTCCGCCGGGTGCCGCCCTTGGTGCGCCAGACCCCCTCGGCGGGGCTCACCTCGATGACCTTCCAGGCGTGGACGGCGTCGTTGAAGCCGCCGGTTAACACGGCGTGGACTCGGCGGATCCGAGCCTCGGATATCGGCTGGGTCTGCCACCGTCGGCCGCCGTCGCGGGTCGCTCGAGCTTTCAGGAGCCGGCGCAACAGCTCGGCGTGCTCGCCTGGCTCGGCGCCCTCAACGTTGATCAGCCGCATGGCGGCATACAGGCCCCGGATGTCGTCTGTGGTGACCCTGGCCATGGCCAAGTGACCGAGGCCCGGCGCGACGTATAGGTCAATGATCTCTTTCTCGGAGGCGAGCGTCTTGGGCTTCAGCCCCTCACCACGCTCGGACTCCTCGCGCCGGGCCTCGTACCGCTCGGCGAAGAAGGCCGCCACCTTGATCTTCGGGTCGGTGGTGCGGCCTGCGGCTCCGCCGCGGTTGATGACGGCCTTCGCGAGAGCTTCCTTGCACTCCGTGGATGTGTTGTACGGCCCGATCTCGGGCTGTCTGCGCTTCTCCCCGGGCGCGGCGGGTGCGTCGTACCGGCCGTACCACTTCCCGTGCCCCCTTTTCTCCAAGTCGGGGCAGGCCTTACCCATGAGCCGCCGCGTGCCGGGGTAACGGCACGAGCACTTCTTGTACGGCTTCACGCGTGTACCGCAGCAAGGCGCCCGCCCGCCGCTGCCGGCTCGCTCCCACCCTGGGTGGACGGGTAGAGCAGTGACACCAGATCGCTAGTAGGGATCTTGATGCGGCGGCCGTATCGCAGCACCCGCGTGTTCGTCCAAGTCTGGCGCTTGATCATGTCGTAGACCGTCCATGCGCCCAGATCGAGGATCTGGGCGGTGGTCGGTACATCGGTGGTCGGGCCGAGGGCTTCTATCGCCCCACGTGTCCACTCCGTCACGTCTGTCACGTCGCGCCCCTCGCCTGCTTGATCTACTGTCCGGGCTGGTCTAGGTCGGCCCGGACGTGTCCACCTGGGTCCAGTTGGACCCTGGGCATAGGGGTATCACAATGTGCGAGTAGCGCAAAGTACTTACTAGAAATTTGTGAAACGGCGAGCGCCCCGCGGGTGCTGTCCGCGGGGCGCTTTGTGGTGCTGGAGCTCAGGTTCTGCTGGATGCCGGGGTGAGGCCAGGTGTCGTCTCCGTGGCGTCTGGGCCGACGTCGCTTCGGGGGTCGACGTCGACCCGCAGGCCGCGGAGGGACCGTCTGGTGAACCGTGACCACTCGGCGTCGGTCAGGTCCGGGACGGCCTCGGTGATCCGGCGGTGGAGCTCGACTTCACCCGCGGGACAGGGCGGGCCGGGATGGATGGTGATGTCGTCCCAGGCCCAGTAGCCTTCCGCGATCTTCTGGGCGGTGGCGTCGAGCGCTGCAATGCTGGTCCTCGTTGCGGAGAGGACCAGGACCCAGACCGTTCCTACGGGCAGCATGACTATCCCGCCCATAGGGGCGGTGGTGACTGTGTGCACGTGTGTACCCCCCTCGACGCGCACCGTGCGCGTAGGGGGATGTGTCTATGCCTACTGACGGACTAACGCAATCGGGTTGTCACCTGCGGATACAGCCGTGTTTGCCCGTTGTCAATTAGGTACGGAACGTGATTCCTGGCGTGCTGACGTAGGACGTCAACTAACAGAGCGTAGTCGAGACTTATGGCCCATCCTGCCTGTCAGGCCGCTTCGCGATAGCCTCCAGCGCCCCGAGAGCGGCCCGCCAAGCCGCGTCCATCACGTCCGGACTATCTAGATCTAGATCATCAAATCGGTCGATCAGTTCGGGCGGGACCCGGTAGTGATCCCGCAAGATCTCCTGTGGAGTGGGGGCCTTGCGGGAGCGAGCGGGGGTCTCGTCCGGCTCCTCCAGATAGATCTTTTTGAGTGCGTCTTCCTCGCTGTAGCCGAGCCGTTTGGCTATGGCGACGGCCTCGGTGAGGCCACCGCGGGGCTGCTTGGCCTTGCCGCTGACCCAGTTGGAGAGCAAGGCCTCCGGCACGTCCAAGTACTCGGCGAGTTCGCGCTGAGTACGGAACCGGGCCCCGCCGTGCTTGTCGACCTGCTCGCGCAGCAGGGCTCGGAAGCTCATGCGGGCATGCTACGCGATTCATGTATCGCAGTCTCTACGGTGTGCCAACCCGCGATGCGTTGTCGGAGCGTTTGGCCTGGTCAGAGTAAGTACTTTTTACGATTCATGTATCGTACGTCTCGTGAGTCGCAGAGCCACCGACGGTGGCAAACCGGGGGATGCGGCCCGACGCCAGGCCGGAGCACAGCTACGCGCCGCACGCGAACAGGCCGGCTGGCTACACCAGCGCCCGTTCGCAGTCGAGGCGGGGATCTCACAGCCCCATCTGGCTCGGATGGAGATCGGCACATGCGCGGTCTCGCCGGAGATGCGGGCACGGATCAACACCGTGCTCGGCGACAGCTGGGACGCCCCGGAAGAAGAACAGCGGTGCCGGCCGGATGGCAGCCAGCCGGACACCGCGAGCCCCATGCAGAACCCGCTCAACGAAGAGAGCCCACAGGGATGACTCCAGAGAGTACAGACGAGCGCGTTCGAACGCTCGCAATACGGGCCGCGCGGATGCACGCGCTTGCCCTGCAGGCCGTGATCTGGGACGGCGCGGCGATGCTGCCCGCAGCGTCGGAGCACGCTGCGGACGGTTGGGACATCGGCGGCACCGACTTCATCGGCGCCGCGTTCGACCTGGTCGCCGCCGTTCGGCAGGACCGAGCGATCCGCGCAAGGAAGATCACCCCGAATGAGGTTGCCGGGGACCTGACCGCCAACCTCCACGGGCCGCTGACCGATGGCGACTACCAGGTGGCGGAGCTGTTCGCCGAGTCGAATGTGGTCCTCGCCCTGTTCACCCTGATCCACCCGCCCGGCACGGTGCCGTGCCTGTTCTGCACAGTGGAAGGAAGGGACGCGCCGCGCATCGCCCCCGGCGCCGGCGGCCGGCTGTGCGCCGAGCACGGCGGTCATCCCGCGGGTACCGGCCGGTGACCGGCTGGTCCTTCCCGGCCGCTCCGGCTGTGCGCTACCGGCAGCCGGCCCGGATCGCCATCGCCGGCCCCGACGGGGCGCCGCGCACGCTCGCCGCGCTCCGCTACGCGCGGGAACTCGCGGGCGAGGCGGGCCGGGTCGTGCTGGTCGACACCCATCAGGGCGCCGCCCGCGCCTACGCACAGGCCGACCCGGCGGCACCTGGCCCGAACGAGTTCGCCTTCGACCTGATCAGGATCGAGGGCGACTTCCACCCCGACATGATCCCCGCACTGATCGCCACGATGCATGACCAGGGAGAACCCGTCCTGGTTATCGACGGTCTGGAGTCCTGGTGGACCGGACCGGGGGGCCATCTCGAACTGGTCGACAAAAAGACCGTTCGGAGAGATCCGAACACCGGCTGGGCCGCGATGCGCCCCGCCGAGCGTCGACTGGCCACCGCTCTGCTGACCTACGGCGGGCACCTGATCGTCACCGTCAAGACGAAATCCGAATGGGTGGTGGAGCCCAACGGGTCCGGCCGGCACATCGGCCGGCCAGTCGGAACACGGCCAGAGCAGCGAGACGGCCTGATCCAGGAAATCGGCACGGTCGTCGAGGTGGACGGCGACGGCCGGACCACTGTCACCTCCTCCGTCTGCCCCGGCCTGCTGGGACAGGAGTCGACCGAGCCAGATCCTGACCTGGCGCGGACTCTCGCGGACTGGGCGGCGGGCGGGGTTCCGGCCCTATCCGTGGCTGGCTGCCTCGCGCAGGCGCTGGACCCCAGCGCCACATACGCCACGTTGCGCGGCCTCTGGTCGGAGGCGCATGCCGCGGGTCTGACCCGTGCATGGGTCCTCAACCCGGCCGACCCGGCGGGCCGTGTGATCTCGCTCGGCAACGTGCTCGATTGGCGTGGGAAGCAGTTCGGAACCGTCCCGCCCATGGCGCCTGCACCGGCCGAGACCACCTACCCCGATAGCGCGGACGAGGACACCACCATGGCCACGGATCTCGACACGTTCGGTAACGGGTACGACGCATGAACGCTGTGGATCTCGTGGATGCCCTGACCGGCTACGATCCGCGCACGGCCCACCTGGACGACACGATTCTCTTCCCGGACGGGCGCACACAGGCCATGTACGCACCGGACGAGGAAGTCGACCCGGGCGACACGCCGTGGACGCTGTCCCGGCCGCACGAGCACGCGAGTAACGGCGGCTGGTCCATGCGGACGGTGGACATCCCCGAGGGCTGCACGCTGCTCACGCGCGGCGGGAAGCCGGTCATGCCGCTCGGAATGGCGCTGGATCTGCTGCTCGACATCGCCCGGGACCCGATCCGCGCCCGGGAACTGGCCGCCGCGCTCGGGCGGCCCATCGACGAGGTGCGGGCCGAACTCCGGCGGAAGCAGCAGGCGGGAACCGTGCGCTCTGCTGCCCGCCGCTGGAGCCTGGTGAAGCCCCGCCGCATCCGCCGCAGAAATGCGGCATGAACCTCTTCGACGCCAGCCAGCCGGCGGACACCGAGGCCCACCCGATGGGCTCCATCTGGCAGGAGCAGGAGGAGAAGCAGGCCGCCTGCGCCGCCCGGCCCGGCGGGCACCGGTGGCAACTGGAGATCGACGCGAGCAGCGCATCCGTGTCCTGCGCGGACTGCCACGACAACCCGGCAGGGGACTACGAGATCTCCATGGAACCGATCCCGGTTCGGATCGAACGGGGATCCGACCACGCCCCCACGGGGCAGCTCTGCTATCCCGAGCAGATCGGGCCGTGCGACTGCGGCGAATGGCTCGCCGTGAATCCGATCCTCGGCGGGTCCACACCGTGATCGCCTCTGTCGCCCCGGCCGCCACCACGGCGGCCGGGGCCACCCCCCGCCCGATCTACGACGGCGGCGGATGCCCTTACTACGCCCGGGTGCACCAGCTCCCCGGCCATGACCCGGATGGGCGGTGCGGGGGCGGCTTCAGCTGCGGCTACATCGGCGAACCGCAGTGCATCACCAACGAACCAGAGAACAACCCGATGGGGGAAATGATGACGACTGAAACACAGCCGGCGCTGACGGCTGACGATGCACGGAAGATCCTCGCCTATCTAGTCGAGGACGCCGCCAAGCTCGCCGAGCTGGCGGACAGCCTGCCCGCGGACATGAAGCTCCCCGACACAGTCGAACTGGCCGGACTGGTCGAGAAGGCGGTAGAGGACCTCGGCGTGCTCCGTAAGGTGCTGGACCGCCGCGGGGCTCCGGCCTGGGGGTGGATCCGGAACCGGTACGACCACCCCGGCGGGTGGATCGCGCGGCGGAAGAAGAACAAGACCAGCGTCCACAACGTGCCCCGGGCGTTCGCTCGTATCGCTCCGGCGCTGCTGTGTAACCCGGAGACCGGCGAGATCGATATGCCTAGGATCACCGAGAGGCAGGTCGAAACGATCCTGATCCGTGCACAGCGAGCCGTGACGATGGATCGACTGAAGAAGACCGGGCTCGGTGATATGGGAATCCCCTGGGAGGATCTGATCACCGAAGAGGAGAAGCCCGACACGATCAGCGTGGAACGGGCCTCTTCTGGCGGTGTCCAGTGATCAGGGTGCGGGCGGCGGCGGGGGCAGTATGCCTCGCGGGGGCGGTTGCGCTGGCCGGCCCCACCTCGCCACCACAGGCCCCCGCCCCTGCTGTGGCCGTTCCGGTTCCGCCGAGCCCGGTGCCGATGGTGACGATCTGCGCGGTCGGGATCCTGGACTGTCTGTTCCAGCCGGCCAGCGCCGTCGCGGGCCCGGTGGTGCGGCTATGACAGCCCTGATGGACGGTCTGCCGTTTCTTCTGCTGGGCCTGATGGTCGCGCTCACCTCGTTCACACTGGGCCGGTTTTCCGCGCCCCGGTGCGTGTGCGACGGGGTGGCGCGGCCGGTCGCGAGGCCAGTGCGTGCCCTGCCGGCGCTGCCGCCGGCTGTTCCGGATCTGGATGCGACTCTGGTGATCCGCCGTCGTACCGGCGGCGCGCACCGGGCGTCCTGATGGGTGCGCGGGTGCAGCTGCTGCCGCCGGTGGCGCGGGGCGACTGGCCGAACCTCCGCGTCGCGATACCGCTGACCGAGGGCCCTCGGTATGTGCGGACCCCCGGGATGGGCCGCTGGCATCGGATCCGCTCCGGCTACCAGGTGCGGGACGAGAGTCGGGGGCCGTCGTGGCGGCTGTGGTGCGGTCAGCACATCGGCTACTACGGCGTGTTCGAGGTCGACGAGCCTCCGGCGGGGGAGCCGGCGTGCGGAACCTGTGAGGGCCGGGCGATCGGTGCCGGACAGGTGGAAAACCCGCTCACGGTCGACCTGGCGTACGAGCCGTGGATGTGGGACACGCCGACCCTCTGCCCGGGGCCAGGCAGAGGCCTGTACGTGGCCGAAGGATTCCGAGTGGGCCGGTGCCTGGTGTGCCAGCTGCTCGCGCCGACGCGGGTCACCGGCGGCCCCTACCGGGCGCAGATGTCCCTGACGAAACACCCGCCGGGGCCGGGGCTGATGACTCCGTGCCCGTTCCATGGCTGGTTTCACCTGCGAGCAGTAGACGGCGCGGCGGTGTGCTGGCCGTGCCGGACGGACGACTGACTGACTGAGGCGGGGCTGGTCGCGACCGGCCCCGCCTGATCAATTGCAAGTACTTTTCACGAATTGGATTCAGTACCTTGACTCTCCATCGTCATACCCCGCTCCCGCGCGGCTCGGGACCACAGCGGCGGACCGGACTTGCCCGCGGCGGGTCGCCCCGTACGAACCAGCCGCGCGCCGCGTCCCGTACGTGCGCGAAGACGCCGGCGAACCGGCTGCCCGCAGAGACCCGGGCCGCCGTGTATGAGCGCGCCGACGGCCGGTGCGAGATTGGCGGCGAGCCGCTCCGGCCCGGCTGGCGGTCGATCCAGCACCGGGCCCGGCGTGGCACCGGAGGTACCAGCGACCCGGGCACACACCGGCTGTCCAACCTGCTCGCCGTGTGCGGCCCGGACGCCTCCGCCGGATGTCACGCGCTGGCTGACGGAGCGTCCGACCGGTACGACAACGGCTGGCAGGTCCACCGCGGCGACGACCCGGCCGCGGCCCCGGTGCTCTACCGGGGTGCCCGGGTTCTCCTCGACGACCAGGGCGGCATCCACCCGGCCTCCGAGGAGAGGATGTGAGCGCCTGCAGCGTGGACACCGACTCGGTGTCCGTCGTGCGGCGGATACGGGTAGCCGCCGAGCTCACCCGTGCCCACCGGACCGCGGGTCAGATCGCCGACGAATTGGGTGTGTCCACCAGGGCTGTTGTCCGCTACCGGGCGATGGCGCGCGCTCAGGGCCTGCTCCCCGA
>NZ_ADGX01000244.1 GCF_000177675.1 Parafrankia sp. EUN1f
GATCGCCCTCTCAGGCCGGCTACCCGTCGTCGCCTTGGTAGGCCATCACCCCACCAACAAGCTGATAGGCCGCGGGCCCATCCCAAGCCAATAAATCTTTCCACACCACCAGATGCCCAGCGATGTCATATCCGGCATTAGCCCCGGTTTCCCGGAGTTATTCCAGAGCTTGGGGCAGGTTGCCCACGTGTTACTCACCCGTTCGCCGCTAGGAGCAAGCTCCTCGCTCGACTTGCATGTGTTAAGCACGCCGCCAGCGTTCGTCCTGAGCCAGGATCAAACTCTCCATCAATGCTTTGAAAGAGATGGCCGGGCCGCCAAGCCCAACCGATCCTGGCAAGACAGATCCTCGTAAGATCGTCTGTCATTGCCAAAGGAATTTCCCACCACAACCAGAACATCAGCCCTGGCCATGGACGGGGGTTTAAAACTAAATGGCACTGACTATTCGGTACGCTGTTGAGTTCTCAAGGAGCAGATGCTGCTGGGATCACGCCGCGAAGCGTACATACCCAGGCGATTTGCTTTTCAAAGTTCTTTTCGGTCAGGTGCGTCGCAAATGCCCCGAAGGCTGCGATCCCGCCCGAAGACCCGACCTTGCGGTCCGATCCCGCGTCCCGAGTGGAGCCACCCTGTTCGGTGTCTGCCGTGTCTCGCTGACAGAGAGAACATTACGGGGGGATGTCGGGCGCCGTCAAATCAATCGGGTCTCAGGATGTGTGACGTATGTCACAGGTACCCAATCGGAGCTTGACGATGCCGTCTGGTATGGGAGGCTTAGCGTTCTGCGCTCGAACAGGTGATCGGCCCTCGGGCCTGCTCCCAGGCCGTCCGGCACCGCTCGGGCACCCCCGTCGGCGTGGGCCGCGAAGCTCCTGCGCCGGCACCGCGCTGCTGCACGGCACCGGTGCCCTGGCATCCGCACCTGGGCATCCGCACCTGGGCATCCGCAGAGTCAGGCATTCCGGGCTTCCGCGCACCGCGCGCAGCTCACCGGTGCACCCGACTCGCCGGTGGCACTCGGCTCACCGATGGCTCGCCCAGGAGCCAGAACCGGTTCGGCAGGTCAGCTCCGGCCCTGATCCCGATGCGCGGTCCACGGCCCACCTCCTCGTCCGCGACCGGCCAACCCCGGTGCACGGTCACGGGTCCACCGCCCGTCAGGTCCGTCCCGGTGCACGTGCCGTCGACACCCAGCACCCGTGCGAAGCGCCCGGGGCCGGAGGCCACCCGCCGGGCCGCGAGGCCGCCGGCGCCCCTCCCGGAACCAGGCCCCCCGTCACCACGGCCCCGGTCCGCGGCCGCCGGGCCCACCTCCGGGTCGAACCGCTCCGAACCCGGCGTGACGCCGCCGAGCGCCCGCGGAATCGCACCGGCCGCGCAGACGCTCCCGGCCCGGACGAGAACCGCCGCCGCCGTTCCCTCCGGGCCGCACACGACGTTGAAACACCAGTGCATGCCGTACACGAAGTAGACGTAGGCGTATCCCGGTGGCCCGAACATCACCGCGCTGCGTGGAGTCGGACCGCGCCGAGCGTGGGAGGCGGGATCATCCGTCCCTCCGTAGGCCTCGACCTCGGTCACCCGCAACGCGACCGGCCCGTGCCGGATCGTCGTCCCGAGCAGATCCCGGGCGACGACCAGCACGGGCCGGTCGTAGAAGTCTCGGTCGAGGACGAGTCCGCTCAGTTCCCCGCCCATGCCCGGTCACGGTCCAGCACCGGAGCCAGGTCGCGGATCTGGTCCCGCACCCGATCCGGGGCCGTGCCGCCGGGCGCCGAGCGTGCCTCCAGCGCCCCGCGCACCGACAGAACCGAGCGGACGTCCGCGGTGAGCAGCGGGTTGATCGCCGCCAGGTCCTCCGCGGAGACGTCGTCGAGCTCGGCGTCGTGGGCCACGCACCAGGCGACCAGCTGGCCGACCGCCTCATGCGCCTCCCGGAAGACGACGCCGTTGCGAACCAGGTACTCGGCGACGTCGGTCGCGAGCGCGAAGCCGTCGGGCGCGGCCCGTTCGAGCCGCTCCCGGCGTACCCGCATCGTCGCGACCATGCCGGTCATCGCGGGCAGCACGACCAGAAGGGTGTCGACCGCGTCGAAGACCGGCTCCTTGTCCTCCTGCAGATCGCGGTCGTACGCGAGCGGCAGGCCCTTGAGGGTCGTCAGGAGAGCGGTCAGCGCACCGATGAGCCGGCCGGACTTGCCCCGCGCGAGCTCGGCAATGTCCGGGTTCTTCTTCTGCGGCATGATCGAGCTGCCGGTCGCGAAGGCGTCATCCAGCTCGACCCAGCCGAACTCGCGGGTCGTCCACAGGACGATCTCCTCGCCGAGGCGGGACAGATGCACGCCCGTGAGGGCCGCGGCGAAGAGGAACTCCGCCGCGAAGTCCCGATCCGACACCGCGTCCAGCGAGTTCGCGAAGGCCCGGTCGAACCCGAGCTCCGCGGCCACCCCCGCCGGGTCGAGCGGCAGGGAGGAGCCGGCGAGGGCGCCTGCTCCCAGCGCGCTCACCGAGGCCCGGCGGTCCCAGTCACGCAGCCGGTCGACGTCCCGGACGAACGCCTGGACGTGCGCGAGCAGCTGGTGGCCGAACGAGATCGGCTGCGCGTGCTGCAGGTGGGTCATCCCCGGCGCCGGGGTGTCGACATGCTGTTCGGCGAGGGTGACGAGCGCACTCGACAGCTCGGTGAGCCGGCCCGCGACCTGCCGAGCGTGATCGCGGAGGTAGAGGCGCAGATCGGTGGCGACCTGGTCGTTGCGGCTGCGCCCGGCGCGCAGCTTGCCGCCGAGGGCGCCGAGGTTTTCCAGCAGCCCCCGCTCCAGCGCCGTGTGGACGTCCTCGTCCTCGACGGTGGGACGGAACCGACCCTGGGTGACGGCATCCGACAGGTCGTCGAGTGCCTTCAGCATGGCCGCCAGCTCGCCGGCGTCGAGCAGCCCCGCCCGGTGCAGCACCCGGGCGTGGGACCGGGAGGCGAGCAGGTCGTAGGGCGCCAGCCGCCAGTCGAACTGCACGCTGACCGACAGCCGGGCCAGCGCCTCGGCCGGCCCGCCGGCGAACCGCCCGCCCCACAGCCGCAGCGGCGCGGATCCGTCCGCACCGGGCACCGAGGCAGCGTCGTTCATCGGGCCCGCGTCGTCATGCGTCCGTTCGGGATCCATCGTCACTCGCTCCTCGTCGACCGACGGGTACTCCCCCGTCGCCACCGGACCGACCGACATCATGGGTGCAGCCGCTGCTCGCGGGCCGCCCAGACCTTGGTGGGCAGGCCCCACAGCTCGATGAACCCGCGAGCGTCGCTCTGGTCGAACTGGTCGCCGGCATCGTAGGTCGCGAGGGCGTGGTCGTAGAGGCTCCCCGGGCTGCGACGCCCGACGACCTGGGCCACACCGCCAGACAGCCGGATGCGCACATCGCCGGAGACGCCGGCGCTGGACGAGTCCACGAAGGCGTCCAGCGCGGCCTTGAGCGGCGAGTACCACAGCCCGTCGTAGACGATCTCGCCCCAACGCTGGTCGACACCGCGCTTGAACCGCGCGATGTCGCGCTCGAGGGTGAGGTCCTCGAGGTCCCGGTGCGCCGTCAGCAGGGTGATCGCACCCGGGCATTCGTAGATCTCGCGGCTCTTGATACCGACGAGCCGGTCCTCGATCATGTCGATCCGGCCGACACCCTGAGCCCCGGCCCGGGTGTTGAGCTCGGCGACCAGCTCGACCAGCGACAGGGCGCGGCCGTCGAGCGCGGTCGGCACACCGTCGGTGAACGAGATCGTGACCTCGTCGGCCGGGCGCGGGACGGTCGGGTCGGCGGTGTAGACGAAGACGTCCTCCGGCGGCTGCGCCCACGGGTCCTCGAGGATGCCGCACTCGGCCGTGCGGCCGAACAGGTTCTGGTCGATCGAGTACGGCGACTTCTTCGAGACGTCGATCGGCAGGCCGCGCTCCTCCGCGAAGGCGATCGCCTTGTCCCTCGTCATCCCGGAGTCACGGACCGGGGCCAGCACCCGCAGGCCGGGAGCCAGCGCCATCACGCCGACCTCGAAACGGACCTGGTCGTTGCCCTTGCCCGTGCAGCCGTGCGCGATCGCGTCCGCGCCGTGCTGGCGGGCGGCCTCGACGAGGTGCCTGACGATGATCGGCCGCGACAGCGAGGAGATGAGTGGGTAGCGGTCCATGTAGAGCGCGTTCGCCCGGATCGCCGGGGCGACGAAGTCCGCCGCGAACTCCTCGCGGGCGTCGACGACGATCGATTCGACGGCGCCGCAGGTGAGGGCACGCTGGCGGATCGCCTCCAGGTCCTCACCGCCCTGGCCGACGTCGACGGCCAGGGCGATGACCTCGGCGCCGGTCTCGGCGCCGATCCAGCCGATGGCCACGGACGTGTCGAGGCCGCCCGAGTAGGCAAGCACGACGCGTTCGGTCACTGGGTATCTCCTTAGTTCTGGCTCAGGTTCTCTGGTTCTGGCTGAGGTTCTGGCTCAGGTTTCGTCGACACGGTTGTCGTCGTGGCACGGGTTGGCTCAGCCCGTGTCGTCATCCGAGGCCCGTGTCGTCATCCGGGCCCGGCGGCTCGCCGACACCGTCCCGGGGCGTTGGTGCGCCTGGCCTGGCCCGGCCGTCGGCCAGGGACAGCAGCCGGCCGGCGAACTCCGGGCCGGCCGACGAGCCGTTGCGCCCCTGCATCGCCCGACAGACCACGAGAATCGTGTCGTCGCCGGCGATGGTTCCCATCACCTCCGGCAGGGCTGCCCGGTCGAGGGCGGAGGCGAACAGTTGCGCGGCGCCCGGCGGAGTCCGCAGCACGACGAGATCACCGTTGGCCTCCGCCGAGACCAGCAGCTCCTCGCAGAGCCTGGTGAGCGGAATGCGCACGGCCTCGGCCGGGGCCTGGTTGACGTCCACCCGGTAGATGAGGACGCCGTCAGGCCCACGGGCCTTCGTCGCGCCGATGTCCTCCAGATCGCGGGACAGGGTGGCCTGGGTGACCTGCACGCCCTCCGCGAGAAGCAGACGCGCCAGCTCCGCCTGTGACCGTACCGACCTGGCCGCGATCAGCCCGGCCAGACGCGCCTGCCGGGCGTGTTTCGTCAGGGGGGCCGCCGCGCGAATCGTCATCGGAGGGCGGCCTCCGACGACGCGTCGTCGAGCAGGAGCGACAGCAGTGCCTTCTGGGCGTGCAGCCGGTTCTCCGCCTGGTCGAACACCACCGACCGCGGGCCGTCCAGCACCGCGGCGGAGATCTCCACGTCGCGGTGCGCGGGCAGGCAGTGCATGACGATCGCGTCCGGGCGCGCGACCTCGACGACCTTCTCGTCCAGGCGGTAGGGCTGGAAGACGAGCGCTCGGGTGTCCGACTCGTCGTCCTGACCCATCGACGCCCAGACGTCGGTGTAAAGCACGTCCGCGTCGGTCGCGGCTTCCAGCGCGTCGTGCATCACCAACGCCTCGCCCCCGGTGACCGCGCCGATCTCGTTCGCCTGCCGGACGACCTGGTCGAACGGCTCGTAGCCGGGAGGAGACGCCACATGAACCCGCATCCCGGCCATGGCCCCGGCGAGCATCAGCGAGTGCGCGACGTTGTTGCCGTCGCCCAGGTAGGTCAGGGTCAGGCCCGCGAGGCGGCCGCGCAGCTCACGGATGGTCTGCAGGTCGGCGAGCGCCTGGCAGGGATGGGCGTGGTCGGAGAGCGCGTTGATGACGGGCACGGTTGCCGCCGCGGCCATCCGCTCGACCCTTTCCTGCGCGAACGTCCGGATGACGATCGCGTCCACATAGCGGCTGAGGACGGCGGCTGTGTCCTCGATCGTCTCCCCCCTGCCCAGCTGGGTGGTGGCGGAGTCGATCACGATCGGGTGGCCGCCCAGCTCGGCGACCGCCACGTCGAACGACAGGCGGGTCCGGGTCGACGGCTTCTCGAAGATCAGCGCGACCGATCGGCCCTCGAGCGGACGGGGGGCCGCGCCACGCTCGCGGCGGGTGGCCTTGAGTCGGTCGGCGAGATCTAGCAGTGCGGCCTGCTCGGACGAGGTCAGGTCCGTGTCGAGCAGGAAGTGTCGGGCCGTCATGGGCTGACCTTAGAGCTTTCGCCCGGGTTCTTCCCGGCCTCGGCCCGGCCACGGCCAGCCAGGACGCCGGCGGTGATTCCGGGCAGCGCCGATACGAACGCGTCCACGTCGGGCTGGGTGATCACCAGTGGTGGCGCGAGCCGGACGACGTCCGCGGCGACCGCGTTCACCAGGAAGCCGGCCTCACGCGCGGCGGTCTCCAGCTCGGCGGCATAGGGCCCGTCGAGCTCGATCGCCCGCCACAGCCCGACGCCGCGTACTCCGGTGACGCCGGCGGCGCCGGCGGCGAGAACCCCCGCGCGCAACGACTCACCCAGCGCGGTCGCGTGGTCGAGCAGGCCGTCGGCCACGATCGTGTCCAGGACCGCGAGGGCGGCCGAGCAGACGAGGGGGCCACCGCCGAAGGTGCTGCCGTGGTCCCCCGGCTGCAGCAGGAGCCCGGCGGCGCCGATGCCGATGCAGACCCCGATGGGCAGCCCGCCGCCCAGCCCCTTCGCGAGGGTGATCACGTCGGGGACGACTCCCGCGGTCTGGTGGGCGAACCAGGCGCCGGTGCGCCCGATGCCGCTCTGGACCTCGTCGAGCACCAGCAGCGCGCCGTGCTCGTCGCAGGCCGCGCGGGCCGCCGCGAGGTAGCCGGGCGGCGGCGCCACCACGCCACCCTCACCCAGCGTCGGTTCCAGGAAGACCGCGGCCGTGCGCTCGCTGACCGCCTCGGCCAGCGCCTGCGCGTCGCCGTAGGGGACGAAGCGCACACCGGGCAGCAGCGGTTCGAAGGGCGCCCGCTTCCCGGGCTGGCCGGTGATGGACAGCGCTCCCATGGTCCGCCCGTGGAAGGCGCCCTCGGCCGCGATGATCTCCGACCGGCCGGTCCGGCGGCTGATCTTGATGGCGGTCTCGTTCGCCTCGGCGCCCGAGTTGCAGAAGAACGCCCGCCCGTCCACGCCCAGCAGCTCCATCAGCCGCTCCGCCAGCAGGACCTGGGGCGTGTTCACATACAGGTTCGAAGTGTGGCCGAGCGTGTCGAGCTGCGCGACCACCGCGGCCCGCACCGCCGGATGGCAGTGCCCGAGGACGCTCACCGCCACACCCGCGATCAGATCCACGTACTCGCGGCCGTCGGCGTCCCACACGTGGGCACCGGCGCCACGGGTCAACGCGATCGACGGCCGGCCGTAGGTGGCCATGACGACGGCGTCCCGCCGGTCGAGCAGGTCGGCGTTCACGATTCTCCTTCGGTGATTTCCGTGCCGGGGCCGGCCCCGTCGTCGGGCCGGATCAGGGTGCCGATCCCCTCGTCGGTGAAGACCTCCAGCAGCACGGCGTGGGGAACCCGCCCGTCGAGCACGTGGGCCTGGGGAACCCCGCCGGAGACGGCCCGCACGCAGGCTTCCATCTTCGGGATCATTCCGGACGACAGGGAGGGCAGGAGCCGTTCCAGCTCGCCTACCGTCAGTTCACTGATCACCTCGTCGCTGGCCGGCCAGTCCGCGTAGAGACCTTCGACGTCGGTCAGCACCACGAGCTTCGTCGCTCCCAGTGCCAGGGCCAGCACCGCGGCTGCCGTGTCCGCGTTGACGTTGTACACCCCGCCGTCGAGCCCGCGGGCCACCGAGGCCACGACCGGGACCTTGCCCGAGTCCAGCAGTGCGTTGACGGTCTCGGGCTGGACCTCGACCACGTCACCGACCAGCCCGACGTCCACGGCCTGGCCGTCGACCATCGCCGGGCGGCGACGGGCGGTGAACAGGTTCGCGTCCTCGCCCGAGAGGCCGACCGCGAACGGGCCGTGGTCGTTGACCAGGCCGACGACATCCCGGTTGACCTGGCCGACGAGGACCATCCGGACGACCTCCATCGTCTCGGGCGTGGTCACCCGCAGGCCGCCGACGAACTCCGAGGCCACCCCGAGCCGCTCCAGGTGCGCGGTGATCTGCGGGCCTCCGCCGTGCACGACCACCACCCGGATGCCCGCGTAGCGCAGGAAGACGATGTCCGCCGCGAACGCCTCCCGCAGCTCGGGCCGGGTCATCGCGTTCCCGCCGTACTTGATCACCATCGTCGCCCCGTGGAACCGGGACAGCCACGGCAGGGCCTCGATGAGGACCTTCGTCTTCGTGAGCGCGGAATGCCCACGTGCCCGCGCGGCCGGGCCGCGCGTCGGCGGACTGTCGCTCATGTCGAGTACGCCGAGTTCTCGTAGACGTACCCGTCGGTGAGGTCGTTCGTCCGCACGACGACCTCGGCGGCGCCCGCGTGCAGGTCCGCGACGATGCTGATCTCCCGCCCGGAGAGGTCGACCAGGTCCCGGGACTCACCCGGAGCGCCGGCCCGGCACACCTGGACACCGTTCATGGCCACGTCGAGCTGGTCGGGCTCGAACGCCGCGGCGGTGGTGCCGATCGCCGCGAGCACCCGGCCCCAGTTCGGGTCCTTGCCGTAGAGCGCGCACTTGAGCAGGTTGTTCCGCGCGATCGCCCGGCCGACCTCGAGCGCATCCGCCTCGGAGGCCGCCCCGGTGACCGTGATGGAGATCGTCTTCGTGGATCCTTCGGCATCGCCGAGCATCTGGCCCGCCAGGTCCTCGCAGACGGCGGTGACCAGCTCGGTCAGCTCGGCCTCGGGCAGCGCCCGCCCCGACGCACCCGACGCGAGCAGCAGCACGGTGTCGTTGGTCGACAGGCATCCGTCGGAGTCGACCCGCTCGAAGGTCGTGCGGCAGGCCTCCCGCACGACACGGTCAAGAGTCGCGGCGTCGGCGACGG
>NZ_ADGX01000243.1 GCF_000177675.1 Parafrankia sp. EUN1f
CTGGGTGTCCTCACCGCCGCGGGCGTGCCGACCGCGCTGGTCTCGTCCTCGTTCCGGTCCCTGGTGGACCCCGGTGGTCGCCCTGCTCGGCGCGCGGCACTTCACCGTTACCGTCGCCGGTGACGAGGTCGAGCGGCGCAAGCCGCACCCCGACCCGTACCTGGCCGCCACCCGGCTGCTCGGCGTCGACCCCGCCGCCTGCGTCGTGCTGGAGGACAGCCTCACCGGCGCGGCCGCCGGTGTCGCCGCCGGCTGCGTGACGGTCCTCGTGCCGTCGATGCCGATCCCGCCCGGCCAGGACCCCCGCCCGTCCAGGCCCGGGTCGCCAACCTGCACGAGGTCGACCTGGCGCTGCTCGCCGGCCTCGTCCGGCGCACCGGCGTCACCTGACTGCGCACCGGCGTCAGGTGACGCCGTACCGGCGTACCGGCCTGACGCACGCCTGACGGTCTCACCACGGTCACGGCGATCATCGGTCAGGTCGAGGCGATCGCGCGCAGGATGTCCATCCGGGCCGCGCGGCGGGCGGGGAAGACCGCGGCGAGCACGCCCAGCAGTGCCCCGACGATCATCACAGCGATGATGGTGCCGACGGGATAGGCGAAGGTGCTCACCCCCTGGCTCTCCAGGGCTCCCGTGAGCGCCCAGCCGAAGAAGCTGCCGACGACCACGCCGAGCACCGCGCCGAAGATCGCGATGATCACGGATTCGACGATCACCATCAGCCGCATCTGCGGCCGGGTCATCCCGATCGCGCGCAGCATGCCGATCTCACGCGTGCGTTCGATCACCGACAGCGCGAGCGTGTTCACGATGCCGAACAGCGCGATGACCACGGCCAGGGCCAGCAGGACGTACACGAACCCGAGCAACTGGTCGACCTGTTTCTCCTGCTCGGCCACGAACTCGCTCTGGTCGTTGACCTTCAGGTTGGCGTACGGCTTGACGACCTTGTCGATTTCGGCCCTCACCGCGGCCGGGTCGGCGTCGTCGGCCATCTGGACCATCACGAACAGGTCCAGGTTGTTGCCGGAGTGCTTCTCGTAGTCGCCGGTGGTGATGAGGACCGGACCGGCGATCGTGCTCTCCTCGTAGGTTCCGACCAGGGTCAGGTTCGTGGTGCCGTCGGGGAACGTGACCGGTGCCGGCGCGCCGACCCGCAGGCCCTGCTCCTGGGCGATCTTCTCGTCCATCAGGACCGAACCGTCGCCCAGTGCGCTGAGGTCGCCGTCGACCTGCTTGATCGCCAGGAGCTGGCGCAGGCCCGCGGGATCGCCGGCGGTGACGGACGACGTCTTCGACCCCAGCTTGATCGCGGTGCTGCGCACGCCGGTGGATGTGGCCACGCCGGGCAGGTCCTTCAGGCCTTTGGCGACCTCCGGACTGAAACTGGCGTAGTTCTCCCCGAACACGTAGTAGTCGGCGCCGAGGCTGCTCGACACCGTCTCCCGCACCGACTCCTTGATGGACTGCCCGAGGACGGCGAACGCGCTCACCAGCGCGAGGCCGATCATCAGCGCCGACGCGGTGGACGCGGTGCGCCGCGGGTTGCGGATCGCGTTCTCCTGCCCGATCCGGCCGGTGGTCCCGAACAGCGCACGCAGCGGCGTGCCCACGATCCGCGTCACCGGCGGGGCGAGCAGAGGGGAGAGCGTGGTGATGCCGAGGAAGACGAAGGCGGCGCCGGCCCCGACGACGGTCGCGTTCGCGGACTCGCCCGTCATCAGCCCGGCCACGACCATGATGGCGCCGAGCCCGGTCAGGACACTGCCGGCGATCGCCCGGGTGCGCAGCGACCTGGTGGGCAGCACGTAGGTCTCCCGCATCGCGGCCACCGGCGGCACCGTGGCCGCCTTGCGGGCGGGCACGAACGCGGCGGCGCTGGTGACCAGCAGCCCGATGAGGTAGGCGACGAGGATCGTCCGGGCCTGGAACACCAGGCTGCTCGACGGCAGCGACACCCCGAACGCCCCGACGGCCGCCCGCAGCCCCACCGCGAGCAGCGCTCCGAGCAGCAGGCCCACGGTCGCGCCGATGAAGCCGACGATCAGCGCCTCGAGCTGGACGGAGAGCTGGACCTGGCCGCGGCTGGCACCGATCGCGCGCAGCAGCGCCAGCTCACGGACGCGTTGCGCGACCAGCATCGTGAAGGTGTTGAAGATGATGAACGCGCCGACGAACATCGCGATGCCGGCGAAGACGAGCAGGAAGGTGGAGAAGCCTCCGATGGCGTCCTGCACGGCGCTCGCGCTCTCCTCGGCGAGGGCGGCGCCGGTGATCGCCTCGATGCCGGCGGGGAGCACCGCGGCGACCCGCTGCCGCAGCTGCTCCTGGGTGAGCCCGTCGGTCGCCGCGAGGTTGATCGAGGTGAACTTGCCGGGGGCGAGCATCAGGCGCTGCGCTGTGGCCGTGTCGAACACGGTGACGATGGCGCCGCCCATGCTGTCCTCGCCGCCGATGCGGAACGTGCCGGCGAGGGTGAACTCCTCCGGGGCGCCGGCGGTCTGTACGGAGAGCTTCTGCCCGAGGGCGAGGTGGTACTTGTCGGCGGTCGCCTTGTCGACGGCGATCTCCTGGCCGGTCGGGGCGTGACCGTCGGCGATCGTCTCGGCGCTGGTCGGGGAGCCGCCGTTCCAGTTCACCCCGATGCCCGGGGCGCCGCCGGTCGAGAACGGATCGCCCGTCGCGGGGTTGATCAGGGTGGCCGTCCCGCGGACCACGCCGTTCGCGGCCGCGACCCCGTCGACCTTGGCCAGGGTCGGCACCAGCGAGGCCTCCACCGGACGCCGGCTGTTCAGGTCCTGGTTGCCCACCGCGTTGACGGAGCGGACCGAGACGCTGACGTTCTTGTTGATGTCGGTGAAGAGGGTGTCGAAGGTGCGGTTCAGGGTGTCGGTCAGGACCAGCGTGCCGGTGACGAAGCTGACGCCCACGACCACCGCGAGGACGGACAGCATCAACCGGACCTTGCGGGCCAGCAGGCTCCGCAGCGTCGCGCGCAGCATCCCTCAGGACCACCCACCCGGCTGGGGCCGGCCGATCGCCGGCCCACCGGGGCGACCCCCGCGCGGGTCCGGGCGGCCGAAGTCGACGGGAGCCGTGTCCGCGGGGCCCGGCGCCGCGTAGCCGGACACGCCGCGGTCGGCGGGGCCACGGTCGGACGCGCCGTAGTCGGACGCGCTGTAGTCGGACCTGCTGTGACCGCCCGCGCCGTAGCCGGGCGTCAGATCGCCGGGGTACTCGTCATCCGGGGCGTCGTAGTCACCGTGGTCGGCGTCGACGGGGGTCCGCTGGGTGCGCGCGGACCTCGGCCGAGGCGGCCCGTCGTCGAACGGCTCGTCGCCGAACCCGGTGTCCGGGTGGGCGCCGGCACCTCCGCGGGCGAGCGCGTCGAGGTTCTTCATCCGGTCGAGGACGGCGTCCGGGGTCGGTTCGGCCATCGCGTCGACGAGACGACCGTCCGCGAGGAAGATCACCTCGTCGGAGTACGAGGCGGCCGTCGGGTCGTGGGTGACCATGACCACGGTCTGGCCCAGCTCGCGCACCGAGTCGCGCAGGAACGACAGGACCTCCGCACCGGACTGCGAGTCGAGGTTGCCGGTCGGCTCGTCGGCGAAGATGATCTCTGGTCGGGTGACGAGCGCGCGGGCGCAGGCGACCCGCTGCTGCTGCCCTCCGGAAAGCTCCGGTGGGCGGTGGCCGAGCCGCTTCTCCAGGCCGACGGCCTCGACGACCATCCGCATCCACTTCTTGTCGGGCCGGCGGCCCGCGATGTCCAGCGGCAGGGTGATGTTCTCGGCCGCGGTGAGCGTGGGCAGGAGGTTGAACTGCTGGAAGATGAAGCCGATCCGGTCCCGGCGAAGCTGGGTGAGCTGCCGGTCGCCCAGGCGGGAGAGATCGATGTCCCCGATGAAGACCCGCCCGGAGGTGACCGGGTCCAGGCCGGCGAGGCAGTGCATCAGGGTCGACTTGCCCGAGCCGGACGGGCCCATGATCGCGGTGAATCTGCCGTAGGGGAAGGTCAGGTCGATACCGCGCAGGGCGGTCACCGCGGTGGGACCCGAGCCGTAGACCTTGGTGAGCCGGGAGGCGCGCGCGGCTGAGCCCTGCCGGCGGCCGGAGCCACGGCGGGCAGGCGGGTGGTCCGATGCGGGGCGTCGGGCCATTGCGTTCCTCCAAGTCGCGTACTACGTCACCGGCCGGCGGGTGCTGCCCGTGCGGCGCCTCCGGTCCGGGGGCTCCGAACGAACAACGCGGAAGGTAAGATCAACATCTTTCCGCCCGACATGTTCGCAGCTGACGGTAACCGGCCCGGCCTCGGGTCGTACTGTCGGATATTTCGGACATGCTCCCACCGGTCACGCGGGGTGACCGCACCGCAGGTGCGGACCGCTCCCGACGGCGCCGCCCACCGGTCAGCCATCGGCCTCACACACCGCGGGCGCGCCGTCCTCGACCGGCACCTCGGCCACGCTCTCCGGCAGCGGCGGGGGCGTCCCGCCGAAGGCCGGGCAGCGCGCCTTGTGGTCACACCAGTCGCACAGCCGGCCCGGGGTCGCCCGCCAGTCGCCCGTGCTGTGGGCGCGCGCGATGGCCGCCCACAGCGCCTCGATCCGGCGTTCGGTCGCCCGCAGCTCGGCCTCGTCCGGAGCGGCCCGCAGCCAGGTGCGGTCGCCCAGGTAGTACAGCCGCAGCTCCCGCGGCAGAACGCCACGGGAACGCCACAGGACCAGGGCGTAGAAGCGCATCTGGAACATCGCCGCGCCCTCGAACGCCGGGCCGGGAGACCGCCCCGTCTTGTAGTCGATGACGCGCAGCGCCGTGCCCTGCGGTGTCTGCGCCTCGTCCAGGCGGTCGACGTAGCCGCGCAGCCGCAGGCCGGACCCGAGAACGTGCTCGACGTACAGCTCGCGCGCCGCCGGCGCGAGCCGACGAGGGTCCTCCAGGGTGAAGTAGCCGGTGAGAAGGTCGCGGGCGCTGTCCAGCCAGGCCGCCAGCGCGGTGGGATCGGTGAACAGGCCACCCAGCGACGCGTCCCGCGCCAGCAGGTCCGCCCAGACCGGCTCGACCAGGCCCGCCGCTGCCGGCTGGGTGCGCTCGCGGGGCGGGAGATCGAACAGCCGCTCGAGCACCCCGTGCACCACCGTGCCACGCGTCGCCGCCTCACTCGGCGGTTCGGGGATCCGGTCGATCACCCGGAAGCGGTAGCGCAGCGGGCAGTTGACGAAGTCGGCGGCCCGAGAAGGCGACAGCGAGGCCACCGGGCGAGGGCCCTGCGACGGAACCGACGGAACCGACGGAACCGACGGATCCCCGGCCCGGCCGGGCCCACCGCCGAGCTGCCCGGGAGAACGACCCTCGGTGCCCCGGCCGGCGGCACCCGGCGTGCCGGACGCCGGCCTCGCCGCCGCCGCGCCGTCGGCCGCCGCAACCTCCGCGCCCGGGGCATCGGTAGCCGGTGCGTCGGCAGTCGGAACAGGTGGGGCGGAGGCCGGTCCTGTGCTCATGGGTCCGACCCTAGAACGCCCCACCGACACGATCGGTCCCGGCTCGTGCCGGTGCCGGCCGCGGCGTCCCGAACGACCGTGGCGCCAGCCCTGTCCGCGAACCAGGCGTGACGCAGCCCACCGGGAGCAACCGGGCATCTGTAGAAGGAGGGGCGCCATCCGGACCGGACAGAGCGCCGGTTGGTCCGTAGCATCTACACCTATGGAGGGTCAGCCCGGTCCGGGGCAGCGCAGAGCATCGGGGGCGACCGAGCCGCCCGAGCGGCGCCCGGCCGAGCGTCCGCAGGGGCTGCGGGTCGGCGCGGTGCACGGCGTCCCGATCTTCGTGTCGCCGATGGCGCTGGTCTTCGCGGCACTGGTCGCCTCGCTGCTGGTCGGCACGATCGGGAACCGGCTGCCGTCCGCGACCGACGAGCACGTGCTCGCGCTGTCCGTCATCGTGTCCGTGGGTTTCGTCCTGTCGCTGCTCGCGCACGAGATCGGGCATGCGCTGACCGCGCAGGGCTTCGGGCTGCGGGTCCGGTCGGTGACGATTCACGGGTTCGCGGGCTTCACCGAGTTCGAGCCCGAGCCACCGTCGGCAGGTCGCGAGTTCCTGATCGCCTTCGTCGGCCCGGCCGTCAACGGCCTCCTCGCCGGCCTCTGCTGGCTAGGGCTGCTGGCCGTCCCGGACGACGGAAGCATCGGAACGGTGCTGTTCTACCTGGGCTTCACAAACCTGACGCTGTTCGTGTTCAACCTGGCACCCGGCCTCCCGCTCGACGGCGGTCGCGTGGTGGTCGCCGCGGTGTGGGCGATCGGGCACGACCGGCTGCGCGGCCAGCGTGCCGGGGCCTACGGTGGCTTCGTCGTCGCCGGGGCGCTGGTGGTGTGGGGCACACTGACCAGCTCGGACGGGTTCGGCGCCTTCTACGCGTACCTCCTGGCCGGTTTCCTGGGCTTCGGGGCCTACCAGTCGCTGCGGCTGACGAAGGTGCGGGAGCGGCTTCCTGGCCTGTCCGCGGGGCGGTTGGCCCGGCGCACCCTGCCCGTCGAGGGTGCGGTGCCGCTCGGTGAGGCGCTTCGGCGGGCGCAGGAGGTCGGCGCGACGGCCGTCGCCGTCATCGACCGGGGCGGTATGCCAGTCAAGATCATGAATGGTCTGTCGGTGGACGCCATGCCGCAGCACCGCCGTCCGTGGACGACCGTCGACGAGGTGAGCCGGACCATCGGCCCGGGGATGACCCTGCAGGCCGAGCTCGAGGGCGAGGCGCTACTGTCCGCGGTGCAACGCGTTCCCGCCCCGGAGTACCTCGTCGTCCAGCACGGTCGGCCGGTCGGTGTGCTGGCGATGGTCGACCTCGTGGCCAGGATCGACCCCGCGGCCGCGGCCCGTATGGTCTCTTCTCGGTGACGTTTCGAACAGCAGGGTGTGTGCTGGCCGTGGGCTGACCGCGGGCACGCGCCGAGAGGACATCGAGATCAGTACTGACCCGACCCCGCCGCACGCGGTCGCGTCCGGCGCCCACGTGGAGCCGGCGGCGAGCGAGCACCGTGAGAACGAGCCGACGCCTCGCCCAGGCGCGGCCCAGGAGCTGGCCGAGCTCCTGCCGGTGAGCGGGGAGATCCCGCCCGACCTGGGAGCGATCGCGGCTGGTCGAGCCCCGACCGGTGCCGCGCATCGCCGCGGGGTCTTCACCAAGGGTGACCGTGTCCAGCTCACCGACCCGAAGGGCCGGCGGCACACGGTCGTGTTGGAGCCCGGCAAGCAGTTCCACACCCACCGCGGCGCCATCCCGCACGACGACCTCCTCGGGCAGCCGGAGGGCATCGTGGTCCACAGCACCGGTGGAACCGACTACCTCGCGCTGCGACCGCTGCTGGCCGACTTCGTCCTGTCGATGCCGCGCGGCGCGACCGTCGTGTACCCGAAGGACGCGGCGGCGATCGTCATGTACGCGGACGTGTTCCCGGGGGCGCGGGTCCTCGAGGCGGGTGCCGGGTCGGGGGCGCTGTCGTGCGCCCTGTTGCGTGCGGTGGGCGACGGGGGCCGGCTGGTCTCCTACGAGCGCCGGGCCGACTTCGCGGAGGTGGCACGCAAGAACGTGGAGGCGTTCTTCGGCGGACCACATCCAGCGCACACGCTGCACGTCGGCGATCTGGGTGAGACGTCCGAAAAGGGTATGGACAGGGTGATTCTGGACATGCTCGCCCCGTGGGAGGTCGTGGGTGTCGCGGCCGCCGCGCTCATCCCCGGCGGGGTGCTGTGCGCCTACGTCGCGACGACCACCCAGCTGTCCCGCATCGTCGAGACGCTGCGGGAGCACGGTGGCTTCGCCGAGCCGGCGGCCTGGGAGACGATGATGCGCGACTGGCACGTCGAGGGGCTGGCGGTGCGGCCGGGCCACCGCATGGTCGGCCACACCGGTTTCCTGGTGACGGCCCGGAAGCTGGCGGACGGCGTCACCGCCCCGCCGCGGCGCCGCCGGCCCGCCAAGGGCTCCTACCCGGCCGGGCAGCTGGACCAGGACAACCCGTCAGGTCTGGCGGACCCCGCGAGCCTGACGGATTCCTCGAGCCCCTCGAGCCCCTCGAGCCCCCCGGGCCCCTCGGGCGCCGCGGTGCCCCCCGGGCTGGCGGTCCCCTCGGGCGAGCCGGATCGGGCGGTCGGGCTGGACGAGGCGGGCCAGCCGGACTAGGTGGACCATTCGGACCAGGCGGGCCGGCCGGACGGGCCGCAGCCGCGGGCGTAGATCCGAGCCATGGGCGTGCAGCCGGATGGCCGGATTCGTTCAGACCCGCCGGAGAGGCCAGGTGGGCGGGGGATGCAGGCCGGTGCCGCTCGGGTGCTGTGGCCGCCGGTTTAGGCGGCGGGGCGGGCGGAGAGGTCTGCGGGGGTGAGCGCTGTCATCCGGCGTCCGCCCGGGCCTGCTCCGCCGGCTCCTCCTGTGGGCCGCCGGCCTCGAGGGTGCCGTCCGCGCGTTCGAGGTAGATGCAGAAGCCAGGGCACTGCTCGGCGGCGTCACGGACCTCCGTGAGCAGCGGCAGCGGCACGACCACGTGGGTGCCGGGCTCGCTCTGCAGCTCGCCGTCGGCGTTCTTCACGTAGGCGAGGCCGTCGATGTCGAACTCGAACACGGAGGGTGCATACTGGACGCACAGACCGTCGCCGGTGCAGGAGTCCTGGTCGATGCGGACCCGGAGGTCGGGCGAGAGGTCGGGCGAATCGCCCGGGTTCACTGGTGTTGCCACAGAGCTCCGATCTTCTGTCACCATGGCACCGTAACCCGCTGTTTACGGCAAAGCCGCGTCGTACTCGTGCGACAGGCCTGCCAGCGGCTGTGACAACGGTAGTGTTGGTTGCGTCCCGGTCGGCACGGGGGAGGTGGAGGCGCGGTGTCCGGTCCCCGTTCGGGCTCTGGCTCCGGTGGGAGCACGGGTCGTCCTGGTGACGCCGATTCGCAACGGTCGGTGTCCGAGAAGGAAGTACACGAACTCACGACTCAGGGC
>NZ_ADGX01000242.1 GCF_000177675.1 Parafrankia sp. EUN1f
CGCCCTCGATCAGGACCCGGCAGGCGACCACGAGGCGCCGGTCGACTCCGGCCCGGGGCGAGCGCCCCGGTCGGTGATCCCGCCCGGCGCGTTCGGCGCCTCGTTCACCGCGCGGCTTCCGAGGACCGCCGCGGTGCCCGGTGATCTCGGCGGGCCCGGAGGGTCCGGCGAGCCTGGTGGGCTCGGCGAGCCTGGTGGGCTCGGCGGGCACGGTGGACTCTACGAGCCCGGTGGACTTCACGAGCCCGGTGGCGGTCCCGCGGAGGGCCGGGCGGCGGAACACGGGGCGGGTGGCGGCGGCACCGGCGATCTCCCTCCTATGCCCGCGCAGAAGATCGACTTTTTTCGCCGCGGCGAACCGGGCCTGTTCGAGCCCGCGTCACCGCCCACCCAGCCGACCGACCTCACGCAGGACCGGCGCCGGACCCCTCGCCACGCCGGCGGCGACGAGTTCGACCTGCTGGACTACGAGATCCTCGGCGGCAGCGGCCGAACCCGGGACAGGGCAGACGGCGCCACCGATGTCGTCGACGTCGACATCGCTCCGGGCGCCGGCTCGGACCTGGGGCGCGACCCGGCCCGGCCGGCCGGCTACTTCCCGCCGACGGCCCCGACAACGCCGGCGGCCCCGACAACCGGCGCCGCTCCGATACACGGGGTGGTGGTGTCGTCCGCCGTCGAGGCCGCCGGTGTCGTGGCGGAGCCGGCCGTGGAGCCTCCGCTCGTCGGCGATTCCGCCGCGGCGGTCCCACCCGCCGAGGTCAGCGTGGTCAATGGTCCCAGTGTGGTCAATGGTCCTGGCACAGGTAGCGGTTCAGACGCAGGCAGCAGCGGTAGCAGCGCGGGCGGCGGTCTACTCGGGGTGCCGGCCCCCGGCCCGGATGCCGGCACCGCGCCGGGCACCTTCGATCCGTCCGCGGCGAACCCGCCGGATCTGCCTGCCCCGGCGCTGCCCGGGCTCGGGCACGGGCCCGCGGACGGCGCGGGCCAGCCGTGGGTGGCGGCGGGCGGCGCCGGGGCCTCCGAGGACGCCAGCGGCGCCGGCGGTGGCCCGGCTGACCGCGCCGACGGGACGGACACCGCGGACACCGCGGTCGCCGCGGTCGCCGCGGTCGGGTCGAACCACGGAGGTCCGGCCGACGGCGAGCGGACCATCGAGGCGCTGGAACGCCTGACCGAGCGGGTGGACGAGCTCGTCCGGCTGCGCCGGCACGACGCGGAGCTTGTCGATCGACTTCACGCGGAGAACGGACGGCTGCGCGGCGGTGAGCTGAACGAGGCGATGGCACCGCTGCTGCGTGGCCTCGTTCGCCTCTACGACCAGATGAGCAGCCTCGGCGGGGACGACAGCCACAGCGTCGCCGGGATACTGCGCAAGCAGCTGCTTCAGGTGCTGGACCTGGCCGCCGACGTCCGCCCGTTCTCGCCGGAGGTCGGTGACGCGTTCGATCCGGGGCGGTTCCTGGGCGTCCGTCGGGTCGATACGGATGACCCGGAGCTGGAGGGGAGCGTCGCGCGGACGGTCCGTCCCGGCTTCGTCCGCGGCGAGTCGACGGTCGTCCGCCCGGCGGAGACCGAGGTGTATCGAGGGCGCCGAGCACGCTGAGCGCACCGCGCCGAGGGGCCTGAGAACCGGGCCGAGGGGCCCGAGCGCACCGCCCCGGGGAAGCCTGGGCGCGCCCGGCGCCGGGCGGCTGGGCACATCGTGCCGAGGCATCCGGGGCCGCCTGCCGCGCTCGGTGGGGCGGCCGCCTTCAGCGGCGGTTGGCCACCCCGTCATCATCATGAGGCAGAGGCCGACTTCGAGCATCGTCGGCGGCGAGGCCGGCGGCATGGCCCGGATGGCCCGGATGGCCCGTCGGTGGGGTGTCGCGTCGCCGGTCGCGGGGGTGTCGGTGGCAGCAGTCGTCAGTGGAAGGGAAGATCAGACGGTGGCAGGCACCAAGGTGTTCGGAATTGACCTGGGCACCACCTACTCATGTATTGCCCAGGTCGACGAATACGGCCGCCCGGATGTGATCCGCAACATCGAGTCGCAGCCCACCACGCCGTCGGTGGTCCTCTTCGACGAGAGCGGTGCCGCGGGAGACGGTGGGCCCGCGGGCTCCTTCGTCGTCGGCACGCAGGCCAAGCGCCAGTCCCGGATCCGTCCCGACGACGTCGCCCGTCTGGTCAAGCGGCACATGGGCGCCTCGGACTGGCGGTTCGTGGCACACGACGTCGAGTACAGCGCCGCCTCGGTGTCGAGCCTGGTGCTCAAGGCCCTCGCCGCGGACGCGCAGCGGGCGACCGGAACGCCGGTCACCGATGTGGTGATCACAGTCCCGGCCTACTTCGGTGACGAGGAGCGCAAGGCGACCAAGCTCGCCGGGGAGCTCGCCGGCCTCAACGTGGTCGACATCATCAACGAGCCGACCGCCGCCGCGTTCGCCTACGGGTTCGCCCAGGACGGCCAGTCCGCCTCGACCGTGCTCGTCTACGACCTGGGCGGTGGCACCTTCGACACGACGGTGATCCGCCTCGACGGCAACGACATCACGGTGGTCGCCACCGACGGTGACCACGAGCTGGGCGGCGCCGACTGGGACAACGAGATCGTCCGCTACCTCGCGCAGAAGTTCGTCCAGGAGCAGCCGGACGCCGGTGACCCCCTCGACGACGTCTACGACGAGCAGGAGCTGCTCACCGCGGCCGAGGACGCCAAGCTCGCGCTCTCCGGCCGGGAGAGCGTGGACGTCCTGGTGGTGCACGGCGGAAAGCGGTGCAGCGTCACCTTCACCCGCGCGACGCTCGAGGAGATCACCGCGCCGCTGCTGCAGCGCACGGTCGACCTCACCGGCTCCGTCCTGCAGCGGGCTAAGGAGAAGGGCGTCGACACCATCGACCTGTGCCTTCTCGTCGGCGGGATGAGCAAGCTGCCGGCGGTGTCGCGCCGCCTCGGCGAGGCGTTCGGCCTCACCTGCCGGCTCGCCGACCCGGACCTCGCCGTGGCCAAGGGGGCCGCGGTCTACGGGCAGAAGAAGGCGCTGGAGCGCGAGGTCCGCGAGGAGCTCGTGGCCAGCGGGAAGCTGCGCCCCGACCAGTCCCTCGACGCCGCCGCGACCGGTGACCTCGAGGCCGCCGCGGCGGCGAGCGCGTCGGCCGCCGGGCTGACGACGTCCTCGGTGGTCGATCTGGTTCGCACCCGGGTGACGGACGTCACGTCCCGCGGCTTCGGGATCTTCGCGGAGGACCGCGGGTCGGCGGTCGCCGCGTTCCTGGCCCACCAGAACGACGCCCTGCCGATCGAGGTGAAGCGCACCTTCTACACGATCTCCGACGACCAGGCCGAGGTCGACATCCGGGTCTTCGAACAGGGCACCGGGGTCGAGTCGACCCGGATCGAGGACAACAAGGTGATCGTGGCCGGCGCCATCAGCGGCATCCCGGCCGGCCACCCGCGGGGCACCCCGGTCGAGGTCAGCTTCGAGATGGGGCGCGACCAGACGATCAAGGTCACCGCGACCCATGTCGGGGCGTCCGAGCCACTGGTGCTCCGGGTCACGGCCGGGGTCGGCAGCGAGAGCATGAAGACGGAGGAGTCCGCGAAGGTCAGTCTCCTCAAACAGCGGGACTGACCGCGCCCCGCGGCGGCCGGGAGACGGCGGAACAGTGGGGGCGACCACCACCGTGACCGCCGACCGGGTCGGGATCCGTACGCTCGTCGGTGAAGCGGCAAGGCCAGAGCCTGCGGGCGGCGGCGGAACGAGGGTGGAACGGTGAGCGCGGCATTCGACGGCAGCGGCTACCGGCGACGGGTGCTGGCTGCGCTGCGCGCCCGGACGCCGGTCGACACCGCCGACCCCTTTCTGATCGCGGACCTCGATCCTCGGCGTGAGCACACCGACTCGGAGGTGGCCGCGCAGCTCGCCCGGGTGGTCGCCTTCCTTCAGCGCGAACGCAACTCGGCGAAGTACGCGGCTCTCGCGACCGAGCTCGTCCGGAGGCGCGGTGAATGGGAGGCGCCGCTGCTGGACGGCGACCTCCGGATCCGCCTGCAGGCCCGGGTGCTCGACGCGCGGCGCAGCGGCGACGTCGAGCGGCTCGCCAAGCTCGACGGCTACCTCGTCACGCTTCGTGATCGTTTTGGTGGCATCCCGGCATCCCGGATCGCGGGCCTGCGCCGGCTAGCCACCGCCGCCGGCGTCAGCGACCCGGAGTTCGACGCCCGGCTGGCCCGGGAGAAGGTCCTTCCCGACGGCGACCGGGGCCGGGTCGCGCCGCTGGCCCCCGAGGTCCGCAGCCAGATCCGGCAACGGCTCGAGGACCTTCGGGTGTTGCGCGGCGGCGACCTGGTCGGCACCGCCTCGCTGTGGGACTTCCTGGGGGTGGCGCCGGACGCCGGGCCCGAGCGGATCCGGGCCGCCTGGGAGTCGGTCGCCGCGGGCAACGCCCGCCGCCCGCACGACCGGGAGAAGACCCTCACGGCCGACCTGCTCGCTATGGTGCGGTCCCGGCTGATCGAAAGCGACCCCGCCCCCTACACCGCGGGCCTGTCGGCCGACGTCGCGGACGAGCTGCGGCCGGCCGTCGAGGAGCACGTCGTGCTCGACGGGGAGCTGACCGCGGTCGCCTACGAGGGGCTGGTCCGGGCGGCGCTGGCCGCGGGCCGTGGGCTCGGCACCGAGCAGGTGAAGAGCGTCATCATCGGCATCGCCCGCGATCTCGGCGCCGCCGTGAGCACCGGCGGCGCCGTCGACTACGTGCTGTGCCCCGGCTGCGGGCGTCCCGAGCCGGTCGGCGGGTCCACGACCTGCCGGTACTGCGACACGCAGCTTTACACCGACTGCCCGGCCTGCGGCTCGCTCACCGAGGCGGCGGCCGTGACCTGCCGGCGATGCGGGTACAGCCTGCGTCAGGTCAAAGCCGCCGGTGACGCACTGACCGTCGTTCGGCAGGCGCTGGAGGACGGCCGGCCCCGGGCCGCCCGGGACGGTCTGAGCCGGGTCCGCGCGGCGCTGGCGGCAGCCGGCCCGGCCGCCGGCAACAGCGCGGCCCAGGCGGCGGACGAACTGGACTCCCTGGTGCGGGCCGCGCTCGCGGCGACCGAGGCGGGCTGGCGTGCCCTCGCCGAGGAACGTGTCACCCTGCGCCCGGACGCGGCGGTCGAACGCGCCCGCTGGCTGGTGGCCCGCGCCGCGGACGTCCCCGGGCCGGACGGCCGCCTGCCGGCCGAGGTGCTCGGGGAGCTGACAGCGGAGCAGGCGGTGATCCGGCGACGGGTCGAGGCCGCTCGGGCCCTGCCGTCGGACCAGCAGGAGGCGGCGCTCGTCGCGGTGCTGGCCACCGCGGCGGACAGCCAGGACGCGCTGGCCGCGCTGGCGGCGCTGCCGCTGCAGCCGCCGACGGACCTGACCTCCGTGCTGGCGGACGACACCGTCCTGCTGCGGTGGCGGCCGTCCGCGTCCGCCGGGCCGGTCAGCTACCGGGTGGAGCGGGTCGTCGTCGACCCGGCCTCGGGCCAGGTCGGCCGGCGCGCGTTGGGCACGACCGGCGCCACCGAGCTCGCCGACTCCGGCGCGCCGGCCTGGCGAACGGTGCGCCACGAGGTGACGGCGCTGTCCGGGGAACGGCAGTCCAGACCGGTGAGCACCGCGCCGCTCATCGCCGTGCGTGACATCGCCGACCTGAGGGCCGAGGCGACCCCGACCGGCGTCCGTCTGACCTGGCGGCCGAGCGGGCCGGCGGACACCGTGACGATCGAGCGGACGGTCGACCCGGAGTCCACCGTCACCACGCCGCCCCGACGGGCCCGGGTCACCGGCAGCAGCTTCCTGGACCCGGACGTGCTGCCGGGCGTGGGCTATCACTACCGCGCGTTCGTCGAGTACGTGGACGTCGACGGCAACGCCGCCCGCACGGCGGGCGCGCAGGCGGAGTTCGGAGTTGTCACCCGCCCGCGGCCGGTGACCGATCTGCTGGCCGGCGCCGAGCACGACCAGATCGCGTTGCGCTGGACCGCCCGGACCGGTGCGCAGGTGCGGGTGTACGCGGTCGCCGTACCGGTCGATGCCGCGGCTGGCGCCGCGGGTGTGATCGGGGTTTCGGGCGCGATCGGCGTGTCGGGCGTGTCGGGTGTGCCGGGCGTCGGCCCGGCGATCGCCGGTGTGGGTTCCGGGCCGTTGGCGCTGCTGGGACCGGAGGGCACGGAGGTACCGCTGGCCGGCCTGCTTCCGCCGCTGCGGCTGGTCGGCGCGAGCCGGCACGGCCAGCTGCGGGACGCGGCTGTCCAACGTGACCACGGGGCGAGTGAACTGATCTACGTGCCGGTCACGATCGTCGGTGACCTCGGCATCATCGGGCGGTCGGTCCGGCACCGCCTGGCCGCGCCCCTGGTCGGGCCGCCGGCCGCGCCCGCTCCGCCGATGTCGCCGATCGATCATTCCTCCGGCCGGGCCGTCTCCCCGCCGATCGGCCGCGCCCCGCTGCCAGCCGTCTCGCCGGGCACCCAGCCGGTGGTCATCGACGTCACGCCGACCCCGACCCCGACGGCGACGGCGCCCGCACCGCCGGTGCCGATGCAGGCGCCGGTGCCATCACCGGCGACAGCGCTGATCGAGCCGCGCAGATCCGCTCCGAGCGGGGTGCCGGGCATACCGCACCCCGCCGAGCCCCTGATGGCGTCGGGGCGGGTGGACGCGGATCTCGCCGGTGTCGCGCCGGCTACGGGTGCGTACCGGGTACCGGCCGGGCCGCCGACGGCCGGTGCGGCCGGGCCGGCGACGGTCGGTATGCCCGGTCCGCCGACGGCGGGTATGCCTGGGCCGGCGACGGTCGGTATGCCCGGGCCGGAAACGCTCGGTATGCCTGGTCCACCGACGGCGGGTATGCCCGGTCCGCCGACGGTCGGCATGCCCGGGCCGGCGACCGCCGACATGCCGGTCACCGAGATCTCGGGCGCGGGCGGTGCCGCCGGGCCGCACCCGGCCAGGCCGGGTGCGGCGCCTGCGGAATGGCGGTCTGACGTGCCGGCCGGCGCCGCGGCGACCTCCCTGCCCAGCCCGCCCACCGGGCAGGTGGTCATGCCGGATCTGAGTGGGCTGGCCTCGGTGTCGTACACCGTGGCGAAGGCGGGCTGGCGGCGCCGGACGCTGCGGGTGCAGGTGCGGTCCACCGGGCCGGTCCCTCGACTCGTGCTCGTCGCCCGCCCCGGGGAGGAACCGCCCACGACGCCGGCCGAGGGGCAGGTTCTCGCGGAGCTGCAGGCGGCGTCGGACGCGGGTTCGTGGACGATGGAGGTCACGCTCGAAGGCGCGCAGCTTCCGTGGGGTATCCGCCTTCTCCCGGTGGTGACGCCGGACGGGCCGGCGCTGTGGGTCGACCATCCCGAGGACGTCCAGCTCGTCATCCGCTGACATCGCCTACCGGCCGCGGGCAGGTCGCGCATCAAAGCACATTCGCGGTTCGGTGGCGGCGTCTCGGTCGAACCGCGAGGAATTTCTCCCGTTGTCGATCGGGCGGACCGCGGCGCGGACATCATCCACGCCGTTGTGTATCCGTTACTTAAGCCGACGGTGATTGGGCTGCGGATGATCTCAAGTTTTTCTTTCGTCGCGCCAGATATTTTCCGGTAGGACCACCCCCGTTCTGGTTAGTCCCTTACGATGAGCCCAATCACTCATACGGAGTATGGCCGGATTCATCCGTGATCCGGCCGGTGTAGCCGGAGAATCCGTCGGACGCGGTCGGCTCTGGCACCGATGCGGCGCGCTGGGATCTCGCCACGGCGGTGGTGGCCCGGAGGGGACGAGCCGTGGGTTGACCTGCGATCGGGTCTGCCGCGTGTGCCGGGTGCCGTTTGTCCGCCGGTGATCCACGCCACGACCGAAAGGCGGCGCCCGAAGCATGGCCCTGACATCCGGCGGCCGACCGACCCCTCAGGTCGACCGCTCATCCCGAACCGGCTTCCGCCGGAATTCCGAGAACACCCCGCGGTTTCGCCGACCAGGCCCTCGGTGGCACGGGTCCGGCCGCGGGGCGCGGCTGGGGCTGCTGGTCGTGACCGCCCTGCTGTTGCCGCTGGGGCTGGTCGCCCCGGTGCCGGCCGGCGCGGCCGGTACCGCGGCGAGCGCCTCCCCGAGCCCGGCCAGCTCGGCCGGCGCCGGCGCGGTGGATGCCCGCCCGGTACCGGTGACCGGCATGACGGCGACCACGGACACCGACGGCCAGCCGAGTCTCACGGTCGTACTCTTCGACGGTGACATCGTGCTGGTCGGGGGGCGCGGGTTCAGCCCCGGTCGGGACGTCGCCGTCACCGCCGCCACCGCCGAGCTCGGCGGTTCCGCGACGGCTCAGCCTGGTACGGACGGCCGCTTCATCCTCGGGTTCCAGGTGCCTGCCGGCTTCTCCGGCCGGGTGACGGTGACCGCCAGGCAGGACGCGCTCGAGGTGAGCGGCACTCTCGACGTCGTCGACGCGGAGCTGACCGCGCCGGCGGCCGAGACGCAGGGCACCGCGACGGCGGAGTCGGCGACCGCCGAGCCGGCCGTGACGCCGGCTCCGTCCACCGGCGCGGCGCCGAGCCCGTCGGCGCGCACCGGGTCGACGCCCGCCACGCCCGGGAAGCTCTCCGGGCTGCCCTGGATGTCGGGTGTCTACCCGTCGCACATCCTGGCGCAGGTGCTGTCCTTCGGGAACTGGCGCGGTCGGCCGAACGACGTGGCGCATGTCTTCACCGTCCGGAGCAAGGGGTGGTCCGCGATGGTCGAGCCGCGCTGGCCGCTGGACCTGTACAAGGGCTTCCAGGGCACGCTGATCATCAGCCAGCCGACCTTCCCGAAGGGACAGGGCAACAACGCGGCGTGTGCCCGGGGTGAATACGACAGGTACTGGAAGACGTTCGGTACCTTCCTGAAGAACAACGGTCGGGCCGCTTCCATCGTCCGGATCGGGTGGGAGTTCAACGGGACCTTCATGTACTGGCATGCGGACAACGCGGGCACCGAGTTCCGTGACTGCTTCCGCAAGATCTCCACGGCCATCCGGTCCACGGATCCGGAAGTGAAGATCGACTGGACCTTCAACGCGCATGCCTCGCCGGTGCCCAAGACCGGGACTCCGTGGGCCGCCTACCCCGGGGACGAGTACGTCG
>NZ_ADGX01000241.1 GCF_000177675.1 Parafrankia sp. EUN1f
GGGCGTCACACCGGCCACGCTTCCACCGGCCGTCCTGCAACGCCTCGGCTGCGACGGCCTCGTCCAGGCCCTGCTCACCGACCCCCACGGCAACCCGCTCCGCCTCGGCCGGCGGAACCGGTTCCCCACCCGCCGTCTCCAGGCCGCCGTTCACGCCCGTGACCACGGAACCTGCCAGTACCCGGGCTGCGCGCACACCCGATGGCTGCACGTCCACCACCTGGTGGGCTGGGCCGAGGGCGGCCGCACCGACCTGGACAACCTCACCCTCGTCTGTGGCAGCCACCACCGTCACCTCCACGAGGAGGGGATCGTGCTCCGCAGAACCAGCAGCGCAACGATCGTCGCGCTGCTCCCCGACGGTCGGACCCTCGTCCCGGCGCCACCGGTGACCCCCGGGGAACAGCCCATCGCCACGCTCGCCGACGAAACCGGGCATGTCGCACCGAATGCCGTCGCCACCCGCGACGGCGGCCGGCTCAACCTCGGCGAATCCCTGTTCGTGCTCCTCCAGGACCGCGTAGCCGTCGCGTAGCGTGCGCCCTGGAACAAGGAGCCCGGCGGGGTTGGCCGTAGGCTGTGCCGTGATCGGCAGTGGCGGCGCGGGTGGAGGGCGAATGGCCGGCGTGGATGGCGTTCCCGAGATGGCACAGGCGCCGGTGGACGCCGCGGTTGACCTGCGCCGGCTGACCGTGGTGGTCAATCCGAAGGCGGGTGGCGGCCGGGCGGCCAAGGTGCTCGGCGACGTGCGGGCCGCGCTGGAGCGCTGGGCCGATGACGTCACGGTCGAGACCACAAAGAGCCTTGAACATGCCGACGAGCTGACCCGAGCGGCGGTCGCTGAGGGGCGGGTGACGGTGGCGCTGGGCGGGGACGGTCTTGTCGGCCGGGTGGCTGGCGCGGTGGCCCGAGCAGGGGGAGTGCTGGCCATCCTGCCCGGTGGGCGGGGTAACGACTTCGCGCGTGGGCTGGGTATCCCGCGGGATCCGGCGGTCGCCGCCGCCGCGCTCGCCGGCGCGGCGGAGCGCCGGGTCGACCTGCCCGAGGCGAACGGTGTGCCCTTCGTGGGCATCGCCAGTCTCGGGTTCGACTCCGACGTCCAGGTGATCGCGAACCGGACGACCCGGCTGTCCGGTCAGAGTGTCTACACCTACGCGGTGCTGCGGGCGCTGCTGGCCTGGAAGCCGGCCCGGTTCACCGTCTCGGTCGACGGCGGCGAACCGTTCGAGCACATCGGCTGGACGGTCGGGGCGGCCAACGGCCCCTACTACGGCGGCGGGATGAAGTTCGCGCCGGACGCCGACATCGCCGACGGCCGGCTCGAGATCGTGCTGATTGCGAAGGCGGGGCGGCTCACCTTCCTGCGGCTGTTCCCCCGGATCTTCTCCGGGCGCCACGTCGAGGTGCCCTACGTCCAGGTCCGCCGCGCCCAGCGGCTGGTGGTGCAGGCCGACCGGCCCTTCCAGGTCTACGCGGACGGTGACCCGGTCGCGGACCTCCCGGCCGAGATCGTCATCCGGCCGGGGGCGCTGCGCCTGCTGGTACCGCCGCGTTCCTGAGGGCTGGCGTTCGGCGAGGTCAGCGCAGTTCGGGGGTGGCGTGGTAGTCGACCGCGCCGGCGACCTCCGGGTAGTGCAGGTCGAAGGCCGGGCGTTCCGAGCGGATGCGCGGCAGCTTGTGGAAGTTGTGCCGGGGCGGCGGGCACGAGGTGGCCCATTCCAGCGAGTTGCCGTACCCCCAGGGGTCGTCGACGATCGCGAGCCGGCCGCGCCGGTACGAGTGCCACACGTTGTACATGAACGGCAGTGTCGAGACGCCGAGCAGGAAGCTGCCCGCCGTCGACAGGGTGTTCCAGTCGGTGAACCCGTCGTTCGGCCCGTAGTCGGCGAACCGCCGCGGCATCCCCTGCATCCCCAGGTAGTGCTGCACGAGGAAGGTCAGGTGGAAGCCGAAGAAGACCGTCCAGAAATGGATCTTCCCGAGGCGGTCGTCCATCAGCCGGCCGGTGACCTTCGGGAACCAGAAGTAGGTGCCGGCGAAAGCGGCGAAGACGACTGTCCCGAACACGACGTAGTGGAAGTGGGCGACCACGAAATAGCTGTCGCTGACGTGGAAGTCGAGGGGCGGGCTGGCGAGCAGGACGCCGGTCAGGCCGCCGAGCAGGAAGGTCACGAGAAATCCGATGCAGAACAGCATGGGAGTCTCGAAGCTCAGGTTTCCGCGCCACATCGTCCCGATCCAGTTGAAGAACTTGATACCGGTCGGAACGGCGATGAGGAAGGACATGATGGCGAAGAACGGCAGCAGCACCGCGCCGGTGACGAACATGTGGTGTGCCCAGACCACGACGGACAGGACGCCGATGGCGATCGTGGCGAAGATCAGGCCCTTGTAGCCGAAGATGGGTTTTCGGGAGAAGACCGGGATGATCTCGCTGATCAAGCCGAAGAACGGCAGGGCGATGATGTAGACCTCGGGATGCCCGAAGAACCAGAACAGGTGCTGCCACAGGATCGCGCCGCCGTTCTGGGCGTCGTAGACGTGGGCGCCGAAGCGCCGGTCCGCCTCCAGCGCGAGCAGGGCGCCGGCGAGCACCGGGAAGGCCACAAGCACCAGGATCGCGGTGACCAGGAAGGTCCAGCAGAAGATCGGCAGGCGGAACATCGTCATGCCCGGCGCCCGCAGGGCCATGATCGTCGTGGCCATGTTGACGCCGCCGAGGATCGTGCCCAGCCCGGAGACCGTGAGGCCCATGATCCACAGGTCCTCCCCGACACCGGGGCTGTACGAGATGCTGTTCAGCGGGGCGTAGGCGAACCAGCCGAAGGCGGCCGCGCCGTCCGGGGTGAGGAAGCCGGCTATCACGACGAGCGACCCGAACAGGAAGAGCCAGAAGGACATCGCGTTCAGCCGGGGGAAGGCGACGTCCGGCGAGCCGATCTGCAGCGGGATGAGGAAGTTCGCGAACGCGAAGGCCAGCGGAGTCGCGAACATCAGCAGCATCAGCGTGCCGTGCATCGTGAAGAGCTGATTGTACTGCTCGTTCGAGAAGTACTGCAGGCCAGGCCGGGCCAGCTCGGCCCGCATCATCATCGCCAGCATGCCACCGAAGATGAAGAACGCGAAGGATGCCACCGCGTACATGACGGCGATGTCCTTGTGCGAGGTGGTGCGGAGGTACCCGAGTATGTTGACGCGCTGCCGGACGTGCTGATCCCGCGGATGCTCGGTGGCAGGGCCGGATGGTTCGCGTACAAGAGTCATTCCGGCTCCCGGCTCTGGCTCGGCGAACGACTGGGCTGGGGGAGTCTAACGCGCCCGGACGGCCCTGCTGGGCGGTTCCCGTATGCAGTTGGAAACCATCTTCGGGTGTTCGCTGTCCCAGTGCCGGAGGGACATCCGAAGTGTGGGTGAAAGGTGCGGGTGCACCGTTTTCGGTGCACCGAATTCAGTGCGACGCTGTTTCGAGGGTGATGAAGGGTCTCTAGGGCGACGAGAGGTGCGAGCCCGGGGCGCCGAAGAGCATGCGGTCGACGAGCGTCGCGTCGTCGCGCATGTCCTCGATCACGAGCTGTTCGAGCAGGATCAGCGCCGCGTCGGCCGGCCACAGGACCAACCACAACCAGACCCCGAGCGCCTCACCGACGAAGGCCGCGCGGTCGGGTGGCGTGGTGACGGGCCAGAGCGCCGTCGGATGCCCCGCCGCCTCCACCTTCGCCTCGGGCGCCGCGTCGAGGCGCTCCGGGTCGGACCCCGACAGGCCGGCGAGGCGCGCGCCCAGCCCGATCCGGGGGGACTCGGCCACCAGAACCATCTCGGCCGGGCCACCCACCGGCGACGGCCCACTCGTCGAGAGTGCGGTCGCGTGGGCGCCGGAGCGATCGTCGCCGGCCCAGCCGACGCCGCTCGCGAACCAGTGCACCGGCATGGGTGCGGGCAGCCACACCGGCACCCGGCTGGTCCGTCCCAGCGAGCGGAGCAGCTGCTCGCGGGAGGACTGGGCTTCGTGGAACGGTTCGACGTCGCCGTGCCGGCCACAGCGCCACCGGTCGCTCCAGACGTCCGGCGGGTCCAGCGCGCCGAGGCAGGCCGGGCAGACCGGCGGGGCGGTCACCGTGTCCTCCAGGGCGATCCGGTCATGCGGTGACCGATGGTGCTATCCGTCAGATCGGGGTCCACAGGCATCCTCCGCCTCCCTGCGCGGCTGGTGGACGATTGATGCCCACTCAGGAGGGTTCTGACTCCTGCGGAGTACTGGACCGGCCGCGCGGCGACCTGGTGACCGGTGCGATCCCGCGAGTCAGTGATGCCGGGCGATGTCGGAGAGGACCTCGTCGAGCAGGTCCAGCCCTTCGCTGAGCAGGTGCTGCGGCATCACCAGCGGGGGCAGCAGGCGCAGCACGTTGCCCCAGGTGCCGGCGGTGAGCAGGACCAGCCCGCGGCGGTGGGCCTCGGCGGCGCAGGCCACGGCCACCCCCCGGTCGGGTGGTGGCGCGACCTGGCCGGGGGTGGGCGGCCCGGTTCCCACCAGCTCCAGCGCGAGCATCGCGCCGCGGCCACGGACGTCACCGACGAACGGGTAGCGGTCGCGCAGGGCCCGCAGCCGCGGCAGCGCGACGCGCTCGATCAGCCGGGCGCGGTCGACGAGGTTCTCCCGTTCCAACGTGGCGATCGCGCCGAGCGCGGCGGCGCAGGCCAGCGGATTGCCGCCGAACGTGCCGCCGAGCCCACCGACCTGCGGCGCGTCCATGATCTGCGCTCGCCCGGTGACGCCCGCCAGCGGCAGGCCGCCGGCGATGCCCTTCCCGGTGACGATCAGGTCGGGCACGATGCCCTCGTGCTCGCAGGCGAACATGTCGCCGGTGCGGCCGAAGCCGGTCTGCACCTCGTCGGCGACGAAGACGATTCCGGCCGCCGCGCAGAACTCCGTCAACGCGGGCAGGAAGCCGGCGCCGGGCACGATGAAGCCACCCTCGCCCTGAATCGGCTCGATCACCATCGCCGCCACGTTCTCGGCACCGATCTCGGCGGTGATCGTGTCGATCACCTGCCCGGCGGCCTGCTCGCCGCAGGCCTCCGCGCCACCCGGCCAGCGGTACGGGTAGGCCATCGGCACCCGGTAGATCTCCGGGGCGAACGGCCCGAAGCCCTCCTTGTAGGGCCGCGCCTTCGCGGTGAGCGCCGACGTCAGGTTGGTGCGGCCGTGGAAGGCGTGCGTGAAGGCGACGATGGCCGGCCGTCCCGTGTACGCGCGGGCGATCTTCACCGCGTTCTCGACGGCCTCGGCGCCGGAGTTGAACAGCGCCGAGCGTTTGTCGTGGCTGCCCGGGGTCAGCCGGGCCAGCTCCTCGCAGACCGCGACGTACCCCTCGTAGGGGGTGACCATGAAGCAGGTGTGCGTGAAGTGCCGTGCCTGCTCGGTCAGGTTGTCGACGACCGCGTCGGCGGAGTTGCCGACGTTGACCACCGCGATGCCCGCGCCGAAGTCGATCAGCGAGTTGCCGTCGACGTCCACCAGCACCCCGCCGCCGGCCGCCGCGGCGTAGACGGGCAGGGTCTGGCCGACCCCGCGGGCGACCGCGTTCACGCGGCGCTTGGCCAGCTCGGTCGAACGAGGTCCGGGGATCGGGGTGGCCAGCCGCCTGACCTGCGCCAGCCCGGGTCCGCCGGGGGCGCCGGCGCCGTCGGGGGGCCGGGAGACGCTGTCGGTTCCGCTCAAGGGCTCCTCCCGATCAACGGCGCTGCCGTAACCCGTAGATTGCAGACTGCAGGCGAACGGACGCCGAGTGTAAGTGCCCCCTGCTTCAGGGGCGTGCGTCGCGGCGCTGGAGAGCCTGCGTGGCCCTTTCAGGGGACCGGATGAGTCGTGATAGTTCCGTCGTGGTTACTTGTTGTCCTGTGGATTTCGACGGGTGGGAATCCGTGGCGGCCGACGCGAGACGCCTGTCCGATTCGGTGAGGAGATGGTGGTCGGTGTGATCGAGGACGGCGGTCCCGGGTATCCGGGGCGTCCCGGGCCCGGTGATGGGGCCCTTGGCGCCGTGCGCGGGCCGTGGATCGTCGGCCCGTCCGCCATCGGGCCAGGCTCGCGGCGCGCCGGACGGGGCCGCGGCGGCGGTGCGGGCGGCGGCGGTGCTGGTGGTGGCGGCGGTGCTGGTGGCGGCAGCGGCCGCGGTGGCGGAGGTGGCGGGGGCCTGGCGGTCACCGGCTTCTGGGTCGCCGGGCGTCGCCGTCGCTCCACCGCGACGTTCGAGGTCCGCAGCCCCTACGACGGGCGGCTCGTCGCGACCGTCGCCCAGCCGCAGGCGCCCGACATCGAGGACGCGCTGGCCGCCGCGGCAGCCGCCGCGCGAGCCTGCGCCGCCCTGCCCGCCCATGTCCGCGCGGGCGCGCTGACCAGCATCTCCCGTGAGATCGCGCGGCGCGGCGACGAGATCGCCAACCTGATCACCAGCGAGTCCGGTAAGCCGATCACCTGGGCGCGGGCGGAGGTCGCGCGGGCCTCGTCGACCTTCCGCTGGGGTGCGGAGGAGGCCCGGCGGTTCGCCGGCGAGGTGGACCGGCTCGACACCGATCCGACCGGTGAGGGACGCATCGCGCTGACCCGGCGCTTCCCCATCGGCCCGGTGCTGGGGATCGCACCGTTCAGCTTTCCGCTGCACCTCGTCGCGCACAAGGTGGCGCCGGCGATCGCCGCCGGTGCGCCGATCATCGTCAAGCCCGCGCCGCGCACCCCGCTGTCCGCGCTGCTGCTCGGCGAGCTGCTCGCCGGCACCGACCTGCCCGAGGGCGCCTGGTCGGTCCTACCCGTAACCGACGACCAGATGCCCGCCCTGGTGGCCGACCCGCGGCTGCCGGTCGTGTCCTTCACCGGGTCGGCCCGGGTCGGCTGGTCGATCCGGGACGCCGTCCCGCGTAAGCACGTCGTCCTCGAGCTCGGCGGGAACGCGGCGGTGCTGGTCGCCGCGGACTACTCCGACCCGGCGGACCTGCGCCATGCCGCGCGGCGGATCGCGTTGTTCTCGAACTACCAGGCCGGCCAGTCGTGCATCGCCGTGCAGCGGGTGTTCGTCGACCGGACGCTCTACGGCCGCGCCCGGGAGGAGATCGTCGCCGCCGTCCTCGAACTGCGCGGTGGTGATCCCACCGACCCGGCGACCGATGTCGGGCCGCTGATCGACGGCGCCGCCGCGGCGCGGGTGGGGACCTGGGTGCGGGAGGCGGTGGCCCGCGGTGCGACCGTGCTCTGCGGCGGCGGGTCCGAGGGCACGGCCTTCGCGCCGACCGTGCTGACCGGCGTGCCGCGCGACGCGACGGTGGCCAGCGAGGAGGTGTTCGGGCCGGTGCTGGTGCTCGAGCCCGTCGACGGCCTGGACGATGGCCTGGCCCGCGTCAACGACAGCTCCTACGGCCTGCAGGCCGGCGTGTTCACCCGCGATCTCGGGACGGCCTTCCGGGCCCACCGCGCGCTGGAGGTCGGCGGTGTGATCATCGGTGACGTGCCGTCCTACCGCGCCGACCAGATGCCCTACGGTGGCGTGAAGGGCTCCGGCCTGGGGCGGGAGGGCGTCGGCGCCGCGATGGCGGATCTGACGGTCGAACGGGTGATGGTCCTGGCCGGGGTCGAGCTCTGAGCTGGGAAGTCAGCTGAGGTCGACCTCGGCGCGGTCGGGGTCGCGCAGGTCGGTACCGGCGTCCAGCCAGCGCTGGCGCATCGCGGTGGCGCCGTGCACACGCTTGTACGCCGCCTCGTTGGCGGTCATCGGCAGCAGCGGGAGGAAACGGACCGGCGCGGGTCCGCCGGCTGCCTCATGCGGCTCACCGTCACCGCCAGCCGGGCCGCCACGCCCGAGCTCCACATCGGGAACCAGTCCGCCCGGCTCGCCGACCAGGACCGCGGTGAACCGCCCGCCTTCCCACAGCGGCTCACCCAGATCGAGCCCGCTGCCGGCGACGACGGGCCGGCCCTCCACCACCGGGACGGACGCGAGAACCGCCAGTGCACGGGCGGCGGTGTCCCGGCGTCCGCGCAGCGAGAGAACGAGCTCGGCCCGCGGGCCGGCGGGGTCCCGCACGGTCGCGTCCGCGGGTGTCATGGGCTCCCGTGCCATCCCCAGCGTCACGTAGCGGACGACGCCGTCGGAGTCCGGGCCGAACCGAAGGACCTCGATGGGGTCCGCGCCGAGGAAGGTGAGGCTGGCCCGGCCGCTGTCCGGGCCGAACCATCCCGTCAGGTGGCCCTCGACCCGCCGCAGGACGTCGTCACCGCCGAGCGGCTGCCCCGCCCCGGCGAGGTTGTCATGCATCGGATCGTCGGTTGCGCTCATAGCGGTCGATCGTAGGATCACGACGCCGCACCTGTTCGTTTCCACGGCGGGCCTGGTGTGACGGCGGATCGGAGAGTCAGATGGCACAGGTGCTCGGCAAGGGTGCGAACGCCGCGCTGCCGGCGACGGACCTGCGGGTCGAGATCTCGTCGTCCACCCCGCTGGACATCGCCGCGCTGCTGCTCACGGCGTCCGGCAAGGTGCGCGGCGATGCGGACTTCGTCTTCTTCAACCAGCCGGCCGGTCCCGGGGTCCGCCTCGCGCCGCCGTCCGCGCTGGAGTTCACGCTCACCGCCGTGCCGCCCGACATCGACAAGGTGGTCGTCACCGGCAGCCTGGACGGATCAGGGCCGCAGACGTTCGCCGCCGTCCGCGGTCTGACGGTCGTGGTCCGGGACCGGGGCGGCCAGGAGATCGTGCGCTTCGACCCGGCCGGGCTGAGCACCGAGACGGCGCTGGTGCTCGTCGAGCTGTACCGCCGTTCCGGTGCCTGGAAGGTCCGGGCGGTCGGGCAGGGGTACGCCTCCGGGCTGGCCGGGATCGCCACCGACTTCGGCATCACGGTCGACGACCCGGGAACCGGCAACACCGGTTCCGCGACGCCCGCCGCGGCGCCTCCGCCTCCGCCTCCGCCGCCACCGGCACCGGCACCTCCCGCACCGCCCGCGGGTCCGTCGCAGTGGGACGACGCCCCGACCCAGGTCGTGCCGTCGTCGCCGGGGGGAGCGCCGTGGGGCCCGCCGCCTGGGCCGCCACCCGGTCAGCAGCCGCCACCCGGTCAGCAGTGGGGCCCGCCGCCGGGCCAGCAGTGGGGTCC
>NZ_ADGX01000240.1 GCF_000177675.1 Parafrankia sp. EUN1f
CCGCGTTTCCCTATTGGCTCATAGGTTTCCCTGCCCGGCACGGAGAACCAGCGCGGCCGGTGCCCGGCACGCTGGAATGATGACGGTTCTGATCACGGAAATGTTGCCGGATCCGGCACCGGCACCGGCACCGGCACCGGTCGGCGGAGGATGCTCCGAGAGAGGACGTGGACGTGTCCACTGTTCCGCAGGTTGTCTTCGACGCCTTCCACCCGGCGCACCGGTCGAACCCCTACCCCAGGTACGCGGCCGTCCGTGAGTACACGGCGCTGTACCCACTGCGGCCGGACATCCTCATGGCGACCCGTTACCGGGAGTGCGCGGCTGTCTTCGCGGACCCGCTGTGGGGGCACGGGTACGAAGACGGCATAAACCCGTTCCGGCCGGGTGTCGATCCCGACGACGTTCCCGGGTCGATGCTGCGGATGGATCCGCCGAATCACACCCGGGTAAGAGGCCTGGTCAAGAGCGCCTTCATGCCCCGCACCACGGCCGGAATCCGCGATCGGATCGAGAGCCTCGTCAACAGGCTGCTCGACGCGGCGATCGAGGCCGGTGAGGTGGATCTGATGGAGGCGTTCGCGCGTCCGCTGCCGCTGACCATCATCGGAGACCTGCTCGGTATACCGCGCGAGGACCACACCCTGGTCCAGAAGTGGTCGTTGGAGATAGTCCGCGGTACGGACCCGGACATCCTGCAGACTCCCGAGAGCCTCGCTCGCAGGCCGGCGGCCATGGCGGAATTCGAGGCCTACTTCGCCGCGCTGCTCGCCCGGCGGCGCGTCGATCCGCACGACGACATACTGACCGGGCTGTGCGCGGCCCAGGACGAAGGCCAGCTGAACGGTGGTCGCGAGCCGCTCGGGCTGGCCGTCGGGCTGCTGATCGGCGGCTACGAGACGATCTCGGACGTGATCGGCAAGAGCGTCGTCGCCCTGCTGCGCAACCCCGACCAGGTCCAGCGATGGCTCTCCGACCCGGATCTGGCGGCACCCGCCGTTGACGAGCTCCTGCGGTACGAGCCACCGGTGCAGTTCACCCACCGGGTGGCACTGGCCGAACGCGAGGTCGCCGGGCACACGTTCGCCCGCGGCGACGGCATCGTCATCCTGACCGCGGCCGCGAACCGCGACCCGGCCGTGTACACCGACCCGGACCGCCTGGACATCACCCGGTTCGCCGGCCGTACCCCGGCACCGCGCCACCTGTCGTTCAGCGGCGGGCCGCACTACTGCCTCGGCGCGCACCTCGGCCGGCTGGAGACCGAGATCGCGATCGACACCCTCCTGCGCCGTGCGCCCGGCCTGGCGCTGACCGACGAGCCCGTCTGGCGCGACACGGTCGCCATCCACGGCCTGGACACGCTCCCGGTTCGCCTTCAGGCCTGAGCCTCGCTGGGCCTGTGCCTCGTCGGGCCTGTGCCTCGTCGGGCCTGTGCCTCGCCGGGGCGGGCCACGAGGGAGCCTGGCCGGTCTCGCCGCCCACCGCCGGCCTGTCAGGTACAGCTGATCACGAAGGTCAGGCGGGGTACCAACATGCGGGCTGCGCCAAAAGCCGGGAGGGCATTGTTTGCTGCGGGAGCGACTGTGCCACGCATTCGAGGAAGGGGCCTTCTCTGCGGCGACCGGGGGGTTGGCTCCACTGCCGATTGCGGTGTTCGTCTCGGAGAGCAACGACCATGAGAAAAGCAACAAACATTTTGCGAACCGTTGTGGCGGGTGCAGTGCTGGCGGCGGTGGAAGGGGCTGAACCGCTACCCGCGCGTTCCGGTGCGGCGCCCATCGTCGTCGGCCGCACCGGGCATCGGCCGCGGGTCAGCGCAGCCCGGAGCGGACGAACGCGTCGATGACCTGCCGCTGCATCACCAGGTAGATCGCGAAGATGGGCAGGCAGGCCAGCCCGGACGCCGCCATGATCGCGCCCCAGGCGTCGCCCTCGGCGCCCAGGAAGCTGCGGATGCCCAGCTGCACCACCGAGTTCGCGCGGGGCAGCACGAGCGCGGGCCACAGATAGTCGTTCCAGGCCGTGATGAACAACAGGATCGACAGCGAGGCGAGAACCGGGCGCAGATTCGGGATCACCACGGTCCACAACGTCGTCCAGGACCCGCGTCCGTCCATTTTGGCCGCGTCGAGCAGCTCCCGGGGAAAGGCCTGCATGTGCTGGCGGAGCATCAGCACGGCCAGCGCCGAGCACAGGTTGGGCACGATCACGCCGGCGAGGGTGTTGAGCAGCCCGATGTTCGACAGCACCAGGTAGTTCGACACCATCGTCACCTGGAACGGCACCAGCCAGGTGGCGACGAAGAGCAGGAACAGCAGCCCTTTCCCGCGGAAATCCCACGCGGCGAACGCGTAGGCGGCCAGCAGGCAGACGAGGAGCTGGCCCACGGCGGTCACCGCGGCGATCACAAAGGTGTTCGCGAGCAGGGTTCCGACGTCCAGGGAATCGAAGACGATCCGATAGTTCTCCAGGCTCAGCGGCCACGGGAACAGCGAGTTGTCGTTGACGTCGCCGGGGCGCCGGAACGAGCTGGCGAACATCCAGTAGATGGGGAACAGGCTGAACAGGCTGAGCACGATCATCAGCAGATGGCGGCCGGATGTCGGCAGCCAGCGCCGCCGTGAGGTCCCGGCCGCGGCGCCGCCTCCCGTATCCTCCGGGCCCGCCGAGCAGGAGACCGCGGCGGCTGCGTCTTTCGCGGCGGCTGCGTCTTTCGCGGCAGCGCCGGCCGAAGAAGGGGCAGCTGCCGAGCGGGCGGCTGCACCAGCCGAGGCGGAGGGCGCGGTGAGGGGCTCGGAGATGCTCATTTCGCGGAGTTCCTCAGTCGTCATGGAAGCTGAAGCGGTCAGCGAGCTTCACCAGGCCGGCGGCGAGCAGACCGAAGCAGCCGAAGAACACGAGCCCGGCGGCGGAGGCCAGCCCGGAGTCCATGCTGCGGAAGCCGAACTCCCACAGCAGGTAGTAGACGTTGGTCGTGCTGTCCGCCGGGCCGCCCTGGGTGAGCACGTCGATCAGCGGGAAGGTCCACTGGCCTGACAGCAGCACCGTCATCAACAGCATGAACAGCAGGGTCGGCCGCAGCAGCGGCAGCGTGATCCAGCGCAGGATCTGCCAGCGGGACGCCCCGTCCATCTCGGCGGCCTCGGCGTAGTCGGGGCTGATCCCGGACAGCCCCGCCGACACGACGAGCACCGCGAACCCGAGCATCTGCCAGGCGCAGATCGCGAGCACGGCCGGCAGCGCCGTCGACTCCTCCCGCAGCCAGTTGTGATCGCCCAGCCCGAACAGGCGGTTGAACAGCCCGGACGGGTCATACAGCCAGCGCCACACGGCCGCGGTCGCCACCGGCGCGACCAGCATCGGAACGAAGACCATCGCGCGGTAGGCCGTCCGGCTGCGTTCCCCCAGCCGGCGGGTGACCAGCGCGATCACCGTGGGCAGCACGATGGAGAACGGCAGCAGGCCGAGGACGTACCAGAGGGTGTTCAGCGCCGCGCCGCGAAGCTGCGGGAGCTGCAGAACCCGCTGGAAGTTCGCAAGCCCCACGTAGGTCTTCGGCGAGGTGGGCAGCAGGTTCCAGTGGTAGACGGACAGCTGCGCCGCCTCGACCAGCGGCTTGTAGGTCCACAGCACCAGGCATGCCAGTGCCGGGAGCAGGTAGAGATAGGGCGGTGCGGCGCCGCGTAGCCGGTGGGCCAGGCCCGGCCGGGTGGCCGAGTCCTCGCCCGACCCGGCCGGGCTCGTGGGCGCCGCCGTCGCCGCGGTCAGCGCGGCTTCGACGAACACGGGTCGTGCTCCTTACTTTCCGCTTGCTTCCTCGGTCTTCTCCACCGCGTCAGCGGTGCCCGGACGGATGGATCAGGCGGAGGTGAGCCCGTACTCCTCGGCAAGCTCGACCATGTCGGTCAGGTTCATCTCGTAGACCGCGGCACCCGGGTCGACCGGCACCGAGGTCGCGACGGCGCCGAGCGGGAAGACGTCCAGCCGGGTGTAGAAACCGCCGGTCAGACCGGCGAACTGGTCGGCGGGCCCGAGAGTGCGCGCACTGTAGGCGGTCGCGCCGGCGACCCACACCGGCACCCCGCCGATGCTCCCGGCGGAGGCGTGGTGCGCGTGCCCGCAGACCACGATCTTGACGTCGCTGCCGCGCAGGACGTCAGCGAGCTCGGCCGACTGGCTGAGGATCATCCCGTTGAGCATCTCGACGGGCGAGGGCACCGGCGGGTGGTGCAGAGCGAGCACCGTGCCCGCGGGCGCGGCGGTGGCGAGCTCGTCGGCGAGCCAGCGCAGCTGGGCGTCGGAGAGCAGGCCGGCGTGCTCGTCCGGCTCGGTGCTGTCGAGGACGATGATGCGCAGGTCACCCACCCAGTGCACGTAGTCGTGCGGGGTGTCGGCGCTCGGCTCGGCGCCGAGCAGCCCTTCGCGGAACGGTCCGCGGCTGTCGTGGTTGCCCATCACGTAGAGAACCGGCGCGCCGATCCGCTCGGCGACGGGCTCGACGGTGTCCCGCAGACGGCGGTAGGCGTCGAGCTCGCCCTTGTCGGCGAGGTCGCCGGTGAGCAGCAGCGCGTCCACCTGCACGCCGGACTTCTCCACCTGCTCCAGCGCGGCGACCAGGTTGGCGTGGGTGTCGACCTTGCCCATCATCAGCGAGCCTTCGGGCACGATGTGGGTGTCGCTGATCTGGATCACGGTGTGGGTGAGCTTCTGCGGCTCGGGAATCAGGAACATGGTTCGGCCTTCCGTGCGAAGCGGAGTCGAGGTCTGCGCGGGGAGACCTGCGCGGGAGAGGCGTCAGGCCGCGGAAACATCGTCGGTGACCGGTTGTCGTCAGTCACCGGCTGTTGTCGGCTATTGGATGCTGTCGGTCACCGCGTCGTCGGTCAGCAGTGCCTCGACCAGCCGGTCGAGGGCCTGCGGGGTCGCGCCGTGCGCCAGCAGGTAGCCGCGGATGTCGCCGTGCCCGGCCCGGATGCGTGCCAGCGTGTCGAGGATGAGCTGGGGCGGGCAGGCCATCACATCCGTCGGCAGGTCGCCGTCGCCGGCCTCTGCCAGCTGCCGTATCGCGGCGATCGCCTCCTCCCGCAGGTGGCGGGCCGTCAGCGCGAAGTCGGCGGCGATGGTCTCGTCCGGGACCCCACACAGGTCGAGGACCATCGCGACGACCATTCCCGTCCGGTCCTTGCCGGCGCTGCAGTGCACGATGCCGGGCAGCGCACCGGGTTCGGCCAGGGCGAGCACCGCGGCGGTGAGCCGGTCGCCGCGGTTGTCCACGGCGAAGTCGTAGATCGCCTGCAGGCTGATGGCGGCGCCGGCGCCGCGCAGGACGTCCATCGCCGCGCTGGCACCTGCCGCGGCCGCGGCACCCGGGGTGGCGGTGTTTGCCTGCGCCGTGTTGGCCTGGGCCGTCGCGGGGGCGGCGTCCGCCGGGGGAACCGTGTAGATCGGCACCCAGACCGAGCGGGCCGGGAGCTGCCCCAGCGCGTCCGGTTCCTGCGCGCGCTCGCCGGCTTCCCGCAGGTCGACGACCGAGCGCAGGCCGAGCTGGGCGAACCGGGCCCGTGCGGTGTCGGTCAGGGCGTGCATCGCGCCGCAGCGCAGCAGCGTGCGCCAGCGCACCCGGCGCCCGTCCGCGGTGCGGTAGCCGCCGACGTCACGAAGGTTGACGGATCCGGGCAGCTCAAGCCCCCGCCGGTCGCTCTCGACGTCCGCGACGTCCGCGACGTCCGCGACGTCCGCGGCGGCCTCGGCGTTCTCGGCGTTCTCGGCGTTCTCGATGGTGTCGGTGGTCATTGCGCTCACTTGGTCGGGAGGAGGTCGGTGGCCTGACGCTGGGCCGCGGCCAGGGTGGACTCGACGTCCTTGCCGCCGTAGACCGCGCTTTCGACCGCGGTCATCATCAGGTCGCCGATCTGCTGGTAGTCGTCCCCGGGGAAGGAGACCCACGGCTTGAGCCGGGTCAGCTGGGCCAGGTTCGGCTTGATCAGGGGATTCTTGTCGGCCCAGTCCTTGAGCGTGGCCGGGTCGTCGACGAGGCTTGGCCGCAGCGGCAGGTAGCCGATCTTCGAGGAGATCACGGTGTAGGCACGGTCGCTGGTGAGAAACTTGATGAGCTCCCAGCTGGCCCGCTGCTTGGCCGGGTCGGTCGACAGGATCGTCAGGCCGGAGCCGGAGTTCGTCGGCACCGCGGTCTTCGAGCCGAAGCCGGGCTCGGCCGCCGACCGCAACTGCCAGCCACCGGCCTGGGCCTGCTGAATGAACAGTCCCTGGACGGCGCTCGTCTCCAGGAGCATGCCGAGGTCACCGCGGCCGAACGTCTCGAACGCCTGCGCCTGCGACAGGTTCGGGCTGACACCCGCCTTGACCAGGTCGGCCGCCATCTCGACGGCTCCGACGGCACCCGTCTCGGCGAACGTCAGCTTCGTGCCGTCCTCGGAGAGCACCCGGCCGCCGTTGGAGAGCACCAGCGACTGGAAGCACCAGTCACCGGAGGACTTCGTCAGACAGTCGATCAGGACGCCGCCCTTGCCGGTCTTCTCCTTGATGGCGGTCGCCGCCGTCTTCACCTCGGCCCAGGTCGTCGGGGGCTTCTCCGGGTCGAGCCCGGCCTGCCGGAACAGGTCCGCGTTGTACCAGAGCACCGGGGTGGAGAAGACGTACGGAACCGCGTAGGTGTGCCCGTTGACGTCACCGAGCGTGCGCGCCGACTCGGCGAAGGGGTGATCACCCTCGAAGTTCGCCTGGACGGCGTCCTTGCCGACCAGCGTGTCGATGGGCTGGGCGCCCAGGCTGGTGGCGGCGAAGCTGAGCGCGTTGAAGGTGACCTGGGCGACGTCCGGCGGATTGCCGGCAAGCGCCTGGTTCTTGATGCTTCCGACGATGTCGGTCTGGCTGGCGCCCTGCGGCGGCTGCGCCCTGACCGTGATGTTGGGGTGTTCCTTCTCGAACTCGGCGAGCAGGCCCTCGATCGCCGGCTTCCAGGTGCCGGTGGACGTCAGGTTGTAGCTCTCGAAGACGATCGAGACCTTCTGGTCCGCGGACAGCTCGGGAATCGTGCTGGTGGATCCGGCGGCGTCCGTCGTCGAGGCGGCGGGTGACGACGACGTCGCGCAGGCCCCGGCGGTCAGCGCGACGAGCGCGATGCCGGCCGCGGCGAGCGACAGGCGTGGTCTGGCCACGTGATGCTCCTTTGCATGATGGCGTGGCGAATGAAGGGGTGATCGAACGAACGGGATGAACGGGACGAACGGGAAGCGGTGATCGCGGGGAAGCGGCGGCTCGGCGACCTGGCGGCCCGGCGGTCTGGAGGCCCGCGTCAGACCGCGGCGGCGGCGGGCCGCTGCGGCAGGCGCTGTGTGCTCGGCGTGTGCTGCGGGCTGGGCTTGTCCGCGGTGGGCTGCCAGGCGAGGCGGCGGCCGCTGGTGCGGTCGAAGAGGTGCACCTGATCGAGGTCGACGGTGAGCGTGACGGCGTCGCCCCGGCTCAGCCCGACCGGGCGCGGCCCGCGCAGCGCGACCGGCTGGCCGCCGATCTCACACCACGCGACCTCCTCACCACCGAGGTTCTCGACGCCGGTGACGACTCCCCGCAGCCGTGCCCGCTCGGCCGACCCGGCGGGCGCGGTCGAGTCGGCTCGCGCGGTCGAGTCGGCGGGCGCAGCTGTGTCGGCGGGCGCGGCTGTGTCGGCGGGCGCGGCTGTGTCGGCGGGCGCGGCTGTGTCGGCGGGCGCAGCTGTGTCGGCGGGCGCGGGCGAGCCCTCGGCGTCGCGGACGACCCGCAGGTGTTCCGGGCGCAGGCCGACTGTCACGTCCCGGGCGGCGTCCGAACCGGCCCACAGTGGGATCTCCAGGTCCGTGGCCGCCGCTCGCAGCCGGCCGGCACGTTCGGAGATCCGGGCCGAGAGCAGGTTCATCGGCGGTGAGCCGAGGAAGCCCGCGACGAACACCGAGGCGGGATTGTCGTACACCTCGGTCGGGGTGCCGATCTGCTCGAGACGTCCACCGTTGAGCAGCGCGACCCTGGTCGCCATCGTCATGGCCTCGACCTGGTCGTGCGTGACGTAGACGAACGTCGACCGGAGCCGGTGGTGCAGCGCCGACAGCTCGGTCCGGGTCGCGGTGCGCAGCTTGGCGTCGAGGTTGGACAGCGGCTCGTCCATGAGGAACGCCTGCGGTTTGCGCACCAGCGCGCGGCCGAGTGCGACTCGCTGCCGCTGCCCACCGGAGAGCTCCTTGGGACGTCGCCCCAGCAGCGCGGTGAGCTCCAGCTGGCCGGCGACCTCGCGGACCCGCTCGGCGATCTCCCGTTTCGGCAGCCGGGCCGCGCGCAGCGGGAAGCCGATGTTCCGCTCGACGGTGAGATGGGGGTAGAGCGCGTAGCTCTGGAACACCATGGCCAGGTCACGGTCCCGCGCCGGCGCGTAGGTGATGTCGGTGTCTCCCAGCAGAACGCGCCCCGCCGTCGGCTCGATCAGGCCGGCGATCATCCGGAGCAGGGTCGTCTTGCCGCATCCGCTCGGTCCGAGCAGCACCAGGAAGTCGCCATCGGCGATCTCCATAGAGATGTCCTCGACAGCGTGAACGGACCCGAACTGCCTGGTAAGGCCCTCGATCCTGATCCCAGCCACCCGGCCCCCCTTCGTGTACAGCAGTTTCAAGATTCGAAACCGCCATGGCTTGCTGTTACATGAGGAAGGGTCGGCCAGCCAGGTGAACAAACCGGGACGGACGGGGGAACGTGCGCGGTAACTTGCACGACGATGCAGGTCAGACATCCCATGTTTTTGGATGTCAAGGGGCGGGTGCGAGCGTGACGTTCCGCGGCCAGGCGGTTGCCTCGTCGTAGGGGGTATGGGTCTTGAGGCAGCCATGGAGGATGCCGACCAGGCGGTTGCCGAGCTGGCGGAGGGCGGCGTGGTGGGACTTGCCGCGTCCGCGGACGGTGTCGTAGTAGGCACGGGCGCCGGGCGAGGCGTTCAGGGCGCAGAAGGCCTGCTGGTGCAGGGCGTCGGCGAGCCGGTTGTTGCGGGCGTAGCGGGCCATGACCACGGTCTTGCGGCCTGAGGCGCGGGTGATCGGGCTGGTGCCGGCGTAGTTGCGGCGGGCTTTGGCGTCGGTGTAGCGCTTCGGGTCGTCCCCGAACTCGGCGAGCACCCGGGCAGCGAGGACCGTGCCCAGGCCGGGCTGGGACAGCAGGACCTCGAGCGTCCGGGTGCTCGCCAAATGGGCTTCGACCTGCTCC
>NZ_ADGX01000239.1 GCF_000177675.1 Parafrankia sp. EUN1f
GCTGGGATATCACAAAACTCGCCGGACCCGTCCGCGGCGTGCACTTCGACCTGTACGTCATCCTCGACATCTTCTCCCGCAAAGCCATTCACTTCGAGGTACATCCCACCGAGAACGGGGAACTCGCGAAGGCCTTCATCGAATGTCAAGGGCCATTGAGAACGGCCCGGTGGCGGTCACGGTTCCGGCCCGGTAGTGGCCACCAGATCTGCCCGGTGGTGGCCACCGTTCCGGCGCGGCTTTCGTGTCAGGTCAGGGCTTTCACCCCCTTGCCGGCGAGGGCTTGAGCGAGGCGGACACTGTCGCCGCTGGTCTGGCAGAGGTGGGCGTGGTGCAGGAGCCGGTCGACGGTGGCGGTCGCCAGTGTTTTAGGCATGATCTCGTCGAAGCCGGCGGGGTGCAGGTTCGAGGAGACCGCGATCGACCGTTTCTCGTAGGCGGCGTCGACGAGCCGGTAGAGGCCTTCGGCGGCGTCGGGGCCGACGGGGAGCAGACCGATGTCGTCGACGACGATCAGGTCGGCGCGCAGGATCTTCTCGACGGCTTTGGTGACGGTGTCGTCGGCGCGGTGGGCGCGGACGAGGACGCCGAGGGCTTCGAGGGTGAACCAGGCGACGTGCAGGCCGGCCTCGACCGCGGTCTGGCCGAGGGCTTCGAGCAGGAACGTCTTGCCGGTGCCGGCGGGGCCGGCGACGACGAGGTTCTCCCGGCGGTGGACCCATTCCAGGGTTTGCAGGGCCTGCTGGGTCGGGGCGGGGATGGAGGACACGGCCGGGTCCCAGGCGTCGAACGTCTTGCCGGTGGGGAACCCGGCGCGGGCCCTGCGGGTAGCCAGCCCTGCGCGGTCACGGCCGTCGGCTTCGGCGGTGAACAGGGCGCGCAGGACCTCGGCGGGTTCCCAGCGCTGGGCTTTCGCGGTGGCCAGCACCTCGGGGGCGTGCCGGCGGACGTGCGGTAGGCGTAGCCGGCGCAGCAGACTGTCGAGGTCCTCGGGCAGCGGCGGCGCGGTCGGGCTGTTCACCGCCGGGCCTGCCCGGTGCCGAGAGCGTTCCAGCCGGCGGTGCCCTGGGCCAGGGTGTGGCCCTCACCGGCCCGGCTCGTCCCGCCCGGCGCGGCGGTGGCCTGGTGGGTGAGGATCGCGGCCAGGTCGCCCTCGGAGAACCGGCCGGCGGTCGCCGCGGCGCCGAGTGCCCGGTCAACGGTGCCGCTCCCGTGCAGACCCGCGAGGGTGACGGCCTCGGCCATCTTCACCCGCATCCGGGACGTCCCCGCGGCCGCCGCCTCGACGAGCCAGAGCCTCGCTCCATCACCCAGCGCGCAGAACTCCGCCTCACCGGCCGAACGAGGACGGGGCGTGCGGGCAGCCGGCCCGGCCGGGACGGGTGGGAAGTGTGTCTCGTCCAGTGCCGGGCTGCCCGCCGTGGTGGCCCGGTGACGTGCCACCTCGACCGGCCCACCGGCGCCGAGGTGGGTGATGACGACCTGCTCGCCGTGGCGGCGAACGCGGACGACCTGGCCGGCCAGCGGGTGCGGCACCGAGTACTGGCCGCCCTCGAAGCTGACCAGCGCCGTGGTCGACCCGACCCGGCGCGCCGCCCCGAGCAGCACGGTGAACGGCCGCAGGGGCAGCGGATGCAACCGAGCCCGTTCCTCGGCCAGCATCTGGGCGGGTGGACGGCGGGTCGCCCGGTGCGGCCGGTCGTTGACCTGCGCGCAGAACAGCTCGCAGGCGGCTTCCAGCTCGGCGAACGAGCCGTAGCCGGCGCGCAGGTTCGCCTCCGTCGGGACCAGATCCGCCTTCGCGATCCGCACCGTCGCCTCCGACCCGCCCTTGGTCTGCGGATCCGCCGGTAGGCACGTCGCCACCGTCAACCCGTAATGGCGGCCGAACGCGACCGCGGCCGGGTTGCGCACCGCCACCCCGGCGACATGCTCGACCGTCACGGTCTTCTCGTTGTCGGTCAGCAGGTAGGTCGGCACCCCACCCGCCCGACGCAGCGCCACATCCACCGCGGCGAACACCGTCGGCGCCGCCCGATCCAGCAACGGCAGCACCACCCGGAACCGGGACCACGCCAGCCACAGGCAGAACAGCACCGTGCCCGACCCGCCGACCCGCGGCCCCTGACCGAAGTCGTACTGGGCCCACATCCCCGGCTCGGGCACCCACGGCCGGAACACCCGCCGCCGCCCCGCCCCATAGGCCGCCTTCGCCCGGGCCACCGCACGACGTGTCGTGCGCGCCGCCCCCGGATAGCCCATGGCCACCAGCTTGTCGTGGACCACATCAGCGCGGATCTTCCCCCGTGACCGCTCGACCAGCTCCTCGATCTTCCCCCGATACGGGTCCACCACGCTCGCCCGGACCGGCCGCGCACCCGGCACCAGCGCACCCGCGGCACGAGCCGCGACATACCGGCCCACCGTGTGATGCGAGCAGCCCGCGAGCTCACCCGCGTCACGCAACGACCCCGTCAGGTCGTACGCCTCAAGAATTTCCATGATCTCCTCGGCAGACTTCCATCTCGTCCCCTTCCCGGGACCGTGTGCTGAGCTCGGTTGGCACCGCTCAGCACACCGGGAAGGGGACCCCGACCGATCACGACAGGCCGGAACAGACAGTCACAACGGGCAGATCATCGGGCCGCTGGCGGGCAGTTCTCCTGGCCACCAGCGGGCACCCATACGGCCGTCGCTGGGCAGGATCTCGTGGCCGCCGACAATCGAACACGCCGTCGCCGCGAACGGCGGGGTGCGACCGAACGCCGTTCACGCCGACCGTGGGACCTCGATGACGTCCCAGCCGGTCGCCGCCCTTCTGGCCTACCTGAACATCGACCAGAGCCATTAGTGAAGCGAACTTCAAGACACTCAAGTACTGTCCCGCTTTCCCTGGGCGTTTCGGATCCCTCCAGGACGCCCGCGTTTTCTGCGACCTGTCCTTCCGCTACTACAACAACGAGCACAGGCATTCGGGTATAGCTCTGCACACCCCTACCAGCGTCCATGACGGCACCGCTCACGCGATCCAGGCCCGTCGCGCCCAGGTCCTCGACGCCGCCTACGCCTGGCTTCGTAAGTGAGAACGGGATCTGGATCTGGCGCAGATCTTGTGATCCTTCGGGCGCCATTGTCGATCATGGGGTGAGGAGGACGCGTTTGCGGAGGAGGTCGAAGTTCGCGCGGCCGTACATCTGCCGCTTGATCATTTTAAAAGTTACGTGGAATCTGGCCGGGGTGATCATGTCTTCCCGATGCGACCACGGACTTGGGAGATGGCTTGAGCGGCACGACGGTGCTTGCGGAGAAGTGGCCGGTGCTCGGCCGGCACGAGCAGGCGGCGGTGTGGCTGCAGATCTGGACGGATCTCGGTCGGGCTCCGAGGACGATCGACGCTTACGCGCGTGGGCTGGCCGAGTACCTGCTGATGTGCGAGCGGGAGGACGTCGACCCGGTCACCGCGAACCGTGCCCACGTCGCCGTCTTCGTGCGGGAGCTGACGTCGCGGCCGAGCCTGCGGGGCGCGAACGTGGTGTCTATCGACTCGGGGGCCGGGCTGGCGAACGCCACGATCCAGCAGCGTCTGGTGCCGGTCCGGCTGTTCTACGACTTTCTGATGGAAGAGGGGCTGCGGGAGTCCAATCCGGTGGGCCGGGGCCGTTACACCCCCGGCGGACGGGCTGGCGGAGCGCAGCGCGGCTTGGTGCCGCGACTGACCAGGCTGCCGTGGATTCCCAGCGAGCAGGAGTGGCAGGGGCTGCTGAAGGAAGCAGGCCGGGAGCCGGCGCGTAACCGCCTGATGCTGGCGCTGGCCTACGATGCCGCGCTGCGGCGCGAGGAGTTGTGCTCGCTGCGTACCGATGACATCGACCCGGCGCACCGCACGCTGCGGGTCCGGGCGGAGACGACGAAGAACCGGCTGGAGCGCGTCGTGCCGTACTCGGCCTCGACCGGGGTCCTGCTGTCGCAATACCTCGCGCACCGGGTTTCGGTGAGCCGGGCGAGGGGGCCATTGTTCCTGTCGGAGTCGCGGCGCAACCACGCCCAGCCGTTGAGCTTGTGGACCTGGTCAAAGGTGGTCCGCCGGATCGCCCTGGCCTCAGGGGTCGAGCGGTTCTCCACGCACACGACCCGGCACCTGTGCCTGACGGACCTGGCCAGGATGGGCTGGGAGGTCCACGCGATCGCCGCTTTCGCGGGGCACCGCCACACTGACTCCACGCTGCGGTATATCCACCTGTCCGGCCGAGAACTCGCCGGGAAGCTCAGCCAGGGCATGCGGCATATCCACGCCCAGCGCGTCCAAGCCCTGACCAGCGGCGAGGGCACGGAGGCGTCCCGGTGACCGTCCCCCACGCGGCCGACCGCCTGGCACCCTCCGGGTCTTGGCAGTGGCCGATTGACACGGCTCGCTACGACACGACGCGCCTGCTCCGGCCGACGGAGCAGGATTCGATCATCGAGCTTAGGGTCGGTGACCTGCGCCGTCTGGCCCGGCACGACCCCGATGCCCGGGGATGGGAGCCGGTCAGGCGCCTGCTGCGGCCGCTCGACGATGCCGCCGCCGCGCTGGAGGGTCCGCTGACCTCTCACCGGCGCCGGGCGATGCTGGACGCGACCGCGGTGGTGCTGCTGCGGTGCGCCGAGACCGGCCGGTCCTACTGGGCATGGAACGACGAAGAGTGGGCCGGGCTTCTGGGCCAGGACCAGCAAGGGTTCCGCAAGGCCGCCCCGGGCTGGGCGGACGACGCCGTGCGCCCTTACCTGGCCGCGCACGCCTTCCTGCTCGGCGGCTTCACCGCCTTCTACCGGCTTGGCAGCTTCAGCCGTCTGACCCTGGCCTGGCGCGTGTTCGGGCGTGAACGCGTGGACGGCGAGATCAGGCGGATCCGCTCGGTGCTGGCCGGATGGGGTTACCGGCTCGGCCGCGACGGCGACCAGATGCTGCCGATGGTCGCCTGCCAGATGCTCCTCCTCAACCGCAGCCCGCACCTGGAAGATCTGAGTACCGGGCTGTTCGAGCGCGCCCGCCGCGAGCAGCTCCTGCCCGCCGCGAGGGGCAACACGCTGCACGCCATGCAGCGGGCCGTCGCCGAGCTGGGATTCTGCGACCCGCCACGACGGCTGGCGAGCCGTCACTCGCCGAAGGCCGAGGGCGGTTCACCCGCCTGGGCGGAGTGAGTGGAGCGCTGGCACGGCACGTCCACACTCACGCCCCGGGTCCGCGGCGCCGTCCGCGCTACCCTGCTCAAGGTCGGGAGGTGGCTGGAGGCTGAGCAGCCCGAGGCCGCCAACCCCGGCTCCTGGACACGGCAGACCTGCGCGGCCTGGATCGCCGCGCTGGACCGGATGCAGGTCGGTGACTACGCCCAGCGGACCGCCGGGCTGAAGGGCCGCGTCGGCAAGCCGCTGGAGGCAGCGACGAAGGCGACCCAGCTCAGCGCGGTGCGGACCTTCTTCCGGGACTGCCAGGAATGGGAATGGATCCGCAGACGCTTCGACCCGCAGCGCGCACTGGCCACCCCACGCAGCATCGCCGCCCTACTTGGCCCCGATCCCCGGGTCATCGCCGACGAGATCTGGGCGAAGCTGATGTGGGCCGGGCTGAACCTCGCGGAAGACGACCTGCCGCAGTCCCAGGCCGGGAACTTCTACCCTCTCGAACTGGTCCGTGCGGTCACGCTGGCCTGGCTGTTCTCCGGGCAGCGCAGTGATGAGATCGCCCGCCTGAGGGTGGGCTGTATCCGCTGGCAGCACGACGGCGCCGAGATCACGGGTGACTCGGATCAGGTCCTGGCCCGTGACGCGGTCTGCCTGCTGGACGTGCCGGCCCACAAGACCGGCACCGCGTTCACCAAGCCGGTCGACCCGATCCTGGGCCAGGCCCTCGATGCCTGGCAGGCCAACCGCCCCGCCCAGCCGAGGTTCACCGACCGTCGCACCGGCGAGCTCGTCGACCTGCTGTTCGCCTTCCGGGCCCGGAAGGTGTCCACCGTCTACATCAACAAAACGGTCATCCCGGCGCTCTGCCGCAAGGCGGGCGTTCCCACCGCCGATGTCCGGGGGAACATCACGAGCCACCGGGCCAGGTCCACGATCGCCAGTCAGCTCTACAACGCCAAGGAGCCGATGACGCTGTTCGAGCTGCAGGCGTGGCTCGGCCACCGGTCGCCGCAGTCGACGCAGTTCTACGCGAAGATCAGCCCGGCCACGCTGACTCGGGCCTACGACGACGCGGGATACTTTTCCCGCAACATGCGGACGGTCGAGGTCCTCGTCGACCGCGACGCCGTCGCCTCCGGGGCCGCCGCGGCCGGCGAGCCCTGGCAGCACTACGACCTCGGCCACGGCTACTGCACCTACACCTTCTTCGAGCAGTGCCCGCACCGCATGGCCTGCGCCAAATGCGACTTCTACACCCCCAAGAACTCCACCAAGGCCCAGCTCCTGGAAGCGAGGACCAACTTGCAGAAGATGCACGCGGCCATCCCGCTCACCGAAGCCGAGCAGGCCGCCGTCGAGGACGGCCAGGCCGCTCTCGACCGACTCCTTCAGCAACTCGCCGACGTCCCCACGCCGGCCGGGCCGGCACCCCGGCAGGTCGACAGGCCCGCTGGGGCGGCTCTGCTGCCGATCGTCGCGGTGAACCGCAGGCCGGCAACGTAATCGACCGGCGCTCACGGCCCTGACCAAGCAACATAGCGGCATGCCGGGTCTTGTCTGGGAGGAGGTCAAGGACATCTTCGATCCCAACCTCATGGGAGCCCTTCCCGACGTCTTCGTCCCCGACGCCTCCGTCGCGGACTGGCAGGCTCTGTTCCACCTGGTCCAGGCACGCAACTGGCAGTGGCGGTATTCCGAGGGCTCCATGGACCTGCCACTACCGTCGGCCGCTGCCGTGCTCGCCCGCCCGGCTGACTGCGAGATCGCGGAGCTGAGGGTCTGGCCGCAGCCCGGAGTCCTCGCGATCTTCCGAATCATGTCCGCCGATGAGATCGACTTTGACGTCGATCTGCGGGAACTCCAAGGGCAACTCGGTGTTGACGCGCTCTGCAGCCTCCTGGCAGAGATCGGGCGCGAGCTCGGCAAACCGGTGATGATGACGGCGGAGGGCGGGAGCCAGGCCCATCCTGTCCTTGGGTTCGACCCGGCCCTCGACCGAGTGGTCGCGCTGGTGGATCCGTCACTCGCCTGGCCATGAAGCCCCACGAACCTTGACAAGTCAGATTCCACATAATGATGCGGTTGACGTGACCTTCGACGGGCCCGGAGCTGTGCGGCAGAGTCAGGCCGGCAGTGACGGCGTCGAGGTCGCGTTCGAGGCCGGTCGCGTAGGTGTGCAGGGCGGGGAGATCGTCGGCGCGGACCGCGGTGATCCAGTCGGTGATCGTGGTGTCGGTGGGGCGGGTGAGTAGGTGCGCGAATGCGCCGACGTGGCGGGTGAGCGCGTCGAGTTCCGGACAGCAGGCGCGTGCGTCGCGGAGCTGGGTCTGTTCGTCGTCGCGGAGCCGGTCGGGGCGGGTCAGGACCCAGCGGCTGATCGTGCGGGTCGACCGGGGCCGGGGTGGTGGGGGCTGCGCGCCGGTGCGCAGCGGGCGCACGTAGGCGGAGACCATCGCGTAGCCGCCGCGGTATCCCTGCTCTGTGATCTCTTCCCAGAGTTTCCAGGCGTTGGTCTGCCCGGCCGCCCATTGTGCGTCGAGGTGGGCGCGGAACGGGTCGAGGCCGCTGGGCCGGTCCTGCCACTGGCCGCGGAAGAGGTCTTCGGGTCGTGCGGCCTGGGCGTACTTGCGGACGGTGTGGCGTCCCATGCTCAGCTGGCGGGAAATCGCCCGTTGGGTGTGGCCTGCTGTCAGCAGGGCGTGCACGGCGGTGTGCGTGCGTCGGGTTCGTTCGGCGAACCGGTTGCCGGTCCGCCACGGCTGCTCCGCCGGGGCGTCTGTCGGGTCGGGCTGGGCCGTCGGCTCCGCCGCCGCGGGCGCTGGCGCTGGCGGGGTGGGCAGGCAGCGACGGTGGGCGGCGACGACGCGTTCGACGGCGTCGCCAAGGTTCGCCCACAGATGCCACCTGTCCGCGACTTGCCGGGCGTCGGGGGCGCCGCGGCGTGCTCCGTCGGCATAGGCACCGGAGCGGTCCCGGCAGATCACCTCGACGCCGGGATGGTCGGCCAGCCAGGCCACCAGGCTGTCGGCTTCCCGGTCGGGGAGCATGTCGATCGGCCGGTGGGTGTCCAGGTCGATCAGGACCGTTCCGTAGACATGACCACGACGCACGGCGAAGTCGTCGACCCCCAGGGTCCGCACCACGCCGGGCTGCGGGTCGGGCAGCGCCCGGACCCGGCGGACCAGGGTGTCCCGGCCGACGGTCAGGCCCAGCGCGGCGGCCAGCCGTGCTCCCGCCCGGCCGGCGAGCGCCAGGCCGATGTCGCGCACCGCCGCCGCGGCGGGCGGGGTGAATCGGGCATGTGGGCGGGTCAGGCCCTCGACCTGCTCGGCGAAGGTCACGGCCGCACAGCTGGTCTCGGCACAGCGGAACCGGCGCACGAGCAGGTCCACCACCAGCCGCGTCCCGCCGAGCGCGGTGTCAACGAGCCGGCGCCGATACCGGCCGTGCACCCGCCCGGACATCGTCGCGCACCCCGGGCACGCCACCTGCCCCGCTCGCGCGTGCACCCGCAGCCGTATCCCGTCCGCTGACCGCTCGACCCCGTCGACCACGACGTTCGCCAGATGCGGCAGCACGACCCCGAGATCAGGGAGATCACACCAGCCCGATCCTCGCGGCCCACCACCAATAGTTGATCAATAGCTGGCACCGGTTCGATCACAAGATCTGCGCCAGATCCCCGTTACCTTCTGGATGGCCCCGCAACGGGGCTCCCGGCCTCCGGACCTGGCATGACTTGAGCCCCTCGTCGGTCATGATCGAAAAAGTGGTGTCACCAAGTTCCGGAGGCATCGGCAGACCGCTGATCAGGGGCATGACCGTCGAACTCATCGTGAGCGAGACAGGCTCTTCGTAACGTGGATGCCGGCACGCTGATGCCGCAGGTGAGGCCGGGAAAGTAGACAGCGCTCGCGGGAGACAGCACGTGATCGATACCGGTGGCATCGACGTCTACCTGGGCCTGGACGTGGGCAAGGGCGAACACCATGCCACCGCTCTCACCCCAGCCGGGAAGAAGGCGTTCGACAAGCGGCTACCCAACAACGAACCGAAACTGCGGGAGGTATTCACCCGGCTGCAAGCCAAGCACGGCACCGTGCTGGTCGTCGTCGACCAACCTGCCTCCATCGGCGCCCTGCCGCTGGCCGTCGCCCGCGACACCGGCTGCCGTGTCGCCTACCTGCCGGG
>NZ_ADGX01000238.1 GCF_000177675.1 Parafrankia sp. EUN1f
GTGAATTCCGATGGTGGTTCGAATGGTTTGACGGCGCCGTCGGGGGTGGCGCAGGAGCGGGTGTTGCGGGCGGCGTTGGTGGATGCGGGTGTTTCTGCGGATGGGGTGGATGTGGTGGAGGGGCATGGGACGGGGACGCGGTTGGGTGATCCGATCGAGTTGGGTGCTTTGTTGGGGGTTTATGGGCGGGGGCGGGGTTCTGGTCGGTCTTTGTTGGTGGGGTCGGTGAAGTCGAATATTGGTCATACGCAGGCGGCGGCGGGTGTGGCGGGGATTGTGAAGGTGGTGGAGGGGTTGCGTCGGGGGGTGGTTGCGGGGTCGTTGCATGTGGGGGTGCCGACGTCGCGGGTGGATTGGTCGGTGGGTGGTGTGGAGGTGGTGCGGGAGGCGGTGCCGTGGCCTGAGGTGGTGGGTCGGGTGCGGCGGGCGGGGGTGTCGTCGTTCGGGATGTCGGGGACGAACGCGCACGTCATCCTCGAGGAGGTCCCGGGCTCGCGGGTGGAGACGCCGGTGCGTTCCGCGGCTCCGAACGCGGTCTCGTCCGACGCCGACGCCGACGCCGACGCCGACGCCATGGCCGTGGCCGTGGACGCCGTGGACACCGACGCCGAGGACATCACGGTGCCGTGGGTGCTCTCGGCCCGGTCGGAGACCGCGTTGCGTGCGCAGGCCCGGCGCCTGCTGTCCCAGCTGGGCGACACCGCCGATCCACCGTCGGTCCGCGACGTGGGCTGGTCCCTGGCGCATGGGCGGGCGGCGTTGGAGCACCGTGCGGTCGTCGTCGGCGAGGACCGCCTCCGCGGGCTGCGTGCGCTGGCGCAGGGGCAGTTCGACCAGGACGTCGTGCCCGGGCGGTCCACCGGTGGTGACGACCGGGTGGTGTGGGTGTTCCCGGGGCAGGGGGCGCAGTGGGCGGGGATGGGTGTGGAGCTGCTGGAGTCGTCGGCGGTGTTCGCGGAGCGGGTGGCACAGTGCGATCGGGCGTTGCGGCCGTTCCTGGGCTGGTCGGTGGTGGAGGTGCTGCGGGGCGCAGCGGGTGCGCCGCCGTTGGACCGGGTGGACGTCGTGCAGTGCGCCTCGTGGGCGGTCATGGTGGCGCTGGCGGCGGTCTGGGAGTCGTGGGGAGTGCTCCCGGACGTGCTCGTCGGGCATTCGCAGGGGGAGATCGCGGCGGCATGCGTGGCGGGGGCGTTGTCCCTGGACGACGCGGCGCGAGTGGTGGCGGTCCGGTCGCAGGCGATCGCGCAGCTGCTGGCGGGGGCGGGTGGCATGGCGTCGGTGGCTCTGCCCGCGGCGGAGGTGGCGACCCGGCTGGCGGGGCAGGACGGGCTCGTCGATGTGGCGGCGGTCAACGGTCCGTCGGCGACCACCGTCGCCGGCGAGCCCGGCGCGTTGGGCGCGGTGCTCGCCGGCTGGGAACTCGAGGGGGTGCGGGTCCGGCGGCTGCCGGTGGACTACGCCTCCCACACAGCCCAGGTGGAGCACGTCCGTGAGCGGCTCGCCGAGGAGCTCGCCGCCGTGGTTGCCCGGCCGCCGACCGTGACCATGTGGTCGACGGTCACCGCGCGGCCGGTGGACCCGGCGGTGCCGCTGGACGGCGGGTACTGGTACCGGAACCTGCGGTCGACGGTGCGTTTCGGGGCGGTCGTCGAGGCGCTGGTGGCGGACGGGTGCCGAACGTTCCTGGAGGTCGGTGCGCATCCGGTGCTCACCGCGGCGGTGGCGGAGACGGCCGAGGCGGCCGGGGTCGATGACGCGCTCGTCGTCGGGTCGCTGCGGCGCGGTGACGGTGGGCTGGCCAGACTCCTGACCGGTGCCGCGCAGCTGTGGGCGCACGGTACGCCGGTGGACTGGGGACCGCTGGTGACCGGGGGGCGGCTGGTCGACCTGCCGACCTACCCGTTCGAGCACCGGCGCTACTGGCCGGATCCGCCCGCGACCACCGGCAGCGGCGGCGGTACCGGCATGGAGGCGCCCGGGACGCCCGGCACCGACCATCCCCTGCTGGGCGCCGCGGTCCCGCTCGCCGACACCGGTGGGCTGCTGTTCGGCGTGACGCTGTCGCGCGACGTCACGCCCTGGCTCGCGGAGCACACGGTGGCCGGCGCCGCCCTGCTGCCGGCCACCGCCTTCCTGGAGATGGCCGTGCGCGCCGGCGTCGAGGCGGGCTGCGACCAGGTCGCGGAGCTGATTCTGGAGACACCGCTGGTCGTTCCCGATCGTGGTGGTGTCCACCTGCAGATCTCGGTCGGTCCACCCGGACCGGCGGGTACGCGTGCGTTCGCCGTGTACTCCCGTCCCGGTGGGCCGGACGAGACGGGCGGCGACCGGCGGCGGGCAGCGGATCCGGGCGGCCGGTGGACCCGGCACGCGACGGGAACGCTCCTGGCCGGCGGCGGGCACGGTGCCGCGGCTCGCCCGTCGTTCGATCTCGCCGTATGGCCGCCCGGCGGTACGCAGTCGGTCGCGACCGACGATCTCTACTCGCGGCTGGCAGCCTCCGGTGTGGACTACGGGCCGGCGTTCCGCGCGGTGCGGGCGGTGTGGCGTCGCGGCACGGAGCTGTTCGCCGAGGTGGCGCTACCCGAGCGGCTCGGTGCGCGGGCACGCCGGTTCGGGCTGCACCCGGTACTGCTCGACGCCGCCCTGCATCCGATGGTCCTCGACCCGGAGCTGGGGCCGCGACGGCTGCGCCCCTTCTCCTGGAGCAACGTCAGAGTGCACGCGACGGGTGTTCCGGCGTTGCGGGTGCGGCTGTCGCCGGCCGGCCCCGACGAGGTCGCCATCGAGGTCGCGGACGCCACCGGACAACCGGTGGCCGACGCCCGGCTGACATTGCGCCCGGCGCCCACACCGACGGCCGTGGAGCCCACCCCGACGGTGCCGGCGGCGGTCGACCCGGCCAGGGAGGTGCCGGTCCAGGACGCACCGGGCCAGCCCGCCGCAGTGGACGTCCAGCCGGGGGCGGGCCACCCGGACGTGTCGTCGTTCGCCCTGCGGCTGGCCGGCCTGCCCGGGCCGGAGCAGGATCGGGTGCTGCTCGACCTGGTCCGTGCCCAGGCGGCCGCGGTTCTCGGCCACGGCGAGAACGGTGTGGTGTCGGGCGACCGCTCGTTCCGGGACCTCGGCTTCGACTCGCTCAGCGGCGTGGAGTTCCGTAACCGGCTGACCGCCATCACGGGCCTGCGGCTGCCGGCGGCACTCGTGTTCAACCAGCCGACCCCACGCGTGCTTGCCCGGTATCTGCGCGGCGAGCTGGACCCTGGCCGCCACGGCGAACACGGCGCCCTCGCCGAACTGGAACGGCTCGAGGTCGCGCTGGCCGCCGCCGGCCCCGAGGTCGACGGCCAGGTCATCGCCCAGCGTCTGCAGACGTTGCTGTGGCGGTGGAACGACACCCGTCCCGGCACGGCGGCGGCGAGCACCGCGCCGGCCGGGACGGGCGGGACGGACGGCGGTGGCCATCCGGCCGCGGCTGGCGACGACTTCGACGCGATGAGTGACGACGAGATGTTGGAGGCGATCGACCGGGAGCTCGGCGCGTTCTGATCCGTCCGCCGTGATCGGCCTGATGCCGCGATCTGCCTGACAGTGGGAGTGCGACCGATGTCCAGCGCCAACGAAGACCGGCTCCGTGACTACGTCAAGAAGATCATGACGGATCTTCGGCGGGCCCGACGGCGGCTGAGTGAGCTCGAGGCCGCCGCGCACGAGCCGATCGCGATCGTGGGCATGAGCTGCCGATTCCCGGGCGGGGTGCGCTCACCGGAACAGCTGTGGGATCTCGTCGCCGCCGGGCGCGACGGGATCAGCGGGCTGCCGGCCGACCGGGGCTGGGATCTCGCCGGCCTCTACGACCCCGACGGGGTGCGTCCTGGCACGACCTACGCCCGCCACGGGGGCTTCCTGCATGACGCCGCCGACTTCGACGCGGACTTCTTCGGGATCTCGCCGCGCGAGGCGCTGGCGATGGACCCGCAGCAGCGGCTGCTGCTGGAGGTCACCTGGGAGGCGGTCGAGCGGGCGGGGATCGACCCGTCCACGCTGCGGGGCAGCGGGACCGGGGTCTTCGTCGGCAGCATCTACCAGGACTACGTCTCCCGGCTGCGTGAGGTGCCCGCGGAGGTCGAGGGCCATCTGAGCACCGGCGCCGCCAGCAGCGTGCTGTCCGGCCGCCTCGCCTACGTCCTCGGGTTGGAGGGGCCGGCGGTCACCGTCGACACCGCCTGTTCGTCGTCGCTGGTCGCGCTGCACCTGGCGGTGCGTGCGCTGCGCGGCGGGGAGTGCGGGCTCGCCCTGGCCGCGGGCGTGGCGGTGATGTCCAGCCCGTTGGTGTTCAGCGAGTACAGCCGGCAGCGCGCGCTGTCCGCGGACGGGCGCTGCCGGGCCTTCGCCGCGGACGGCGACGGGTTCGGCCTCTCCGAAGGCACCGGCGTCCTGCTGCTCGAGCGGCTCACCGACGCGCGCCGGCTGGGGCATCCGGTGCTCGCGGTGGTGCGTGGCAGCGCGGTGAACTCCGACGGTGCGTCCAACGGCCTGACCGCCCCGAACGGCCCCTCCCAGGAACGGGTGATCCGCCGGGCGCTGGCCGACGCGCAGGTGGCACCGGAAAGCATCGACGCGGTGGAGGCCCACGGCACCGGAACCCCCCTCGGCGACCCGATCGAGGCCGACGCCCTGCTCGCGACCTACGGGCAGGGACGGCAGCCCGGCGCGCCGCTGTGGCTGGGGTCGCTGAAGTCGAACATCGGGCACGCGCAGTCGGCCGCGGGCGTCGGTGGTGTCATCAAGATGGTGCTCGCGCTGCGACAGGAGACCCTGCCGCGGACCCTGCACGTGAATGAGCCGACGGCGGCGGTCGACTGGGGCAGCGGTGACATCCGGCTGCTTACGGAGCAGGTCGCGTGGCCACGGACCGATCGGCCGCGCCGGGCGGGCGTGTCATCTTTCGGTGTCTCAGGCACCAACGCGCATGTGATCCTCGAGGAGGCTCCGGCGGTCGGTCCCGATCCCGCCACCGAGACCGGCTCCGATGCCCGGATCGAGGCGGAGACCGGCTCCGGGCCGGTGCACGGCGTCGAGACGGCGCACGGCGTCGAGATGGCGGCAGGTCCGGAGGGTCCGGTGTCCGTGGACGCCCAGGCCGTGCCGTGGCTGCTGTCGGCGCGGTCGGCGGCCGGGCTGCGCGGGCAGGCGGGCCGGCTGGCCGAGCACCTGGCCGGCGGCGTGACCACGGCCGAACCCGCCGACGTCGGATGGTCCCTGCTGCGTGGGCGGGCCGCTCTGGAACACCGGGCGGTGCTGTTGGGTGACGACCGCGTGGCGGCGTTGCGTGCGCTGGCCGGCGGCGAGCCGGGAGTCGACGTGGTACGGGGACGGGCCGACGCCGAGGACGGCGGTGACGGCCGGGTGGTGTGGGTGTTCCCCGGGCAGGGCGCGCAGTGGGCCGGGATGGGCGCGGAGCTGCTGGAGACCTCGGCGGTGTTCGCCCGGCGGGTCGCCGAGTGCGCCGGGGCGCTGGCGCCGCATGTGGACTGGTCGGTGCTCGACGTCCTGCGAGGCGCCCCGGATGCGCCGCCGCTGGAGCGGGTGGACGTCGTGCAGCCGGTGTCGTGGGCGGTGATGGTGGGTCTCGCGGCCGTGTGGGAGTCGTGGGGCGTGCGACCGGACGCGGTGGTCGGGCATTCGCAGGGCGAGATCGCGGCGGCCTGTGTGGCGGGGGCGTTGTCCCTGGACGACGCGGCGCGGGTGGTGGCGGTCCGCGGGCGGGCCATCGCGGCGCGGTTGGCGGGCCATGGCGCCATGGCCTCGGTCGCCATGCCGGCTGCCGCGGTCGCCGCCGAGCTGGAACGGTGGGCCGGCGGGGTGGCGGTCGCCGCGGTGAACGGGCCGTCCGCGACCGTGGTCGCAGGCGAGCAGGCGGCCCTGGACGGGCTGCTGGACCGCTGGTCGGAGGAGGGCATCCGGGTCCGGAGGCTCCCGGTGGACTACGCGTCGCACACGGCGGCGGTCGAGGCGCTGCGGGCGGGCCTGCTGCGTGACCTCGCCGGCATCCGTCCGGCGCAGCCCCGGATCGCCTTCCACTCCACGGTCGAGGGCTTCCTCTCCGTGGCCGAGGGCGGCCCCGACACCGAGCCGTCGCGGCTGGACGCCGACTACTGGTTCCAGAACCTGCGCTCGCCGGTGCGGTTCGCGGCGGCCGTCCGCGGGCTCCTCGACGAGGGGTACCGGGTGTTCGTGGAGGTCGGTGCGCATCCGGTCCTGACACCCGCGGTGGCTGAGACGGCCCAGGCCGCCGGGGCGGACGGCACGCTCGCCGTCGGCTCGCTGCGCCGGGGGGAGGGCGGTCTGCGGCGGCTGGTGGCGAGCGCGGCGCAGCTGTGGGTACACGGGGTGCCCGTGGACTGGGCACCGCTGGTGGCTGGCGGGCGGCGCGTCGACCTGCCCACGTACGCGTTCCAGCGCCGACGCTACTGGCTGCACGACGGTGCCGGGCCGGGAGCCGCCACGGCCGCCAACGCGGACGTGGCGGATGCGGCCCGACAGTCACTGTTCCAGGTCGCGTGGACGCCATTGGCGGTTCCGGCGGGTGCGGCGGAGGCGGCCCGGGCCCGTCTCGTGACCGTGCAGCCTGGCGTCGATGTCCCGGCCACGGCCCTCGCCGCAAGCGATCCGCCCCCGGACTGGACCGTCGTCCGCCTGCCACCCACGGCGGGTGACGCCGCCTCCGTCCGGGGGGCGGTCCGGTGGGCGCTGTCGCTGGTCCAGGCCTGGTTGGCGGACGAGCGCCTCGCCGGGTCCCGGCTGGTCCTGGCCACCCGGGGCGCGGTGACCGGTGAGCCCGTGGCCGGGCAGGTCACGGATCTGGCCGGCGCCGCGGTGTGGGGGCTCCTCCGATCGGCGCAGTCCGAGCATCCCGGCCGGTTCGTCCTGCTCGACCTCGATGACGCCGACAGCTCCGCGGCCATGGTGCCTGCCGCCCTGGCCGCCGCCGGGGCACGGGACGAGAACCAGATCGCCCTGCGCGACAGGGGTGTGTTCGTCCCACGGCTGAGGCCGGTTCCGCCGGCTCCGGTTCCGGCCCCGGCTTCCGGACCGGCCGAAGCCGTCGCGGACGCGGCGGTGGAAGCTGGGACCACGGATCGCGCCCTGCCTTGGGACCCGGCGGGCACGGTTCTCGTCACCGGCGGAACCGGAACTCTCGGTGGTCTCGTTGCCAGGCACCTCGTCACCCGGCACGGGATGCGGAACCTGCTGCTGACCGGGCGGCGCGGCGCCGTCCCCGAATGGGCGGCGGATCTCACCGCGCTCGGCGCGCGCGTCACCGTCGCGGCCTGCGACGTGGCCGACCGCCAGGCACTCGCCGCTGTGCTGGCCGAGGTCCCCGCGGACCGTCCACTGACCGCGGTCGTGCACGCCGCCGGCATCCTCGACGACGGCGCCGTCGTCTCGCAGACCGGCGAGCGGGTCGATGCCGTGCTGCGGCCCAAGATCGACGCTGCGCTGCACCTGCACGAACTGACCGCGAACCTCGACCTCGCGGGTTTCGTGCTCTTCTCCTCGGCGGCCGGCGTGTTCGGTGGTCCCGGCCAGAGCGGTTACGCCGCGGCGAACGCGTTCCTGGACGCGTTCGCCCAGTGGCGCGCGGCGCGCGGCCAGCCAGCTGTCTCGCTGGCGTGGGGCCTGTGGGAGCAGCGCAGCGGCCTGACCGCCGGACTCGGTGACGCGGACCTGCGACGCATGGCCCGGGCGGGCATGCGTGCTCTGACCACCTCCGAAGCGCTGGACCTGTTCGACCGCGCGGTTGCCGGTACCGCGGACGCGGCACTGGTGCCGATCGGTCTCTCGGAGGAGGTCCTGACCGCTCAGGCGCAGGCGGGCACGCCCGCGGTGATGACGCGTGGGCTCGTCCCAATCGCCACACGTCCGTTCACCAGCGTGGCCGGTGGCGCGGACGCCGCGGCCGCCGACCCGCACGGCGTCCCGGTCGGCGGCACGATCGGCGGCACAGGCGGCACGATCGGCGGCACGGACGCGAGGTCCGGGCTGGTCCGCACCCTCGCCGGACTGACCAGGACCGAGCAGCGCGACGTTCTCGTCGACCTCGTCCGGGCACAGTCCGCCGCCGTGCTCGGACACCGCTCGCCGCATGCGGTCGAGCCCACCCGGGCGTTCAAGGAGATCGGCTTCGACTCCCTCACCTCCGTGGAACTGCGCAACCGGCTGGCGGAGATGACCGGGCTGCGCCTGCCCGTCACGCTGGTGTTCGACCACCCGAATCCGCGGGCGGTCGCCGAGCTCCTGTACGCACGGCTGGTGGAGGAGACCCAGGCCTCCACCGCCGCACCCGCGTCCGGAGATGTCTCGCGCGGTCTGGCCGTGGTGACCCGCCCGGGTATCGCACGGGCGGGTGCCGATGACGACCCGGTCGTCATCGTGGGTATGGGCTGTCGTTTCCCGGGCGGGGTTTCCTCGCCGGCGGATCTGTGGCGGGTGGTGGCGGAAGGCGTGGACGCGGTCTCCGATTTTCCTGCCGACCGCGGATGGGATGTGGCGGCTCTCTTCGACCCGGTGCCGGGCCGGCCGGGACGCTCGTATGTGCGTGCGGGCGGATTCCTGTACGACGCCGGTGATTTCGACGCGGATTTCTTTGGGATCTCTCCGCGTGAGGCGTTGGCGATGGATCCGCAGCAGCGTTTGTTGTTGGAGGTGTCGTGGGAGGCGTTGGAGCATGCGGGGATCGACCCGACGTCGCTGCGTGGCAGTGCGACCGGTGTCTTCACCGGGCTGAGTTATCACGACTATGTCACCGGTCTGCGCGCCGGCCACGACGCGGAGGGATATCTGCTCACGGGTAACGCCGGCAGTGTCGCCTCCGGTCGGGTCGCGTACACCCTGGGGTTGGAGGGCCCGGCGTTGACGGTGGACACGGCGTGTTCGTCGTCGCTGGTGGCGCTGCACCTGGCGGTGCGTGCGCTGCGCGCCGGCGAGTGCACGCTCGCGCTGGCGGGTGGCGTCGCCGTCATGGCCACCCCGACGACGTTCGTCGAGTTCTCTCGGCAGGGTGGGTTGGCGGTGGATGGTCGGGTGAAGGCGTTTGGTGAGGGTGCGGATGGGACGGGGTGGGGTGAGGGGGTGGGGGTTGTGGTGGTGGAGCGGTTGTCGGTGGCGCGGGAGCGGGGTCATCGGGTGTTGGCGGTGGTGGGTGGTTCGGCGGTGAATTCCGATGGTGGTTCGAATGGTTTGACGGCGCCGTCGGGGGTGGCGCAGGAGCGGGTGTTGCGGGCGGCGTTGGTGGATGCGGGTGTTTCTGCGGATGGGGTGGATGTGGTGGAGGGGCATGGGACGGGGACGCGGTTGGGTGATCCGATCGAGTTGGGTGCTTTGTTGGGGGTTTATGGGCGGGGGCGGGGTTCTGGTCGGTCTTTGTTGGTGGGTCGGTGAAGTCGAATATTGGTCATACGCAGGCGGCGGCGGGTGTGGCGGGGATTGTGAAGGTGGTGGAGGGGTTGCGTCGGG